>JADZDX010000077.1 GCA_020850835.1 Fimbriimonadaceae bacterium
AGCAATGCGGCGAACATAAACTTTGTCCCCCTTGGTCTTTGCTTTCCAAATGTTAAAGAGCACGAAGCTCGCAAACAAAAGGACAAGTACTATGCTTATCCAGCCTGTGTCGTAGTATTGCATGGGGGTTCAGCCCTATCTTCTGGTACCGATTTGCCTCGGTTAGCAGCTTGCGACTCTATCTCCTCCAAGAGACGGTCAATGTTATCTCTTTTCGCTAAGAGACGTGTGAGGTCATTATAAAGGTCAAAACCAACCATCGGCGCAAGGAATCCCGCCGCTCCTAGAGCGAGGTGCGCATTGAAGTTGGCGATTGGCTTATGCATTTCAAGAAGAAGTACGGCCGGAGCCTCAAGTCGGCGTTTCGTAATTTCCAGCGCTGCCTTCTGACAGAGTTTCTCCAACTCCTCCGGAGCTAGTTCCTCTTCCCAGAATCCTCGAGTCGCCATTGAAATGTTCGTGGATTTTAGCCAATACCGAGTCTCGGTTGTTTGGGCCGAACCTTAGATAGACGCCTCGAAATGGGTCAGAGCGTCGCGGAGTGTCAAATGGAGACAGCTTTACCCCTTCGGGATCTTCGTAAAATGACTTCACTTGCTCCCAGTCCATAGCGGTGCTGGATAGTCCACACTTTCGCTCTACCCCCTGATCGGTCACCCGGTATTTTTGTTTTAGGAACAGTTCCGCGGTACTGCCGAGCACCAACCCAAAACCGATCAATCCGTACCATGGGCTAAATACGAGCGACCCAATGGTTCCAACGATGACGGCTACTGAGCCGACGATGACCCGCTTACGAGGTTCGTCCGCGCCGAGGTCTACGGACCACTCTAGCGCCATGACTTAAACAACGTACTCACCGACTCGTTCAGGTGAATACGCCGGATGGCTTCGCCCAGGAGCGGCGCGCACTCCAAAACGGTCAGCTTTGCAAATTGCTTTTGCTCGGTGATCGGAGTTGTATCCGTCACGATGACCTTACTGATCTGGCTTCCCTGCAACTTGAAAGCGGCTTCTCCGCTGAAAACCGCGTGGGTCGCGCAAGCAATCACTTCCTTCGCTCCTCGCTTCATCAGTTCCTCAGCCCCGTGCAGGATGCTGCCACCGGTGTCAATCATGTCGTCAATCATCACGCAGATCTTGCCCTCTACATCGCCGATGATTTCGACGATATCTACCTTGTTGGCCTCGGGGCGGCGCTTGGCGATAATGGCCAGACTGCATTTCAACATTTCGGCCAGTGACCGAGCCCGTGGCACCCCGCCCACATCGGGGGAAACGACGATGACGTCGTCCTTCTCGGCATAGCCTTGCTCAATGAGATGCTCGCCCAAAATTGGTCCCGCATACAGATGATCTACCGGAATGTCAAAGAAACCCTGAATTTGTTCAGCGTGGAGGTCCACGGCGACTATTCGCATGGCCCCGGCCTGTGTGATCAAATCGGCAACCAAGCGTGCCGTGATGGGTTCACGGGGCTTCGTCTTCTTGTCTTGCCTCGCGTAACCGTAATAAGGCATCACAACCGTGATTCGGCTTGCGCTGGCCCGGCGGAAGGCATCCAGCATGATCAGCAGCTCCATCAAATTATCGTTGGTCGGAGCGCAGGTCGGTTGCAAGATGAACACATCATTGCCCCGGGCACTTTCCTCGATCATCAACTGGATTTCTCCGTCGCTGAACTGCTTGCATCGCATCAGACCGCGCTCTACGCCAAGGATACGAGCGACCCGTTTCCCAAGTTCAAGATGGGCATTGCCCACAAAGAGCTTCATTCCCGAAAGGTCATCGGGTGGATTGATCATGAGTTCTTTTCCCGCCAGCGCTTGGCCCATCCTTCTTTCTCCTCTTGACGAGCCCGACCAATGGCCAAGGCATCATCGCCAACATCATGGGTGATCACACTTCCCGCTGCAACAAACGCCCCGTCTCCAATGGTGACCGGCGCAACGAGCGTCGAGTTTGACCCCACAAAACTATTGTTACCGATTTTCGTTCGGCTCTTCCGATATCCGTCGTAATTACACGTGATCGTGCCCGCGCCAACATTGGAGTCTTTGCCCACATCAGCGTCACCAATATAGGTCAGGTGGTTGGCCGACGCCCCATCACCCAAAGTTGCGTTTTTGATTTCAACAAAATTTCCGACCTTTGCCCCCGCCCCGATGACTGCACTGGGTCGGAGGTGCGCGTATGGGCCGCAACGACTGCCATCGTGAACCGTCGCACCGTGGACGTAGCTCATATAGACCTTCGCCCCTTCGCCAATCTGGCTATCGTCAATTTTGGTGCTCGGACCAATGTGACAGCGCGGCCCGATGCGGGTCGTCCCCGTGATGGAGGTCATGGGCTCAATTACCGTGTCCTGACCAATCTCGACTTCCGGGCTGATCCATGTTGATGACGGATCAACGATCGTGACACCATTTTCGGCGTGAGTCCGCAAAATGGATTGATTAAGCAAACGGGACGCCTCGGCCAATTGCCAACGGTCATTGACGCCCATGAACAATTCCTCCTCTAGAACGACCGCATGGGTGGTTTTGCCATTTCGCGCAAAAGCGGCTAAGGCATCGGGCAGATAGTACTCCCCCTGAGAGTTCTGGTTATTGAGGGTCGGCAGAATGTCGAAGAGCGCCTGAGCATCAAAGCAGTAAACGCCGCTATTCACCTCTTGGATGGTCTTCTCTTCCGGCGTCGCGTCCTTTTCCTCAACGATGTGAGTCGGCTTCCCATCATCGTCTCGACGAATGCGACCATAGCCTTGTGGGTTTGCGGCAAAGAAGCTGGCGACGGTGCAGGTTGCGTGAGCATCCTGGTGGGCTTCCACAAGAGATTTCAATGCCTCACCGGTGAGAAGCGGCGTGTCGCCCGCCGTAACAATCACATCACCATGAAAATCTTTCAGCGCATCGTGCGCCATGAGCGCGGCATGCCCGGTTCCTAACTGCTCCTTCTGCTCGGCAAATCGGTAGTTCTTATCGCCGAGGATTTGCTTGACCTGCTCCGCGCCATGGCCAACGATGACCACGCAATCGGTGACTCCCGACGTTCGCAAGGCCCGTCCGACAAGCTCGGCCATCGGTAAGCCATTGCAAAGGTGCAAGACCTTGGGCAGGTCCGATTTCATTCGGGTTCCTTTACCGGCGGCGAGAATGATGCCTGCTAGAGCCATTGGGTGCGGACGATAAGTTACCTCACCGACCGAGGCGGAGACTTTAGTCTGACCCGATTTTTGCGCCTTGTTCCGAAGTCTTCAACGTCCAGTGGCGTGCAGTCAATCCAGAATCTGCGAAGGCCCGTTGCATCGCCAGACCAATCTGTTCGTGAGCTCGGTCAGCAAATGCAATCATGCCTGGCCCTGCACCGCTGAGACATGCCGCGACGGCTCCAGCTTCGTGCGCAGCTTGACGAGCCTGAATTGCCCCCGGAATCAGCGGCATCCGAAACGGCTCGTGAATCCGATCACCCATAGCTCGTCCAAGTAGCCCCAAGTTCCCAGTGCGCAATGCCTCCAAGACCAAGAGCGAGTGCCCGATGTTATGAATCGTGTCCGCCTTGCTGTACTCGCCCGGCAATGCCGCGCGGGCTTCGGCGGTTAGGAAGCGAAAGTCGGGAACGCAAATCACGACCTCCATCGGCGTAAAGCTCACACTCTTGGTGATGGGCGAACCGTTTGACGCAACCAAAATGAGGCCCCCCAGCAGGGCAGGAGCTACGTTATCACCGTGTCCTTCAAGCTTCACTGCGCGGGCCAAGACCCGTTCCAAGTTGAGGGGATCCTTTACCGCCGGCAGGACTTGACTGGGGTTATTGGCGCGAGCGGCTAAAGCCGAAGCAAAAATGAGACCCGCCAATGTCGCTGTTGAAGACGAGCCCATGCCGCTCGCCGCAGGAATGCAGTTGCGGCACACGATCTCAATGCCAAGATCAGTCGGCATCGTTCCAGGCCAAGTCTCCTCAATCATGGTCTGGGCGACCAAATTGGTCCGATCGCTCGGCAGCCAATCGGCTCCCTCTCCCTCCGTTCTGACGGTCACGGTTCCGGGCTCGCCCAGTAAGTTCAGGTCGAAGGTGTTCCAAAGGTCAAGGGCCAGCCCCATGCTGTCAAAGCCGGGGCCCAGATTCGCTGACGTCGCCGGAAGGCGAACCGAGATCACTCAATCACCCCCATAATCGCATCATATGTCGGAGCCAGCACAGCAATGGAGTCTGTCTGTCCCGCGATCGCGGCGTCGGGGTCTTTGAGCCCATGGCCCGTGAGCACAGCAACAAAAGTCTTACCCTCCGGTTCAACTTCCCCATTCAACACGCTCTTTCGCAAGGCCGCAACCCCGGCCGCGCTACTGGGCTCACAGAAAACCCCCTCCAGCCGTGAAAGCTGACCATAGGCTTCCATAATTTCCGTATCCGAGACCCGCCACAACTGGCCATCAGAATCGGCTAGGGCCTCTTTTGCCTGGAACCATCGAGCTGGATTGCCAATTCTGATCGCTGTCGCCAAGGTTTCCGGCTCCTCGACAACATGACCGAGAACGATCGGCGCACTGCCCGCCGCTTGCCCACCCAAGAGCTGAGGAGTTCCAAACCCGCGTTCGAGGGCATCTTGCACGAACCCCAGCCAGTAAGCGGAAATGTTTCCAGCATTTCCTACCGGTAGGCAGAGCCAATCAGGGGCTTGCCCTAGGGCATCATTGACTTCAAAAGCAGCGGTCTTCTGACCTTCAACCCGCGCAGGATTCACGCTGTTTACCAGCGTTATCGGAGCCTTGTCCGATATCTCCCGCACTAATCTCAGACCATCATCAAATGAGCCGTCAATCTGCACCACCTGGGCGCCGTAAGCGATGGAGCCTGCGAGCTTGCCCATCGCGACCTTCCCTTCTGGAATCAAAACAACGCATCGGAGTCCAGCCCGAGCCGCATAGGCCGCAGCACTCGCCGCGGTGTTGCCGGTACTCGCACAGATGACCGTCCTAGACCCGTCGTGAGCCGCTTGCGTAATCGCTGCGGTCATGCCCCGATCCTTGAAACTTCCCGTTGGGTTCAAACCTTCATACTTGACCAACAACGTCCCGCCTGGACAAGCCCATGCGGCAAGGCGCGGACAATCGATCAGCGGCGTGTTCCCTTCGAGCAACGTAACAGCCTCGCCCTCGACCTTAAGCCGAGATCGAAACGCCGTCACCACTCCAGGCCAAGCTGAATGCGCCACTACCACCCTAGAATATTCGGTTTATGGTGCTTTAAGGTGCAGAGTGGCATCGCATTCAGCCACAATATGACTTGGCGCGGAGTGGTGTCCGAGTGGTCGAAGGAGCGCGATTGGAAATCGCGTATGCGGCAACGTATCGAGGGTTCGAATCCCTCCCGCTCCGCCAGATAGATACAAGCTGATGGACTCATGCGATTTCACGCTGAACCCCGAACTTTCCGAGGATCAACGAGCCAAGTTCCAGAGCCCCGAAGTGATCCAGAGTCTCCTGCATGAGGCGAAGATCATTGCGGTCGTTGGACTCTCAACCGATCCTACGAAGGCGAGCCATCGTGTGGCGTCCTACCTTCGGGGAGCCGGCTATCGGATCATCCCGGTCCATCCGACCGCCGAAGAGCTACTGGGTGAAAAGGTCTACCGATCGGTGGCCGATATCCCCTTTCCGGTGGACATCGTGGACATCTTCCGCCCTGCCAACGAAGTGCCGGCAATTGTCGCCCAGGCGATCCAGAACAAAGCGAAGTCCGTCTGGATGCAGCTTCGAATCATCAGCCTAGCCGCGGCAGAAGAAGCTCACGCGTCAGGGCTAAAGGTGGTGGTTGATAAGTGCACCAAGCTAGAACACGATCGCTACGGCGATATCCCTCGGAAGTCGGAATGATTATCGCAACCATTCCCGCCCACCTCCGGTAGCGCAGCACAGGATGGTTTGGGTCTAAGAGACCCGACCGCAACCCAAGGACGTTTTGCTGATTCGCTCGAAAAGTTATTCTCTTCAGCGCCGTCAACCCCGATCAACCGCCTTCGCAGAATAGTTCCAGTTGGGCGACCGCTCACCCCGCAAACCTGCCAGATTTTTCCCTGGCACCTAACCCAGGTTACGAGATTTGGGACCAAGTTCAAAACTTTGCCAAAAAAGTCACTCCCGATTGCACCGTTCTTGTGTAAGATTGAGATGGGCGTCACCTTCATCGTAGGCGCCTTGTGGAGAGAATTAGAATGGAGAAAAGATTGGATAGTAATCACTCGCCCTTGGCTGGCGGGTTTAGCCAGTGTTGGGCCAAAGGCAAGACCCAGTTCCGGAACGGGCTACTTGTTGCGTCAGTATTGGCGACACTTTGTGCCCCCATGTCGGCGTCTGCCGTCGGTGGAGGATTTGGGGAAAGTGGCGGATCGGGAACATTCAATGTTGGAGATTGGATCGTAGACCGATTTGCCCCCAGTGGCTGGACCCCCGGCGCAACTGACCCCCTTGGCGGTACCGCGCTCAAGATTACGCTCAGCAATGCTGACCGGTCAAACTTGCGAGATCCTTGGCTGTCGGGAACTTTTTACAACTATCAGGGCCGAGTACGTCAAAGCCCCGGAGTTACCGAAGTCGGCGGTGAGGTTTTCATTCCGGCTAGCTGGGGAACGCCAGGCAACCTACGCTCCACCAGTATTTGGTCTCGGGACAACAACCCTGTCGAAAACAACTCAACGTATCAGATCCTCTCATTCATCAACAATGACCCGGCTGATCCATTTAACCCATTGGCAACGTCATTCGCCCCGAGATTCCGAGCGTGGTCCTCAATAAATGGATGGACTAATCTGGCCGCTCCCGTCCTATATGACCAGTACAACTCGTTCCGAATGGTTGATACGGGGTCTTCTCACCAGTATTGGATCAATGGCGTGCTCGTTCAGACCAATTCGGGAGTCGAATACTCAGAGGCTGGTTGGAATGGCCTAAAACAAGTCATTCTTAATACTTACAACTTTGGTGATACCAGCAACATTGCAACCTTGCTGGACTCAGGCTATGACTCTTATTGGCGAAACGTCTACGCCTATTCCGCGAGCGACCAAGGAACTCCCGTAGACCTCAACGGCAACTACCACGCAGCCGGTAGCTTCTATGACGACATCCTTGACATCTATTACGATGGTTCAAACTCAGCTACGACGAACCCCGCCGGCGACCGCCGTGGGCAGGGGCAAGTCTTCGAAGAATCGTCTGCCGTCGCTGCCTTGGAAGGAACATTCACCCCATTCTCGGACGCCAACAAGGCTCCTACCGCAATGTCCGGTCTTGACATGCGGGGCAAGAGCTTCTCGGCGGACCTTGATCTCGGCGATGTGAATAGCTGGACCGACCCCGACCCCGGATATGGTGGGGAGTGGTTCCAGCTCGGACTTGGGCGACAAGCTTATGGCGAAAACGAGACCGAAGAATCCTATGTTTTCATCTACCGAAATGACGACAAGTTCTCGATGTATTACAACTCCGATTGGAGTAGCTACGGACCGACATACGATGCTGACCCCGCCGCGACGAAGTTCCACGTCCATGTGGACATCAATGCTGCTGGAACCGAAGCAACTTTGAGCGTCACCCCGCTTGATGGCCCCGATGCTCACAATACGGTGACCATGTTGCCGGTCCCCTTGGATACCGTCAACGATAATGTCACAGCGGCGTCGTTCTTTGCAGGCTTCACGACAAACGGATACGGTCAAGAAACGGGCCGAGCCATGGTCAGTAACTTCAAGACCAATGCGACGGCGAACACTCAATACGTATACGCTGGTGATCCTTACAACAAGTCGACTGAGAAGGTGAACTATACGGTTGGGCAAGCCAACTTGCAGACTCCCGTCGGCGGATTCATGGCCTTCCTCCAGAGTTTCGGAGCGCTTGGATTTGACTCCGGATCGTACACCGGCTATCCATATCCTGACGGTCACTTCTTCAACGCTGGCGCCATCACGGCATCCGGTGAATTGTCGGGTGGAGTCAGCGTGAATGCTCCATTGGTTACGAGTGACTATGCTCTCGCAAACATCCTCATGACCGGCGCTCATGGAGCGACCGGTTACGTCAATATCAAACCCAACAATGGTGGGGGCTTGGATTCGCAATTTAGCGATGGTATCGGAAACCCGATCCTCGCTGATCGCCGAGGGTCCAACGTCGCCATGTTTGATGACGTGCCACCGACCATCGGTGCAGTCTCGGCGACGCAATCGGGCAATCCGGGCGCGCCAAATCCGCTTGTAACCGGCATGCTGGACATCAGCTTCGCTTGTTCCGACGCGTTCGTTGGCCTCTTGTCCCAACCCTCCATCACTCTTGATTTCGCGCCGATCGGCGCGGGCCCCGAGGATGTTGCGTTGCACACATACGCCAAGAGTGGCAACGGTTTTGGAGGGAGCTACAGCGTGCCCAACAATGCACCCCAAGGCGCTGGTCAAATCGTCGTTACCGCCGTTGACCGAGCAGGCAATTCGTCATCGCAGACTGTACCGTTCAGCGTGAACACGGCAACCCTGACCCTTGATCTTCAACTTCAGGGCTTCGCCGCTGCCGGCAATGTGACGCGTGGAATCGAAATCATGTTCGGTGGAAGCGGTGGTGTCAATGCACCTATCTCACTTGACCGCGATGTCGTTTTTGACAATACCGGCGCGGCAACAGTTGTCCTAGATGCGAATGACGGCATCCCTAGCACGCCCAATGTCTTGACCTACAAGATAAGTGCTAAGGACCCAGCTCATACACTCCGCAACACGGTAGCAGTCGGCGGCAGTGGTAACCAGTACACGGCCTCGGCAACGCTGCAGGGCGGAAATCTCAACCGAGATAACAAGGTGGACATTGGCGACTACGTGGTTTACGCGATGAAGTACGGATTCCCCGTCCTTCCCGATACTCCATTCCCACAAGCCCCCGCGTTCCGACACGCGGACATCAGTGGCGATGGACTCGTGGATACCATTGAGTTCTCGTACATCAGCGCCAACTTTGCTACCTTTGACGATGCTCAGGTTGGGTTCTATGGACGACCAACTCGACCTTCGATCCGATACCGAATCTCCGTTGCTCAGGCAGTGGAAGAGGCGGGTAACAACAAGAAGGTTGGGGCACTGGATCTGAATCGTGATGGATTCATCACAGTCCAGGAAATCCAGCAGTACTTACAAGGGCGCTAATCCCGAACGCTAGTCATATCCCGGGGACCTCAATCTGAGGTCCCCGGTTCTCATTAAGCCTCAAGTCGGTTCCATGCGAAACCGGCTCTGGGTAGACTGATACACGTCATGGAAAGCGACAGTTGCCATCCGGCTCTTTCACCGCACCATCCAGCGTGATTCTCCGCAAGCATCGGGCGTCCACTCGGATGGATGCCAGTGGGTCGCCCTGCATTGGAGAACCGCATGCCGACAATAACCGCCTCCGCTGAGAATCAAATCCGCCAAGTTCTGGCCGAGCCAGCTACCCTCCGGGGCTTGCTTTCTGATCTTCACCTAGATGATATTGTCGGAGCGACGTATGGCCTAAATGACGCCGAAAGCTTGGCTGTCTTCGCCCAGCTTGAGGATGAGCGAGCCATTGACTTTCTATTCGACCTTGGGCCATCGCTCGTCAAGTACCTGGTCCTGAACTCCCCTAGGAGCCGGATCGTCGCTCTACTCGATCGCATGCCGATGGACGACGCTGCTGACGTGGTGTCGGGCTCAGACGATGCCGTCCGGGACGAGCTACTGGCGCTCCTTGCTCGCGAAGCCCCAAAGGATGCCGAGGAAGTTCGACAACTCCTTTCCTATCCCGAAGGGTCTGCGGGACGTTTGATGACGGACAAATTCGTACGCCTTCGGGCCCACCAATCGCTTAGCGAAGCATTCGAAGCCGTTCGCCAATGCCCACCCGATACAGAAACTGTAACCAACCTCTATGTTGTAGGTGAGGGGGACACGAAGCTGATAGGGGTGGTTTCCATGCGATCCCTTGTGACCTCTCCGGCCGGATTGACAGTCCAGGACATCATGGCTAAGGACTTGGTCACGGTGAACGTGGACACGCCGGAAGCAGACCTAGCTCGTCTCATTGCCAAGCATGACTTTCTTGCCATGCCGGTACTTCGTGATGGCGAATTGGTCGGAATCGTGACTGTGGACGACATCATTGACGTGATGATCGAAGGGTTCAACGACGACATCGCGAAAATGGTCGGTACGGATGCCCACGAAATGGACCGTCGCAATTCGGTGCAAGTGGCTAAGCTCCGACTTCCTTGGCTCTTAGGGACGATGGTCATTGAACTTGGCGCAGGTCTCGTGATCTCACGGTATGACTATGTCCTCACCCACGTCATCCTACTTGCCTCATTTATGCCCGTTATCTCGGCCATCTCGGGGAATGTCGGCCTCCAGGCAGCGGCGATCGTTGTTCGTGGTCTCGATACCGGCTTTGTGAAGGTGAAGGAGACCCGGCGAGCCGTGCGAAAGGAGTTCGTCACCACGCTCCTCATGGCTACCGTCTGCGGGCTACTGCTCGGCACGATTGGCTCAATCTGGGCCAAGCATCCGTTCTTTGGCGTCGTTGTTGGGGTCGCCATGGGCGCGTCCATGATGACGGCTGGATTCATGGGAACGGTCATCCCTATCCTCTCAAAGAAGCTCGGCTTCGACCCCGCCACAACCGCCGGCCCCTTCGAGACCGCTTTCCAAGATGTGATTGGCTTTGGAGTTCTCCTTTGGGTTGCTAGCCTGCTGCTTCCGCTATTGAAATAGGGTCAGCCAGCCCGAAGCCTGGGCGCCAAAGACCGCGCGAACGCAGTCCTCGGGAAATCTTGGTGGACCGTGTAGGGCTCGAACCTACGACCCGCTGATTAAGAG
>JADZDX010000078.1 GCA_020850835.1 Fimbriimonadaceae bacterium
TCGTAGTTGGGGCGTCATTTGCGTCAGCCCAGAACGTTCAGTTCTACAACTACATTTTCTCCGGCGGTCCATTGTCTGTTGGAATTACGCCTAGCGTAGTCTCCGGCGGTACGGCCAATGCCATTACGTTCAGCACTCCCAATGCTCACGTCGGTGACAACTCGGGAACGCCAGCTGGTTCACTGCGAGCTGGTTCGCTCTCGATCCAGTATGATGCGAAGGCTCTTGGTGGAGCCATGTACGCAAATGAAGTCGGCGTTAACCTTGGCGGAGTTATCTTTGGTACGGGCGAAATCTACTTCCGAGAAGACGTCTTCGAGATTGACTCCTTCGGTAACGAGATTCAATTACTCGGTTCAAAGGATGTAACATTCAACGCGCTCAACAACCCGGGTCCAAACGTGACTTGGCACGATGTCATTGACTTCGGTGGTCACCAAGTTCAGTACATCCGCGCCAAGAAGTACATCGATCTCACTGCTTGGGATAATGTTCAGGGATTTGATATTGCCAGCATCGGCTTTGTCAATCAGGCTCCACACTGTGTACCTGAGCCAGCAACCATGGCTGCACTCGGCCTCGGCGTTGCTGCTCTCCTCCGACGCAAGCGATCCACGAAGTAATTTCTCTGGCTCAACAAAAAACCTTAGAGGCTCCAGTCAAAGGACTGGGGCCTCCTTTTCTCTTACTGGATGCGGCGATAGTTGAGCTTGCCCACTCGAACGACCTTCCCAGATAGCTCGGCCTTAGCAAAGCGCCGCTGCGGGTCGGTCTCCTTTTGCTCATCTAGGCTCACGGCGCCGGCCTTTATGAGGTCCTTGGCCTGTCCATTTGATTTAGCGAGCCCCCAATGGGAAATCAGCGCGGCTAGGCCCACTTGGCCATCAGAGAGTAGCTCATCCGGAATGCTGACAGAGCCTATCTCGCTTGGAAGCTGGCGCTGGCTGAAGCGTCGAACGAACTCCGCATCTGCCGCTTCTGCCGCTTCGGCCGAATGATACAAGCCAATGATCTCCCTTGCAAGCCGTCTCTTGACGTCCCTAGGGTTCTCAATGGTAGCTAGGAGCTTGCGGACTTCGTCCATCGGCACGTCAGTGCAAAGCTCAAACCAGTTCTCCATCAACTCATCGGGTATTGACATCGTCTTACCGAACATTTCGTCTGGCGTGTCAATGACACTGATGAAATTGCCAAGAGATTGACTCATCTTTTCCTTGCCGTCCGTGCCAACCAGGAGGGGCGATAGAATCACAACTTGAGGCTCCAAGTCAAACTGTTGCATCAAGTTCCTGCCCACGAGGTTATTGAACTTCTGGTCATTACCACCCAGTTCGATATCCGCTTTGATCGCGACCGAATCGTAGCCCTGACACAAAGGATATAAGATTTCGTGCATGGCGATTGGACGGTTTTCGTTTAGCCTCTTGGTGAAGTCATCCCGCTCCAAGATGCGCGCTACTGTGTACCGGCTAGTCAATCGGATGACGTCCTCAAAGGTCATCTTTCCCAGCCAGTCCTTGTTAAATGTAATCTCGGTTCGATCGGGATCCAGAATCTTGTACACTTGCTCGCTTACTGCCCTAACATTCTCCTCAATCTGCTCACGGGAGAGTTGGGGGCGAGTCTTCGATTTGCCGCTTGGATCGCCGATCATTGAGGTGAAGTCGCCGATGATGAGGCAAGCGGTGTGACCGAGCCTTTGAAAGTCACGGAGTTTACGTAGCACAACCGCCCACCCGAGCGTAACATGAGCCACGGTGGGGTCAACCCCTAGCTTAACCCTGAGTGGACGACCGCTTTGCAACTTCACCCTGAGATCATCCTCGTTGATAATCTCAACGGTCGCCCGGCGCATAAGGGCGATCTGCTCGTCAATTGTCATTGGCGAGAGTTTACTTCAGGCGAATTGGAACTCTGGAAGGCAGAAGATTAGGCGGCTAACATTAGTTGCCACACCCATTGGATCCCTTTGCAGGTTGCCCTTCTTTGCCACCTCTGACAATGCTGACAGCTTACTAGGGACAACTGGAACATCAAAGAGTGAGCACAAATTCTTTGTGAAGGCCTCGGGAGTGTCAAAGCCAGCAATCGCTTCCATGAGCGGTCCCCGGTACAGGGGCTGCCGGAAGATACTGCGCTGCCCGAAGACCTTATCGGCCCATTTCATGCGCTCCACCATCGTAGACGTACTAATCCAGGCCTCTCCCCAATCCCAGCCAGCAACATCAGGAGGATAGAATAGCTGCATGCCCATGGCCTTCATTGAGCTTGCCACTTGACCTGTCACAGCGAGAACACCTCGCTGCTGTTGCTCATCAAGGTCCTGTGAAAGCGCTGACTTGAGGTGATTACCTATGCCAAGGGAGCGTAGAGTTGCAATACAGAAGTCCACGGGATTCTTATAGAGTCGCCTGACGCATTTCTCAGAATAAAACTCCGGGGACTCCATGATGGCCCTCACCAGAACCGATGTCCGCAACCCATTGTTTCGATACTTATCCGCCAACCGGCTTACAAGCTTTTCATCTGGGCCCTCGTAGGCGAAGAACTCCCACATCTTCTCGGCGAGATGGGTCGCGGTTTGGGGTTGTCCACTCAAAATACCGATGACATCTTCCCCGGTGAAATTGCCTTTGTTACCCAGAAGCGCCTTTGCGCCATCGTCATGTTGCTGCGGGTCAAAAACGTAGGTAACGCCACCGCGTGGAATACGAGACTCTTGAGCGATCTGCCGACCGTTCGCGCGTCGCCCATAGCCCCAGCCCGTAAAGGCCCTCGCTGCTTCCTGCACATCCTTCTCGGTGTAATGGCCAATCCCAAGCGTAAACAGCTCCATGACCTCACGAGCGAAGTTCTCATTGGGCTTGCCCTTCTTGTTAAGTTGATTGTCCAGCCAGTAGATCATGGCCGGATCCTTACTCATTGCAAGAAGGAGATCCTCAAATCGCCCGAGAGCGAAGGTCCGAATCTTCTCGTTCTGGGCAATCATCGGCACGGCGGCATCGACCTTTTCAGCGCTGGTGGCAAAGTGATCATGCCAAAAGAGGGTCAACTTTTCCACCAGAGGTCGTTGCGTAATGAGTAGCCGACTCACCCACCATGCTTCGGCGCTTCGCATATTGACGACCTTGTTGTTGGGCTGCGCAAAGCGGCTAGGGTCTACCCCAAATCCGTCAGCACCATCGGCATTGAGTAAGGCATTGATCGTGCCAGTTACACCCTTCGGAACGTAGTACTCAAGTTCCGCTTCACTGGCTCCGAGACCAAAGCGCCGTAGTAGGTGAGCTACCTTATCGCGATCCGAGGTGATCTGCATAATGGTCAAGACGCATGGAAAGTGCACAAGTTCAAAAAAGAAAGGGGCTTCCCGCAAAGCGGAAAGCCGTGATGACGAGAACGAAGGTCAGTTACTTGACTTCGGGAACGTTGAGCTTGTCGTAATCGGCTTTGCCAACGAACTTGTAGACCGAGCGACCGCCATGGTCACCAATCAACTGGTGGCGAACTTGCTCGCCGGACTTCGTCTTGCGAACGATTTTCTTCTTCTGGATCTTCCCTTCCGGGATGTCAACATGTTCGCGCGTTTTCAGATCGTAGAATTTCATAGTCTTCCCTCACTACTGAGTTTTCAGTTTCAGCTTAGTTCATTTGAACCTGCTGTAACCCAAGACGATTATGCAGGAAAAGGTGATTCCTAGCAAGCACTTTTTTCGGTCTTTTTCAACTTTTTCGCATCTTAGGTTCAAAACAAAGGCCAGTACCTAGGTTCGGTACCGGCCTTTTTACTTATGTTCCGCCTAAAAAGCGACCGTCTGCGACATTTGCATAACGTTATCCTTGCCGCTAAAGCGCGTAAACGTGATCTGAGTCGTATCGCCGACCTTGAACTTCTTTACGGCCTCAACTAGGTCGGTCCCCTTTACGATTGCCCTGTCACCTAGTTGAGTGATCAAATCACCAGCCTTTAGGCCGAGCCTTGAAGCCACTGAGCCGGCCTCCACGGAAACTACAACCGCCCCCTTGGTCCCGGCAGGTAATTGGTACGTCGCTCTAGCTTCGGAAGTTACTTCGGTGAATTGAACACCAAGCTTTGCTGGCTCACCAACCTTTCGATTCGGCTGCTCCTCGGGCCGTTGACGCTCGGCCCGATCTCGGTTGCGTCCAAACCAGTCCTCAAAATTGAAATCGGGGAAGTTGGGGATGTCCATACCTTGGGGAGGCCGAGAGGTGTTAGCCTCGGCCACTGGCTGGGTCAGCTTGGCGTCAATCTTCACATCCTTTGAGATTGTCTGGCCACCTCGAACTACCTGTACCGCGACCGTCTCGCCCGGGGCGTACCGTAGCATTGAGTTCAAAAGGTCCTGATCATTCTTCACTGCATAGCTTCCGACCTTTGTAATGATGTCCTTCTCCTTGAGGCCTGCCTTAGCAGCCGCGCCGCCCGGGATCACAGCAGCTATCCTGACGCCTCCCGCGAGATGCTGCTCTTCAAGTTCATAGGGCTTCAACGACTCAAGGCCAATGTTCAGATACCCGCGCTTCAGAGTCTTGTTGTTTATGAGCAGATCGGACACGAAAGCTGCCTGAGTACTAGGAATTGCAAAACCAATCCCCGCGTTGTTCTGGGTCGCAATGCTCGTGTTAATACCAATCACCTCACCATCAATGTTCAATAGTGGTCCACCCGAATTACCTGGATTGATGGGGGCGTCGGTCTGAATCATGCCCAGATAGCTGCGCACTTCACCCATGGGGCTTCCCGCTTGGTTTTCGCGGCTCAATGCGCTGATATGCCCAATGGTGACCGTATTCTCGAGCCCAAATGGTGCGCCGACGGCTATCGCATACTGACCAGGCCGAACTTTGCCGCTATCGGCAAATTTGGCAACCGGTAGATTCTTGGCTTCAATCTTGACGACGGCGATATCATTGTTGTCATCCTGTGACTCAATTACACTGCCCTGATACTCCTTTCCGTTGGCAAGAATCACGGTGACTTGTTTTGAACCATTCACGACGTGGTCGTTGGTCACGATCCACCCATCCGGTCGCAAAATCACTCCCGATCCTTGAGCACCCGTCATCATTCCACCTTGCTGCTGCTCTCCGGTGCGAATGTGGACGACCGAAGCCCCTATGCGGTCAACTAGATCGGAAAACTGCTGATCAAGTTGCTTCAGCGTCACGGGAGCCAAGTTGGCAGGAGATCCTTCGGTGACGTAACTGGCTTGTCGCGAAGTAACGGCTGGTGCCGCTGGCGCGAGAAGGGGAATCTGCGCATTGGCGCGTCCAGCTTGAAAAACAAGGGCGCCCGCGACGAAGGCCACTGCGCTCCAAAGAGCAGGATGTCGGAAGAAGTTGTTGTTCATCTTGTGTTTGAGTTCCTCCTCAGGAATCGAAGGACATAATGCGTAACGAATGCGCCTAGAAGCAGGTTCCCATACTAGGACCTCAGAGCGCCATTGCGCCTTTGCAAAGATATTCCTTTAACTTTCCTCTGATCGCGTCAGGTAGATCACCCAGCAACGAGAATCGCAAGTTCCTCGATGCCACTAGGCTCGAGTGCGGGAAATGAGACTCAAAGTTCGCGTCCCACTCATAGATAGTTGCCATATTGAACCCATCCGTTAAGCGTAAAGCTAGGACACTGCCTTTCCCAGCCAATAGCACTTCTAGCGATTCAACGGCAAACCCTAGCGGAATGTTCTGGGGCACCCACGGCTGAAAAGGAACATACTCGGCCGCGGCAACTTCGTCCTTAACTCGCACAGGGCTGGGAATCTTGACTACCTTGGTTCGACCCGAAGTTGGTGCAGTAAACAAAGAACTAGGCATTTCCTTTGGCGTCTCGAAGCTCAAGGTATCTAGGAGAACGGATTCCTTACCTTGATAAATGGACGCAACACGTAACGGGATGTAGGTTTCCTGATCAACCGTAATCCGCCGTGAAGGCATCTCCCTCGCTTTTGGTCGGCAAAAAATCTTTATTGTTGTGCGCCCCGCAATCCTTTCGCCCTTTACCGAACTCAGCTGATAGTTCTTGCCGATAAGTTCGAGGCGAAAATCATTAGATGGAGGGCGAGATGCGATCGTTTTTATGGTTTGCGAATCGGGCAATATGGTCGTGACACTCTTGCCATCGTCTATATAGACATGGCCCTGCATACGGAGCGGTTGTAGCATCGTCCGGCGGCTTCTCCCCTTGCCGTCGTACTCAACTTTGGTGACAATTCGTTCCGCCCCTTCAAAGGCAGTTTGAACCTGGATCAAGCTCGCGGCGGTGGTGCGGCGGGAGTCAAGCGCCTTGCGCAGGACATCAATTGACGACCCGGCCCACGCTGTACAAGCACAACACGTGAGAGCAATGGCTAGGGAGCGACTATGGGTTGCCACTACTCACCGTAATGACCGGGCCACCGCCAAAGGGATCCTGAGTACCCTGGACGACTTGGTCCGCACCGAAATCAATAAAATCGGACTTTGCAACAGGGGCTGGGCGATCAAAGGATCTCAGCAACCCTAAGACAAGGGCTGCCCCGGCGACAGCGGCCACTGCGGCCGTTCGCCACGGCCTCCAAGCCGACTCCCGTCTGGGCTGCCCCTCAGCGTTGATTGCAGCGCATAGGCGATCTTCAAACCCGAATGATGGCTCCGGAACCTTCATGGACGCCAACATATTCTTTAGTTCCTGCTCTCGGCGCAACTCGGCCGCGCATCCTTCGCAACAACGGCAATGGTGTTGCATCGCCAACATCTCTCTGCCTGATAGCTCCTGATCCGCATACTGGGCGACCTTGTTTCGAAAGCCTCGGCAATTCATACGTTTACCTCACAGAATCGCCCTGGATACTCGCGATCAAGGTATCGGCGCAGTTGCTTACGCCCTCGGTGAATACGCGAACGCACGGTACCAATGGATGTTTGCATGATTTCTGCAATCTCCTCATAGGCCATACCTTCCACATCGGCCAAGACAACGGCCAATCGAAACTCTGAGCACATGGAAAGGAGTCCCAGTTGAAGGGCGTCGTCTAGCTCGCCTTCCAAGACTAGTTTGTCGGGACCTGCACTCTCGTCGGCGACTTCCCATACCGTTTCCCCATCCAAGCCCGCATTATCAAGGCTCGACGCCCTTATGCGACTCTTGCGGCGATTGTGATCGATGTGGATGTTTGTGAGAATCCGATACATCCAACTGGTAAAGGGAAGACCGGGGTCATACCGAAAGAAGAATCTGTAAGCACGAATGTAGGCTTCTTGAACCAGATCCTCAGCATCTGATGATTGACCCGTCAAGCGCAGAGCTAACCCGTAGACCTGCCGATGTGATGCCCTCATATAGGACTCAAACGCCGCCGGATCCGGCCGCTGAGCTTGAGTCGGGGTCATTGAGAGAGAATGCACTGCTTAATGTTACGTCGTTGAACTTGGACTAAGTTCCCGATTACGCATCAGGTACGTAACTAGGGCATCGAAAATGGCAGGGGCGCTCCCATTACCAAGGATAGCGCGATGGCTTTCCGCGATCGTTGCCAATTCACTAGAGTCAGGTGCATCTTGGGATAGCCACCACCTTCCTAACGCCCGGAGGACCTCGGCGTTACCCTGACGGGTGCCGACCCCGAGCTTCTCACCGAGGGTTTCGCCGTGAGATCGAAGTTGCTCCGCGAACTTGAGCGCAGCACCCCTAGGAGATGACCTCAGGTCACTAAAGGTCTTTCCCAACTCCTCAAAGCTCACCGCTTGTTCGCGAACAAGGGCCACCCGTTCAAGAGCACCCTCACCAAGTAAGCTCTCCAATTCGGAAAGATCGCCAAACCTCTCATCCAAGGTAGCTTTATCAGGTAATGGGCACAGGATGCTCATACATCGGGACACGATTGTTGTCGAGAGCCGGCTGACCGACCCCGTTGTTAGAATGAACTTGCCAAACTTGGGCGGCTCTTCTAACATCTTCAGGAGCGCATTGCCCGCACGCGGGTTCATTCGGTCAGCGTCCTTTATAATCACCACCTTCCGTCTCGAGGCGAGGGGGCTGGTACGAAAAAACTGCGCCAAGGGAATTGTTTCTGGGTCCTCGCCCCCTAACGACACGATCGCTCCCAGGAGTATGTTCCGGCTCGCTCCCGTTGGCTCAATCATTTGAAAGTCCACGCAGGTACCCGACTCGAATGAGCGACAAGCTTGGCACTCTCCGCAGGGGGGATTAGGGCTTGAGCAGAGCCATCCTTGAGCCAGTTGCCGAGCAGAATGCATGACATCACTGCCTTCATGCCCCGCCAGCAATACAGCATGGGTCCGATCCGGGTCTCGCAGGATCCCCTCAATAACGGTGAAATTCTTCGACATTGAGTACAAATAAAATGGCCCCTCCGACGGGCACCTTTATTGGCGATTGGATAAAACCACCCTGAGGTCCGGTCTCCATCGGCCCCGCATCCACCATCTGGTCTCGAAGATGGCAGTTTGTATCAATAACACACCGAAGCTTGGCAAGCTGCTCATCCTCAATACCGACCAAAAACGTGGTGTTGCCTTCGCGCAAGAAGCCGCTGGTACTACCGATGATCGTGAACTTAAACCCTGCTTCGGTTAACTCATCAGCAACCCGACCCTTATCGCGGCTATGGACGACTGCCATGCATAGTTTCATAGAGCCTCACCCTAATTATAGAGGAATGCAGCCTGTCTTGTTGGCTCAAATATTTCGCATTCCGCCTTCATTCGCGTTTCGATGTCCCTGAGTTCGCTGCCACTTTCAATAGCTCCTCGCAACCAAGCGTTCCCACTGAGAATATCTATCGGTAACTTAATGTATTCGTACTCGTAAGGCGGATCCAACCATTGACAGGCGCCGATCTCCCATGCATGCTTCATGATGGCCACTGCTGCCAACGTCGCATCAAACTCCAGCCGGTTCACCACATGGATAAATGCTCCTTGGCAGATCTCGCCCACAAACTTATGAAAAGTTGGTTGATAACTAATTGGACGATAAACGGCACCTCTCAGCGATGCCTCCTGATTCAGCAACTCACAAAGGTGTCGACTGTCAAATCTTGGGTGCCCGAACTGCACGAAAGGCCTGGTGGTACCCCGGGCTTCGCTGATTGACGTACCCTCAAGGAGGCACATACCCGGGTACACCCAAGTCGTTTCGGTATCTGGCATGTTGGGTGACGGGTTCACCCAAGAAGCACTGGTCTCTTCGTATGCCATTCTTCGATGCCAGTTCACCATTTGGTGAACGTGAAGGTCAATATTCTGGACAGTCTCACGCTTGAAGTGGATAGCTAGTTCGCCCATTGTGAGTCCGTGGCGCATCGGCAGAGGCACAAGGCCAACAAAGCTTGCGTAGGCAGGCTCTAGGACCGTCCCCTGAGGATTCATCCCGGAAATTGGGTTCGGACGATCCAGTACCCAGAATTCTTTCCCCAACTCGGCGCAAGCCTGCATGCAAAGCAGGAGTGTCCATGTGAACGTGTAGTACCTCGCGCCAACGTCCTGGAGATCGAAGACAAGAGTATCTATATCATCTAGCATTGAGGGTGTCGGCTTGCGATGTTCGCCATAAAGGGAATAGAAGCGTAACCCAGTTGATGCGTCCTCGTACCCCTCCCATTCGATCATGTTGTCTTGGGTATGCCCCCATATTCCGTGCTGCGGTCCAAAGGCAGCCAGCACCTCAACGTGGTCCATGGCGTGATCCAAGATGTGGCGAAAGTCTCTCGCTACCGAGGCTTGGTTGCACACGATGCCAACTCGACGCCCCTTGAGTTCGTCGAAACCACTCGCAACAAGTCGATCAAGTCCAGTTTGGGTCACCGGCTGACTCTACCCATTGTCGGATTCCGCTGTCCCATTGCTTCCAGCGTTGACTTCTAATGATCTTCGTTCGAGCGGGCTCGGGGTGAACAGGTTCTGAATAGTTGGGCTTAACAACATGGCGCATTCTCTCCATTTGACCTAGCCTAGCTCCCTTCAATCGTTCGAGAATCTCATATCCCGCTAAGTTGCGAGCTACCGTTTGGCTCTCATACACCTGAATCATTTCCCGCTTCAGATCCATAGTTTCGTCATCCAGAGGCCATACCTCTTCGCCCGTCGGATCAGCGAATTCGCCGATTCGCTGCCACACACGTGCGTAGTGCCAGTACATAGGAAACTCCCAATGGCGATGCCCCGTCCACCGGTGGACCGCATAATGCAAGGCATCGTGGTCTAGGTGGCCCTGTTCAAATGCCGGAGTGACATAGCGGTCAGCCATGGTGTCTTCAAGAACATCATGGATCCACGAGTCCATGCTCAGCAACTCTGACAAGAAGCCACCGTCGGGTAGATCCCCGAACCGGCAATCGTCATCATCAAGGCCAACCAAGTTCATTGCAGCGAGAGATTCATGCATGCGGACCGGGGTTGAATGAGCCCAGCAGGCGTGGACTCGGCACCCTGATTTCACCAAATGGTTCATCCACCCGGCAACCCCTAGTTCATCGTCTGGATGAGCGAAGAAGAAGGTCCAGGTTAGGGATGGGTCATCGTCAAAGCAACGCACACCTCTAGGGTATCACTCTAAGGCACATGCGCATCCTCCTTGTCCGCCTCAGTGCCATTGGCGATTGCCTCTTTTGCACGCCAGTCGTTGAAGCACTACGGAACTCATTCCCGGATGCCCATATCGGATGGGTCGTTCACCCGCATTGCGCGCCGGTAATCTCAGGCAATCCATTTATTGATGTCGTCCATCAACTGCCACGTCATCGCCTCTTGAATCGACTCCCTGGGATTTCAAGGGAACTGCGAGCCCAGCGCTACGACATCGCGGTGGATATGCAAGGCTTGTTCAAGAGCGCTCTTGTTGCGCGATTCAGCGGGGCTAGGCGGCGACTCGGACCTGATCGCAGCCTTGAACGGACGCAATTGCTCTACACGGAGCGAATCCCGTTCGATGAGCAAGTGCATATCATTCCACGCTACTTGGGATTTGCTACGGCCATCGGTGCAAAGTGGGACACCGAGCCCAAAATGCTGATGCCTTTCGGAGACAAGGAGCGAGATCATGTCCGAAACTTAATGACTGAGCTTGGCTTAAGTCCAAGCCAACCCCTCGTGGCGATCAATCCAGCAACCTCACGCCCCATCAAAGACTGGCCACCCTCTAAGTTTGCCGAATTGGCTGACAAATTGAAAGCAAGGTACGGCGTGGTCATCGCTTTGACCGGGAGCCCTGCCGATCAGGCCCTTTGCGATCATATCATGTCCCTAATGAAGACTTCGGCCGTGAACGTGGCGGGAAGGACCAGCCTAAATGAACTGGCCGCTTTCTTAAGCTTCACAAGGCTCTTTGTCGGCGGAGACACCGGGCCATTGCATATCGCCCAAGCCGCTGGGACTCGTGTCTTAGCCATATTTGGGCCCACTGACCCCAAAGTTCTCGGGCCACGAGGTTCGGAACATGATGTTGCATATTTGAACTTGGACTGCTCCCCGTGCCGTCATAAAGTATGTCCGATTGGTCATCCATGCCTGCTTCAAATGAGCGTGGACATGGTGGCTGAAAAAGCGGGATACATGCTAGCCTAACTTCACTCCCTTGCGTAGAGCCTTTACCCTCATCGAGTTACTCGTCGTGATCGCAATCATTGCGATCTTGGCGGCCATCCTGTTCCCCGTTTTCTCTCAGGCACGGGAGGCCGCAAAGCGCGCTCAATGCACGAGTAACCTCAAGCAGTTCGGTGCCGCGTGGACCCTTTACCTAGGCGATAACGATGATCGAATGCCCGATCGACGTGATCTGAAGCTAACCTATGGTTACCGACCTTGGTCAAGTTGGCCCCCCAGCGATCCCCGCAGCATCTGGGTCCTTGATGTTCTTGGGTCATACATGAAGCAATCTGACTTGAGTTGTCCAAGTAGCCGCGCAAAATTCAAAGGTGTAAATCAGGTTGAGCAGCTTAATAACAAGGGAGGGGTAACTTACTATTGGATGTGGCGTTTCGACCGGGCGGATCCGGGCGATGTTCCGCTTGACAACTTCTGGGGCAAGTCTCCTGATCAAGCCCTTGCTGATTTACTTTCCGCTAACAATCCGACAGTTGGGCAGCCAAACGGGACCAGCGACGTGGAACTCTCGGTTGACCCGTACTTTCCAAAGACAATTCCTTCAGTGCCCGACTCGCTAAAGGGAAAGACCGGGCACTTTGATGGCCGCAACCGCTTGTTCCTGGATACGAGCGTGCGCTTCTTGCACGATGTTCGAACACGTTAAGAGGGGGATCGACTCCGATCCCCCTCTGGCTTCCGATCTCGTGCAGCCTACTGAGGCTTGGCGCCGCCACCGGGGCGACCACCACCAGGACGACCGCCGCCGCCATCAGGGCGGCCGCCTTGGCCGGCCTGAGCCTTGAATTCAGCTCCACCCATCTTCTTCAGCGCATCCTTTTGGTCTTGCGTTACCGCCGCTTCAAGGTCCTTGTTGAACTTCTCCGTAATGGCTTGATTCTTCGGGCCGAAGTCCTCGCGAGCAATCTGCTGATTCATCATTTGTTGACGAAGCTGTTGTTGCTCGTTGGTAGCATTTCTGGCCAACACGTTAATATTGGTCTTCTGTTGCCCTTCCATACCCAATGCAGTCTGGATCTCAGGAGCAAGCACAGCGCGAAGGCCGGCCAACTGAATTCGAATTTCCTTGAACCTTGCCTGCTGCTTTTCATCAAGAATCTTGTTGATTTCAGGGATCAACGCTGCATCCGCCTTCTCTCGCGCGGCTTGCATTGATGCCATATCCGGCCGTTGACCACCCTGACGCGCTGACTGCATTTGGTCACGCATGCCTTGCATTTGCTTCTCTCGCAGAGCCTCAAGGGCCGTCTTTTGCTCAGCACTAACGCCTAAGTCTGTTTGTACGTCGCCGCGATTGAGAAGTTGGAACCCACTTCCCGCCAATGGGTTGGTGAAGCCCTGTTGCATCATGGCTCCGCGTTGTCCTCCACCAAACCCTTGGCCACGTCCTCCGCCCTGCTGACCTTGGCCTTGACCACCTGCCGGACCTTGTACTTGACTGAAAGCGACCGATGCGACTGCAATCATTGCAGACACGATCAAAGATTTTAAGAATGCGTTCTTCATATCGTTCTCACTACCTTGAGGTACGAAAGGATCGTACCGGGTAGTTCCAATAGGTAGTGGACGCCGAAATTCTCGGTGCGTTCACAAAAAGCACCCAACATTACAAATCAGGGTTTCACGAGTTTCCAAACGGTGCCGTCTGGCGTATCCCGTAATTCCACTCCCTGATCAAGCCACTTGAGCCGGATCGCGTCGGCTTCTGCAAACAGTTTGGCCAATTTCAGTTCTGCGCGCCTTTCGATATCAACCTGCAACTCGGCCTCAAAGGATTGCTCCGTCTTTGTTTCGGGAGGGCATATTCCAAGTAGCTCGTTGATCTGGTCCAGGTACCGGACAGCCGCTCGTGCTGAATCTCCACCCAAAAGACTTTGCTCACGGAAAATGACTCCTGTACCCTCCAAGGCCTTGGCCAATGCAACACTTGTGTTTAGGTCATCGCACATGGCATCAAGGGCCTCTCCATACAGTCGATCAAGTTCCGCTGCTATCTCCACGCCTCCTGTCCGGTCGACTGCGCCCTCAGCCACTCGACGGCATTCTCGAAACCGCTCAACATTCTTTCCGGCATCCGAGAGTGATTGCATCGTGAAATTAAGTGGCTTGTTGTAAGGTGTCGCCATTAAGGCAAACCGCAGGGCGATGGGGTCATGGCCACGCTCATCCACAAGATCGCGCACTGTGAAGAAGTTGCCCTTCGACTTGGACATCTTTTCGCCATCAACCACTAAGAACCTGGTGTGGATCCAGTGCCGCGAGAAGGGCTTACCGGTCAAGGATTCACTCTGTGCGATTTCGCTTTCATGGTGCGGAAAAACAAGGTCTTCACCGCCTGCGTGTAGGTCCAGGGTATCGCCCAGATACTTCATTGCCATCGCAGAGCACTCAATATGCCACCCGGGAAAGCCCCAACCCCAAGGCGAGAACCATTGCATCAGATGCTTATCGTCTTGCTTCCACAGCGCAAAATCGCCCGGGTGCTCCTTGTTATCGTCAACCACCACATCGCGCACCCCAACCTGCAGTTGCTCTTTGTCCACGTTCCCGCTGAGCTTCCCATGCTCGGGGAAGCTACTCAAGCGAAAGTAGACGCCCGAAGGTGTTACATAAGCGTGGCCCGCCTTAACCAATTGGTTAATGGCTTGGATCTGCTCGCGCATGTGCTCAGTGGCCCTTGGACGAACCATGGGTTCGCGCAGATTGAGCCTCTTCCAGTCATCAATAAACGCATCGGCATAGTATCTTGCCAGGTCCCAGATATTTGGAAACTGCTGGCCCGCAGCTCTAAGAGCCGCTGCCATCTTGTCTTCGCCAGTGGCGTCGGCAACGTCGTCCTGAGTCAGGTGGCCAACATCTGTAATGTTGCTCACGTAGCTCACCTTCCAACCCAGAGCCTCGGCAGTTCGAACGACTAGGTCAGCGGTAATAAAGGTGCGGAAGTTGCCAATATGGGCTAGGTTGTAAACGGTCGGCCCGCAGCTATAAAACTTGAGGTGCTCCGGCTCATCGGGTTCTAGAGCCTCAAGGCTCCGGCTCATTGTGTCGGTTAGCATGAACTTGCGGTCGCTCACGCCCAATAGGATACCGGACACCTCCTGATCCAGCCCAAATCTCCGCATATTATCAGGCCCATTTTTGGCAA
>JADZDX010000079.1 GCA_020850835.1 Fimbriimonadaceae bacterium
GACTGGCGTCATCGTAGGCATAGGTTGTCGTTACGCCATCCACCGTCTTGTCGTCGAGCTCTCCCGCCACATTCCAAGAATACGCTTCAGACCCAATCAAGGTTGTGTTCGCTTTGCGGTGAGTTACTGAATCTATAAAGTTCCACCCTCCGGCTCAATCAAAGTCCAAATCTCCTTCGCCTCCTAAAGTTGATCTATAAAGCATTAGTCCCTTGCTGGAAAACGGTTTGGGGTAACCCTCACGAAGATAAACATGTTCGACACGCCTCTTTCCCTCAAGATGCACGCTGAGTTGTAAACGATTGTCACAACTCTTTACAATGTTAAGCGAAGCCAGTTGATTCCTAGTTCGCCTGCTAATACAGTTCATTGCGCTTTCCAATGCCTTCCTGTCGCTCGAAACCCTCAAATGTGACCACCGGCCTATCCCGGCAATCAAACCTACGAGGATCAGTGCCAGACCTAAAGCAATCAAGATTACTCGCCCCATGGATCGTTACTCCAACCTGGAATCCAAGGGTCTTCATGGCCAGCCTTTCTCCTTTTCTTCATGGCCTTTTCGTATTCATCCAAGAGCCCGGCCCGCTCTAGTAATTCCCGAGCCCATGAGTTACTGTTGCCGGATCCGGGTCTGACAGGTACAAGGGCATAGCTTGCCGGGTTCTCCGTCATTTTGGATTCGGCATCATTGAATACATCGACCCAAGGGCCGATGGGCGAGTCATCATCGACTAGTACAATTCCTCCACCAGAGTATTTGCCCCAATCTTGAACAGCGGGATCGAAATGGCCAGGTCCATTGACCTGTCCCCATTTTGAGGTCCATTGCTTCATACGACATTGCCCTCACTTGTGGACTTTACCTCTTGCCATTTTCTTCTGAATACACTAGGCTGAATATAGTTCAAAGAGCTATGGGGCCGTTCTTCGTTGTAGAACCTTCTCCACTGAGCTGTTTTGAACTGAGCATCGGCTAGGTTATGGAAGATTTCTGCATCGAGGCACTCGCTGCGGAATGTGCCGACGAAGCTCTCGGCAAAGCCGTTTTGCCAAGGGCTACCGGGCTCTATGAGCAGGTGCTTGACGCCCTCGGCTTCGAGGAATAGTCGCAAAGCCCAGGCCGTAAACTCGGGTCCATTGTCGGAGCGAAGGTGCTTCGGAGCGCCATATTCGGCAAAGGCTGCGCGAAGGGTATCCACGACGGCTTCAGCGGGCATCCTGCGGGCGACCTCCAGAACGAGGCACTCGCGGCTCGCTTCGTCCACAACGGCCAGGCACTTGAAATGGGAGCCTCCCGCACAGGAATCGTGGCAGAAGTCGAGGCACCATACATCGCCCGGATGCTGGGCGAGGAGTTCAGCCTTGGCCACACCACGAAGTCGCCGACTCTTTCGGGGGCGTAGGTTCAAACCCTCCGCCTTCCAGATGCGGCGAACGCGCTTGATGTTCAGAGGGGCAAACTCGCTCCTGAGCCGGGCCCAAGCCATGCGGCAGCCCAACCGAGGTTCGTTTGCAGCAAGTTCTTTCAAACGAGCCGTCAAAGCGTCGTTGCGCTTCGGAGCGGCCAGGTAGCCAAGACTCGAGCGGCTGAGCCCAAGAAGCTCGCAAGCACGGCGCTGAGAAAGACCACGCGACATCATATGCCGGGCCCCCGCCCGTTTGGCAGGGGCATCCAGGAGTTTTTTGAGGCCAGCTCCTTCAAGACATCCACCTCAAGGTCGCGCTCGGCCAGAAGCTTCTTCAAACGAGATTCTCCCGCTCCAAATCTCGGAGGCGACGAGTCTCAGCGGCCTCCATACCGCCGAACTTCTTCTTCCAAGCGTAAAACGTGTTCTTCGTGATCCCACGATCACGGCAGATATCCGTCACCGTCCGCTCACCAGACTCCGCTTCCTTCAGCAAGCGGACCACTTGCTCAGCACTAAACTTGTTCTTTGTCATCTTCCCCAAATCCTTCAATAGTCATCTTCATATTGGTACAGTTTTTGGGGGACAGGTCAGTTTGGAAATCGGCATTCTTGATGCCCGAGTGCATGTAGGTCGTCGTGCCGCCTCGGCGCCCGGAGGTGCGGGGCGTGTACGCCGCCGCTCCATCATTTAGGACGGGTGAGGTTGGGCCTGCGCCATCCCGCATGAAGGTTCGGGTAACCAATGCTTCTGTCTTCTCGACCCGTGTTCGCAGGCCGTTGTATTCGTAGCTAGCTGTATACGCTCCCGAAATCCCAACTAACCGAGATTCTTCGTCATAAGTGAAGTTTCTCGTGCTCCCGGTGTTATTGATCGCCGTGATGCGACCACCGTCATCGTAGGTGAAGTTCTTGTAGTTCGATCCACCGTTCCACGTTACGCTGGTCAGGCGTTCTTCGGGGTCGTAGCTGTAAGTCTCCGCAATGCCGCCCGAAATGACCTTTGACAGGCGGTTGCCATTGTCGTCATAGGTGTAATCGCAGGTGTAGCCAGGGCGGCTCTCTTGCTCCAATTGCGAAGCACCATCATAGACGTAGTCGGTCTGAACGGTGTCAATCATCGTGCTCTCGACTTCTGAGGCGTCGTTGAACACGTACTCCGTCTCATGGAGCGGCGTGTTGCCCGAGTTGAACACATCAATATGCGTCGCGCGGTAGCGAGAGTCTGGCATCTTATTGGGTATCGAATTCGACCTCACTCCACGCAGCTACCGGCTCACCGTCTATGCTTAGCACGGCTAAAACAACCCGCTGTCGCTGAAGCAGATTTGGGCGCCTCCAGGGGAACTTCCGGCCGGCGACTGCCGTTCCGCGGGGCGAAATTGCCATAGTACTGAGGCCAGAAGATCTGAAATCAACTAACATATATCCGAGTTGTTTTGCGGCACTAACAGTATCTGGGCTCTTTAGAATTGAGGTTGCATCCTTAAGGCAGGCAACCTTATCAGAGTACAGCTCGTACTCGGCATTCCAGACGTAGACGAGGAGCAGGGCCCCTCCAAGTAAGAGGCAAGAAGTGGCCAGCAAGAGTGGCTTGACGAATCGTCCTGATCTCATCTTGGTCTAATCGGACTCCCCCTCTTAGCGCGCTTGATATCTTCATTCCAATCACCCTTCCATGGCCATGGCTGCTTACCGTTCTCAGGAGTAAACTCCCGCGGATTCATAGGAGGCTTGTAAGCAGGTAGCGGGAGCCCATACCAGCCTGAAACTCCATTGATGTTTCCCTTGGAGTCAACATGATATTCCGATGGATAGTTCATTGGGCCAAGAGGGGGAGCTGGGTCGGCGCCACCAATGAAGTACCGCTTCTGCCTTCCGTCCGAATAGACGATGATGACAAGATCGGCATCGAAGTTCTTTGGAGTTGACTCGCCGGGCCTCAGTTCGATGAAAACCTGCTCCTTGCCGCCCTCACGCTCACCAACTACGAAAACCTTCCCCTTAAAGTCTTCATCGACGGTGACTGCAGATGGGTCATGCCACTCTTGACCGTCTGGATCAACCCTGCTCAGCGGGCTGTTCCCACAATACGCATACCAGTTGGTACCATCCTTTATCGGGTCTCTGGTCAGAAATCGTCCCGTACTCGGATCATAGAACCTATGACCAAGCAGCTTGAATCCGGTGTCTCCATCCTCTTGATAGCCATGCGCTCCGGCATAGCCGAAGGGCCGTACGGTTGAACCTGTTCGAGCTGTCTGCACGCCAAAGGCATCGTAGGTAAAGGTGTCGGTGACATTCTCGCCCGAGTCTAGGAGCCTTCCGGTCGTTCCCAGGTAGTCATCTAGGACGAACTTCGTTGCCGAGCTTTGTCTTTGCGAGATTCCCGGTGTGTAGGCTCGGGTGCCATCGTTCAGCACAGAATCGGTTACATAGGCTCCATCTCTATTGAAACCGCTTGAGCCCAAAGAATCGGTCATCCCAACCCGAGTGTCGAGTCCATTGTAACTGTACGAGTTGGTTGTCATCCCCGGCCTTGTGATCTGCGTGACTCGTGAGCCTTCATCGTACGTAAAGTTGGTGACGTCCCCGCCGCCTCTATCTATGGTTGCTGTTCGACCACCATCATCGTAAGTGAACTCCCTCGGGTCACTCCCGCCCGTAATCTCTTCTAGTCTTTCCTCTGGGCCGTAGATGTAGGTTTCAGTTACCGAGTTCAAGGTCTTGGTCAGCCGGTTCCCATTATCGTCATAAGTGTAGTTGGCAACGTAGCCCGACCGAGAC
>JADZDX010000080.1 GCA_020850835.1 Fimbriimonadaceae bacterium
CAAGAAGAAAACGGCGCCGATTGGAGCTTTACGCTTACGCATAGACCAAAATACCTCTACACCTCATTATGAATCGAAAGCTCATTGCTCTGGACGCTCGCCTCTACGGAGGGACTTCCAGCGGTGATTCCACCTATTGGACGGGCCTGATCAACGCCTTGTTTGATTGTGAACATGAGTTTGACATTCGATTGTTTGCAAATGTGGAGCCACCGGCTAGTGCGCCTGACGATGTTCGTAAGAACTGGGTGACCGTTGCGGCGCGCAATGGTCGGATATGGTCCTTCGTTACTTGGCCCTCAGTCCTGCGCCGCGTCGCGCCTACCTTGGTTCACACGCAATACTCGCTTCCCTTTGGCTTGCCCGGACGCAAGGTGACAACGGTACACGATGTTAGTTTCTGTATCAACCCCATGTGGTTCTCAAGGAAGGACCGGTGGATGCTGACGAAAGGAGTTGCAAGTGCCATTCGGCGGGCCGATATCGTGATTACCGTATCCGAGACTTCCCAGAAAGAGATTGAAGCGTTCTTTCCGACGGCAAGAGGAAAGACGCGGGTGTCGTACTTGGCAGGGAATCCAAAGTTGCGAGGAGGTCATCACCGACCGGGCCCTCCGTTTGTTCTCAGTGTCTCGACCCAGTGGTTAAGAAAGAACACTCAGTTAGCAATTGATGCCATGGGACGGTTACCTAGCGACCTCCCTCACCGACTTGTACTTCCTGGAAAGCCAGGGATTACCTTGCGGCTCAATGACCGGGTGGAGACCAAGGGCTATATCTCAGAGAGTGAGTTGGCCGATCTATACGCATCCGCAGACCTCTATCTGTGCCCAAGCTTTCACGAGGGTTTCGGATTGCCGTTAGTTGAGTCATTTTCGGCAGGTTGTCCCGTGCTGGCTTCGCGAGGTGGGTCGCTACCCGAGATTGGTAGCGAAGCCTGCGAGTACGTGTCGGATTTGGATCCCCAAAATTGGGCGAGGCGGATTGAGTTGTTACTGCGTGATTCCGGTAAGCTTGCGGCGATGAGGGAGGCTGGTCTAAAACGGTCTCAAGACTTTTCATGGGAGAAATGCGCACAGAAGCATCTGGAGTTCTATCGGGAGGCAATCCAGGGATAGACCCTGAATTGCTGGCAATCTTGGCGTGCCCGTTGGAAGTTGAACGCCCTCCCCTGCGTCTTGATGGACAACAACTCGTTTGCGATTCTTGCCATCACGCATTTCCAGTCGTCGATGGCATCCCTCATCTTCTGCCAGAAAACGCGATAGCCTTATGAGTACCAAAGTTCTCAATATCCTGGTCCTACATGGGCCGAACATTAACATGACGGGTTTTCGCGAGCCTGATCTCTACGGCAAGAAGCCTCTTAGCGACATTGATGCAATGATTCAAGCCGAGGCTAAAAACCTCGGCATGGAACTCAGGATACTGCAGTCAAACCACGAAGGGGTTCTGATAGACACGATTCAGGAATGCCGAAGCTGGGCTGATGGGATTGTCATTAACGGCGGCGGACTATCGCACACCTCAATTGCGCTGCGAGACGCTCTTTCCAGTGTTCGGTTGCCAGTGGTTGAAGTACACATGACCAATGTATATGCTCGCGAAGTTTTTCGTCATAAGTCCGTGACTGCGGGCGTAGCATTGGGAATGATCACAGGGTTCGGAGGCTTCGGTTATGTCATGGCCTTGAGAGCCATTCAGAACCTGCACGAGGAGGTCGTCTGATGGGGCAGGTCAATCGAGTTCGTGAGGCAATGGGTGCGGCCGGGTGGGACGCCATTTTGCTCAGCGCCTCTAGTAGTGTGCAATGGATCAGCGACTTCACTGGCTCCTTTGGATATGCTCTGATTACGACGGATGGCGCGGTTTTCATCACCGATAGCCGGTATGCAATTCAGGCAGAGCAACAGGTCAATGATTTGGAAATTAAATGGTTTGGCTCACCAAAGAATATTTATGAGATGCTGTCCGAAGAATTCTCGAAGAGGCAAGTCCGGCGTCTGGGATTTGAGCCATCAATCACCTTTGGCACCTGGGAAACTTGGAAGGAGAAATTCGGTGGTGTTGAACTGCTCTCCTTGGGAGATCTGATCCCGGGATTAATGAAGATCAAGACGGACGCCGAGATCAACAAAATTCGAGAAGCTTGCCGGCTTGGCGACGCTTGTATGCAACGGGCGCTCAGCATGGTTCAAGTTGGTGTCAGTGAATATGATATCGGCCTAGATATTGAGTTCTACTTTAGAAAGAACGGGGCGGCCATTGGTTTTGATCCCATTGTGGCAAGTGGTCCGAATAGCGCCAAGCCCCATGCGCGACCTAGCGAACGCAAGATCCAACGGGGGGATTTCGTGACGATAGACTTGGGATGCACACTGGATGGTTATTCGAGTGACCTTACGCGGACGGTCGTTGTTGGAGAGGCAACGGACCGGCATTGTGAGATTTACGAGCAAGTTCTGCGAGCCGAAGTTGAGTGCTGCCAGATGCTCGTGGCAGGAGCCAACGGCAAAGACGTTGACCAGCATGCGCGTAATATCCTAGATGAGAAGGACCTGAGCCAGTTCTTCGGCCATTCGCTAGGCCACGGTCTTGGCCGAGCTGTCCATGATCCTGGGCGACTGCACTTTACGGCGGACGAACCCTTGACAGTAGGTCAGGTATGGACCGTTGAGCCTGGTGTTTACATCGAGGACTACGGAGGCGTACGCATAGAGGACGACGTGGTCATAACTGCCGCGGGTCCCGAAATCTTAACGAGTACGCCAAAAGAGCTCACCGTTGTCTGATCTGATAAGTATCACTGGTTATCGGATCTCTGACCAATCTGCACCAATTACGGTCAGGGTCGAGAAGGGAGCCATGGTCGGGATCACCGCCCCGGCCGAAGTTGATGTCTCGCGATTTCTGGCCGAGTTTGTGGGTAATGCGGGCCGAAAAGTATCGAGTTCATGGGTTGATCCTGATCGCCTCAAGGGTAGGTTAACGGTTCAGCAATTGGGGAAGGAGGCGGATGCCGATCGTATCACCCGAATTCTCACGCTCCTACGGTTATGGGATGTAAGAAAGGCAACGCTGGCGTCCCTTGGGGAGAGGCAAAGGCGGGTAGCGGCCTTTGTGCCGGCTCTGGCCAGCGACTTCAACCTCATCTTGGCCGAGGAGTGGCTAGACATGCTCGATCCTTGGGCAACGGCAGGACTGGTTGAATTGCTGCGAGAGCACCCTGCGGCCAAGGTCATTGTCTCCATGCGCCCGGACATTCTTGCTCAAGTTGACCGTTTACTTGTTCTTAGCCCGCGAGGTGTGAGGTTTGATGGTGCGCCGTCCGACTTGATCACGATTATTAGGCCAGCGGCAGTTGAGGTGGAGACAACAGATCCAGGAGCCGTGGCTGCCTTGGTCGAACCCTTGCATCTTCAGATCGAATCAACATCAGAAGCGTTTACCATAACGACTACGGAGGGACAGCGCCTAGCGGCAGAATTAGCCCTGCAAGGCTACCCGTGGATCAAAGCGATTACAGTTCGAACCCCCACTATGGAGGAGGCCATCCGGTCGCTTATTCGGTAGTTGGGTCTGACCGCAAGCGACCAACTACTTTGCGAGAATCTCCGTCGCGTAGGGTAATACCCTGAGCATCAAACCAGTCTAGGACGTGGATTACTAAGTCGCGACGGAGATTGGTAGCTCGGCGAAAGTCGGCGACCGTAAAGGCAGATCCCAGGGTAGAAAACCCTTTCGCCAAAGCCTCAAGATGTATTGGGAGGGTTAAAACCCCTGGTGCCAATCGAACAATCCGCCCTTCTTGCACTCCAATGGCAAGAATCTGCCCCGTGGCCTGGGGTGGGATATGGAGGACTTGGGTGAGATCTTTTTCGTTCCAGAACGTTTCGCCATGCATAGCGGCCTCAACACGAGTCAGAAGTTCTTCCTGGCGACGATTCATGCGCTGAAGGACTGCATCTGGATGTCTCCATCTCGGCAAATCCAAAGGTCAAACGTGTCCTTGGTTGTTGCGGCCCCAACCTCGCCATCTCGGTCCATGCAGAAGACCACGCACGGGAGTTCTTGGGCTTTGGTCTGTCGTCGGAGCATTTGGTGTACGACGGCTTCGCAAGCCTGCTGGGGCGATAATCCTTGCCTCATGAACTCAACCGCTCGGAAGGAAGCTACGGCTTTCCAGAGTTCTTCACCATTTCCGGTTGCTCCCGCGGCCCCGATTTCGTCGTCGGCGTAAATGCCGGCCCCAAAGATCGGTGAATCGCCTACTCGCCCGGGTTGCTTGAAGGGCAGACCGCTCGTGGACGAGGCTGCGGCAAGTTTGCCCTCCGCGAGCCCGACCATCGTTACGGTATCGCTATGTGTATGCTCATACACCTTGATGCGCTCAGGGCTCTTTCGCCACTCTTCCCAGCGCTCAATCACCTGCGCCGTCAAAGTTTGCCGAGGTTCAAAGCCTTGCTCAATGGCGTAGCGGCGAGCTTGATCACCCGCGATCATCACATGGGGTGTATCTTCCATGACCTTACGGGCCAAAGAAATGACCGGCACGATGTTTCGAACCGAGCAAACGGCCCCACACATGAGGTCGCTCCCGCGCATGATGCTGGCATCAAGTTCCAGATCGCCTTCTGCATTGGGGAGGGAACCCAGCCCAATCATGATCAACTCTGGGTCAAGTTCCGCGGCGGCAAGGCCTGCCTCTAAAGTGTCGAGGAGATCCCCTCCTGCTTGGCGTTTATTCCAAGCGGCCCGAATAGCGACTTCTCCCGGCTCTTTCCAAGTTGAGAGAATCGTAGTCACAGCAGAATTCGGTTGGTGGGCCTAACTAGATTCGAACTAGTGACCTCACCCTTATCAGGGGTGCGCTCTAACCAACTGAGCTATAAGCCCAACCGTTCGGC
>JADZDX010000081.1 GCA_020850835.1 Fimbriimonadaceae bacterium
CGAAAATCTGGGCGCATTTCCCTCCCGCCGATACCTATGTGGGCTCGGGGGAACCGGCGCAGATCATTGAGAGTGTTCACAAGCACAAGGATCAAGCCCGCAGCGACCAAAGCCTCTACCTATTTGGCTGGGGCGACGGAGGAGGTGGTCCTACAGAGCAGCACCTTGAGATGCTTCGCCGCGCTCAAACCGCCCCCTATCTACCGGACATTCAAACTGGACGAAAGGCAGTGGACTTCTTCCGGGAAGCCCGCGCAAAGAGCCGTGATCTGATGACGTGGTCCGGCGAACTGTATCTGGAGATGCACCGGGGCACCTACACCAGCCAGGCAAACAACAAGAAATGGAATCGCATGTCCGAGTTTCTACTTCGTGATGCCGAGTTCCTAAGCTGCTTTGCTCCGGGCTTTCCAAAAACCTATCCGGGCGCTAAGCTTGAGGAGGCTTGGAAACTGGTCCTGCTGAACCAGTTTCATGACATTATTCCAGGCTCTTCCGTGCGAGAAGTCTACGAAGATTCCGACCGGGATTACGCCGCTATCCTCAAGATTGGGCACGAAGTTATCCAGGCCGCCCTTCGAGGCATCGGCTCCAAGTTCGATACTGCTTCCATGTCGAATCCGGTCGCTTTGTTCGCCAACAGTACGGTCCCGAGCCAAGGCGAAATTCCGTGGGATGGCGCCGAGATTCCAACCACTCTCGCGTGTGACGATACCTCCACCCCTGTTCAATTTGTCGAAGAATTTGGTGAAGCAAAGCTGATCTTTCAGACACCGGAAGCTGCGCTGGGGAGCGTTGCCGTTGCTGACCTCACCAACGAGCCCCTACCTCAAAGGGGTACTCGTCTCAAGGCTCGCGAGCGCAGGCTGGAAAATAGCGAGTGGGTCGTTCGCTTCGATGGAAACGGGAACATCACCAGCCTTGCCTCCTACGACGATCGGACAATCGAGTTCATTGAACCCGGAAAATTGGCCAATGCGTTTCAACTCTTAGATGATCGCCCCAACTTTTGGGATGCGTGGGATATTGACCCATGGACTCTTGAGACTGAGAGAACGCTTCTGAAGGCAGAGACCTTCGAGATCGTGGAGCGCGGTCCGGTACGGATTGCCGTCGAAGTCGTGCGTCGAATTAGCAACGAGAGTTGGATCAAACAGCGGATTAGCCTTGGTCCGACCCCTGGCATCCGCTTTGACACGGAAATCGAATGGCGAGAGAGCCACAAACTCCTCAAGGTTGCTTTCCCCCTCAACCTCAATGCAAACCGCGCTACCTACGAGGTCCAATACGGTCACACCGAACGCCCAACGCATGTCAACACGAGTTGGGACTCGGCACGTTTCGAAGTACCCGCTCAGAAGTGGATTGATATCAGTCAAGGGGACATGGGCGTTGCCTTGCTAAACGATGCCAAGTATGGTTTTGATTGCCGAGCCAACGTCATGAGGATGTCCCTGCTTCGGGCACCAAAATCACCAGACCCCAATTGCGACATGGGGCGTCATCGTTTTAGCTATGTTTTACTGCCCCACTTTGACCAAATCATTCATAGCGACGTAATCGCTTCGGCTTACGCACTCAATGCCCCGCTGCGCAGTTGCCGCTTGACCGCCTTGAGAGGTCAATCGGGTGGGCTGCCGCCGTTCATACAAGTTGATACGAGAAACCTTATTATTGATACTGTAAAGAAGGCCGAAGATAGCAATCATATGGTCGTCCGGCTCTACGAATGCCATAACACGAGGGGACTTGCATCCCTAACCAGCGTCTTGGGGATCAAGCGAGCATGGATCTGCAACCTTGAGGAATATCCCGAGCAAGAATTGGAGGTCGTTGACAACAATGTCCAGTTCTCCTATCGCCCGTTTGAGATTATTACGCTGATGCTTGAGGTCTAGAGGCGGACTCCCTAGACCGATTGAGCCAAGATAACCGCCTCAGCCACCTCGCGCATGGATTTGCGATTATTCATGCTTTGTTGCTGTATGCGCCGGTAAGCCTCCGCTTCGGTCACACCCAAGGTCGCCATTAATATGCCCTTGGCCTTGTCGAGGAGCTTCCGCATTTCCAGCTTGTCCTTGGCATCTGCAGCCTCTTTTCCTAGCGCTTGATTCTCCTCAAAGCGGCTTCGGGCAACCTCTATCGCAGGTAGGAGATCGTTGGGTTTGAAAGGCTTCACCAAGTAACCAAAAACACCCGATTCGCGAGCACGATCTACCAATTCCCGGTCACTAAACGCCGTGAGCAAGATCACGGGCGCGATCCCATTGTCGGCAATTTGACGAGCCGCCTCGATACCATCCATTTGGGGCATCTTTACGTCAAGAACGCACACATCAGGCTGGTGTGTCTGAGCCAGGTCTACCGCAACTTGGCCGTCGCCAGCCTCGGCCACAACCTCATAATCAAGTCGTTCAAGCATCTGCTTGAGATCCATTCGAATGATTGGATCATCGTCAGCAATTAAGACACGGTATTGGCTCATTGGTTTCCTTGAGCCGAACCTGAATGAATCTAGCCCGGCGACTGTTCGATTCGCTTCTCAAGTTCAGCGAGTTGCGAGTCGACATCATCGGCGACCTTAGGTTGTTCTACGGTTGTATCCGCTGGTTTCTCGGCAAGACCAAGGCGTTCTTCAAGCTTTTGAAGTTCGGCCTCCGCCTGCGCGTCCATCGCCTGATCTTCCATCTGCATGGTCTTCCCGGCGATACTTGTACCGAACATCTCCTGTCGGGCTTGGGCCTCCGCTCGGCTCTCCTTGATCCGCTCGCGCGCCGCGCCAAATGAGCTATCAAACTCGTGATCGAAGTTCAGGCCGTCAAGCGACTTTGTAATTGCGCTTTGGATTTGGCTTTGTTTCCATTGGGCTTTCAGGGCGAGCGCCTCGCTGGTCTTGCGTCGGATTTCCTCTTCCTGCCGCTTGATCGCGACCTTTACTTGCTCAACCGTCTCGGTTGCGGCCGTCAGGCTCGCCTTCAATGACTCAAGGCCACCGTCCACCGTCTGCTTTTCGCGCATGATTCCACGCGCAAGCTCGCGATTGCCCTGCTTCAACGCCATCGTCGCCTGAGCTTCAAGCTGAGTGCTCTTGGCCGTTTGCTCGTCGTACATCGTCTGCAAGCGATTGCGCTGAGTAATTGCCTGCACGGCCTTCTCTCGATTAGCGGAAAAAGCCGCTTGCATGTCACGACGTGCCTGATCCAGCATGATTTCTGGATCTTCCAACTTGTCCATGCCCCGATTGAACAACGCCTTAAGCCATCGCCAAAATCGTCCCATTAGTTACCTTTGGTGGATTATACACGGGTCGCAACTTAAGCATAACTAGGCAAAACTACAGCATCCGTCAAAAATGGAGCGGCGGCGTCCTTGGCGCTCACTTGCGGATCTTCCGTCAGCCAGTCAATCTTTAGGTCCGGGTCCCTAAAGTGGATGGCCCGATCGTTCTCGGACTGATAAAACTCTGTGACGAGATATGCGAAAAGGGCCCGGTCACTCAAAACCTCAAACCCATGGGCAAACCCCGGAGGAACCCATAATTGGGCGTGTGCCACATCATCAAGTTGGTATCGCCACCATTGGCCAAAGGTGGGCGACCCAGTCCGGATGTCAACGGCGTAGTCCATCACACACCCTTCCAAGGCCATCACCAGTTTTCCTTGTGGACAAGGTTCTTGGTAATGAAGTCCACGCAGCACGCCCTTGGTTGACCGGCTGACATTGAACTGCACGAAGTCCTCGTTGATGCCTAGGGCCCGATAGCGATCTCGATTCCACCCCTCCATGAACCAACCTCGATGGTCACCGAACGCCTGGGGTTCAAGCAAAAGAACACCGGCACTGCCAAGCGGATTAACTACCATCGCATCCCGCGCATTTTCTTTGCAACAAAACGTATCGACTCACGGATGATCGTACGTACCAAATCCAGATAGTCCCTCACCCCTGCTGGTTGATCCCTTCCTTGGAGCCCCCAATCAGACCGCTTGACCGATAGATCGCGAAGCCCAACCCGCTGATTGGCAACATTTCCCCCGTGCACTCCTGCTGCCCATCGAGGCATTCTATGGATATACCGAATCGGGGCGTATCCCTCTATGAGATCGTTATTTCGCTGATAAATTGTTTTACACTCAGACGTCCGCTCAAAGAGGGCTCGAAATTGATTGTAGTTCCACCTCTGTCGGTAAAACTTCCCTTTATAGAAGCTGTACCCCCAAGGAAAATTCAAGAAAGTCATTTCACTCGGAGGATCATTGCGTACCGAGCTAACAATATCCAAAACAAAATCTTTGTGTAGAATATCATCGCTATCGAGATTGCAGGTGATAACCCACTCACTTTCGCCTGACAACTCAGTTACCATTTTACCAAGTTGGTCGTGCTGTCGATTCTCGATTCGGCGGGCATCGACGCAATCGAGTCGATTCAGTTGATTAACGACCTCATCCGGAGTTTCCGGATCCAGCATGACAATCCAACGGAAAGATTTATAAGACTGATTTGCAACGGACGGTTGGCACCACATCTCAAAGAGTTCAACGCGCCGGTCCAGCCATGTCTGATCGAGATAAGAGGATTCGTGGCTGGTAAACTTCATGTTCAAATTGAACCTCGTCATAATGAAAACGGCTATATCCATTCAGTTCAACACCGCCATGAGCTTTTCTCCATATTCAGTCTTTTGCAGAGCTTGGGCAAGTTTCAATAAATCTGCAGAAGTAATAAATCCTTGGCGATAAGCAATTTCTTCCGGAGATGCGACCAGAAGCCCCTGACGCTTTTCAACAGTTTCAACAAATAACGAGGCTTGTATCAAAGCATCATGAGTACCGGTATCTAACCAAGCAACCCCACGACCCATAAACTCTACCCTTAGATCGCCGCGTTTGAGATATACCTCATTGATACTTGTAATCTCTAATTCGCCACGCTGTGAAGGCCGAATTGACTTAGCAATCTCAACAATATCATGATCATAGAAATAAAGGCCCGTAATGGCATAATTGGATCGAGGATGCTTAGGTTTCTCCTCTATGCTAATTACCCTTTCAGAACCATCAAATTCGACTACTCCGTAAGAACTCGGATCATTGACGCGATATGCGAAAATGGTTGCCCCTTGATCCCTCGACGCAGCTACTTGCAGTTGTTGAGACAAATGGCTACCATAGAAAATATTATCTCCTAGCACCATCGCGCAACCTTGCCCGGCAATATACGACTCACCGATCAAGAAAGCTTGGGCTAAACCCTCTGGCTTTGGTTGCACAGCATAAGAAATATTGATCCCCCACTGCGAACCGTCTTCCAGCAGCCGGATAAACATCTCTTGCTCATGAGGCGTCGTGATAACCAAAATATCCCGGATTCCAGCCAGCATGAGCGTAGTCAGAGGGTGGTAGATCATCGGTTTGTTGTAGATCGGCAGGAGTTGCTTGCTCACCGCCCTCGTGATCGGCCAAAGCCGAGTGCCACTCCCTCCTGCGAGAATAATGCCTTTCGTAATCAATGCGCAGCTCCGTAATGAGACTCAATCCACTGCTGGTATTCGCCCGACCGTACCTGTCGAACCCATTCAGGGTTGCCCAAGTACCAATCCATTGTCCGAGCAAGTCCCTCTTCGAAAGTACAACTTGGTTTCCAGCCAAGTTCGTTTCGCAACTTAGATGAATCAATCGCGTAACGGAAATCGTGGCCTGGGCGGTCCTTCACATAGGTAATCAGGTGATCTAGCGAAGCCACTCCACGACGCTCCGACATGAGCTTGGTAATTCCCCGGACGATTTCAATATTGGGAACATCATGCCCCCCGCCAATGCAGTAAGTCTCGCCCACCTTCCCGCGCTCCGCCACTTGCCAGAGGGCCTCGCAATGATCATCAACAAACAACCAATCGCGAACGTTCAGGCCCTCCCCATAAACTGGCAGTGGCTTATCCTCCATCGCGTTCAGGATCATGAGCGGGATCAATTTCTCCGGAAATTGCCTCGGGCCGTAATTGTTACTACAATTGGTGATCTTGACCGGGAGCTTAAACGTATCGTAATAAGCCCGGCAAAAATGATCAGCACTAGCCTTACTCGCCGAATAGGGACTGTGCGGATCGTAAGGAGTAGTCTCGGAAAATGCTCCAGACTCCCCAAGCGAACCAAAGACTTCGTCGGTACTGACGCTCAGAAAGACGGGCTGCTGGTCACCATCCCATATCTGACGGCATGCTTCAAGTAGATTAGCCGTGCCGAGCACATTAGACTGAACAAACTCTAGCGGAGCACGGATCGAACGGTCAACATGACTCTCGGCTGCGAAATGAAACACTCGATCCGGCTCAAATGCGGTAATAAGCTCCTGAACCCGCTCAAATGAGGCCAAGTCCGCTCGTGCAAAGGCATAATTTGAAAGCGACTCAAGCTCGACCGTGTTCATCGGGTGAGCGGCGTAACCGAGCTTGTCAATGTTCAGAAACTGATGCTGGGGGTTGGATGGAACGTAACGGTTCAGAAATGCTGAGCCGATGAATCCAGAACCACCCGTTACCAAAATCCGCATTCCTGACACAACCAGCCTCCTATTTTATCGGTTCCCGCCCTCCATGTCTTTTGAGAAATGGCGATTTGATGGCATTACTACTGGCTTACGACCCAAACCATAGCCGTTTTCAGCCCGCTGGCGATATCCTAATAGGTATGCGAACGATTCTGCCTGCCCTCTTGGTTGTCACCGCTACCCAGTTTGCCCACGGAGCCCTGCCTAAGGTGCTCTTCAGTGGAATCCAAACCTCGGCGACCAGCGATGTCCCGGGTTACCCAGGTGTTAAGTTCAATCTCCTGACTCGCATCTATGCCAGTCCAAATGGCAACCACTATGTTTCGATCAGCACCAATGTCGGTTCAGGTTCACCGCGTGTAATCACTACGGGCGACATGCTGGTTCCCAACAGCCTCACTGTGCGAGTGCGCGAAACCGAACCTTGGATCTTTGGCGGGCCATACACGACCAGCAATATCCGCTCGGTCGCCGGCATCAATGATTCAGGCAACTTCGGCTGCGTTCTCAGCTCAAGCGAACCTACTTCCGCTAATGAATACTCCGTCAAGCGGGTCAGCGGGGTCTTCGGCAGCGTTGCCAAAGAAGGGGACATTGCTCCGCTCACCGGCGCTGCTTACCCCGGAGGACTCGCTGCTCCGCAACTCCTCGACGACAACTCAATGGCTTGGGGAAGCGGGACCAACAACACCGGCGTAGATGCCGCCCTGTTCACTGAATCGGTGTTGCTTGCCCGGAGGGCAATCACCATCCCGAACGGACAGCTCAGCGGTACTCCGGTGCCGATCATGCGCTTTGAGACCGATAAGTTCCGCATAGGGTCGGTGGATTCCAGCTTCATGTACCAAGCCCTCGTTGGTAACGGCACGGTTACCGCGAGCGGCTCTAGCATCGTGGCAGTAGACAATGAGGTGAAGGCGCAAGTCGGATACGCAATTCCTGGGAGCACAAACACGGAGACGGTTACCTCATTTGGGGCGACCGCAAACGGCGGGTCTTCAATCAGCGCCCGAAACCGATACTTCACTTTTAGCGGCGCCCTGAATGGGGGCCAAGACTTCGTCTACCAAGGCAAAGTCGGCGGAACACCCAAGTTTGTCTTCGAAGGTGATCCCATCACCCCCGGCAATAGCGAACTCTGGGGCGCGACGACGACGACCTTCTCAGGCGTTGCCATCAACAGCTACGGCGAAACCGTGATCTGCGGCCTCACCAATAACCCCGACACAACCAAGAACTACGTCGTGGTACTAAACAACGGCTACACCAGCAAAGTGATGTACCGCCGATTTGACCCCATTGATCTTGACAGCAATGGCATCGCTGATGACGATCTTTTCTTCCAATCCATCTCTTCTGACAACCTCATGTTCTGCGACAACAACCGGCTGTTCTTGGGCGCCCAACTTCGCACGACTGCGGGCACCTTGTCGGGGACGATCCTCGCCCATATTTGGCTCGACCTCCCGATCACAGGGGACGTGGACGGCTCGGGCGAAGTAGACGCCGCCGACATTGATATGGTAATCGCTGCCTTTGGCAGCATGACGCCGGATATTCCCGAAGACGTCGATGGCTCAGGCGAAGTTGATGCGGTCGACATTGATATCGTGATCAGTAACTTCGGTCGCACCCGATAAGTACTTCAAGAGGAACAATTTAGTGGTTACGGCAATTAGCATTAGAACAGTTTTTGCGACGGTCGCGCTTTCACTTGCTGCGGCTGGCGTAGCCTTCTCCTCCGGCTCCCTTACGGGCAGATTTCTAGCAGTGGTCAAGCCTTCATTACGCGGCTCTGTCCACTCAGTACCAGGCTTCCGTAACGAGTCATCTTTAGCTGGGGGGGCGGTTCTCGTTTTAACTCCCCTCGGCAAGAACTCCTTGCGAGAAAGCCAACAGTCACTTGAAAGATCGGGCAAGTTTGCTCGGGTCGAATTTGACCGCGTGGAATCCACCTGTGCGGTGTCCAATGACCCGATGTTGCCTAATCAAGGATTCCTTTTTGAAATTTCGGCGTTTAGGGCACACGACTTCACAACTGGAAGCGGCACCGTAATCGCGATCATTGACGGTGGTATTGATCTGTCGCATCCGGATTTGGCTCCGAGCCTCGTTCCTGGATTCAATTCAGTTTCAGGACTAGCCCAACTCGATGGCGGTGACGTGACCGATATTAGATCCAATGGGCATGGCACACGAGTTGCCGGTATTGCAGCTGCCGTCGGGAATAACAACATCGGCATTTGCGGCGTTGGTCCTGGCTTGAGCATCATGCCTGTCCGGGTTACGAACGATGCAGCAACGGGCGCAACGCCGCGATCGGAGATTTTGGAGGGCATTCAGTGGGCTTTGGACCACGGCGCAGACGTTGCCAGCGTAAGCTATACGGGCGTTGAAAACGCCGATGTCGAAGCCATGGGCTTGTATTCACGTCAGGTTGGCGCGCATCTCGTTTGGGCTGCTGGAAACACCAACAACAACTGGACGTCTTTTGATCACCTCAATGTAACCGTCGTTGGCGGCCTTGGAACCGATGGTGCTCTTTGGTCGCAGGGGTTACAGGGTACAGGCTTTGGTCGTGGCGTTGATATCTTCGCCCCATGTGTGCAGTTGCTGACTACTTCTAAAGGCGGTGGATTTGGGTTTGCGCCCGCTGGAACTAGCTTCGCCACCCCTCAAGTTGCGGCGGCACTGGCGCTACTAAGGAGCCGGTACCCCAACGAATCAAGCACACGACTCGAAGAACTACTCCTGAGGCGGACAAAAGACCTTGGTGCGCCAGGGTTAGATCTCACTTACGGTTGGGGACGTCTCAACGTGGGTGCTGCCGTGGAGAACAACGAACGCAAGTATCGTTTGACCAAGCTGACACTCCCTATAGGATATGATCTTGCATCGGCCCTCAGCATAAACACTTCTGGGACCGTGGTTGGAAAAGCACGCCAGATATCAACAGGTCAAATTGTTGGTTTTAAGTGGAGCGCCGTGACGGGCGCAGAAATTATTCCCGTACCCCAAGCTTATCCACAATACGATGAACTTTGGGCGACTCGAGTGAATAACTCTGGTCAGATTATCCTCCAGATGTTTAATCGGGCGGCTAACGAATATTACGGCGAGATCTTGGAGCCAAGCGGCTCTTTCACTTCGTACCAGATGGGAAACTTTGCTGGAAATCAACGACTGTTTCAAATTAACGATATCGCCGAGAACGGGTTAGCCGGGGGTGTGGAGTCTGAGTACGCGGCTGGATCACTTATCCACCCAGACACCATTTATTGGACCAGTCCGACGTCTCCGGCACTAGTTCTCCCGGGATGGTTAAACACGTACGATGTGATGGGTGGGATCAATTCACTGGGGTATGTCATTGCCGCAACGGTAACCCCCAATGGCGACAATGGCTACCCTAATCTAGTCAATCTAAACACTGGCGAAGTAATTAATCCTCCGCATGCCTACAGTATTAGAGCTTACATGACTAGGATCAAGGACAGCGGCTACTTCACTGGTTATGTTAGGGGAGGTAATCCCGTCGCTAATCGTGCCCAGCGCTGGAGAATTAGCCCTGGTAACGCACTAGGTGCCTCGTTCGAGGACTATCCGGATGGGTCAGAAGCGTATGATATCAACTCGGATGGAGATACTGTCGGGTACGCAAACGGATACGGAAAAGTGCTCTGGGGGCTCTCGACAGGGTATTTGCACAACCTTCTAACTGAACCACTCCCGCCAGATATTGCAATCATTGATTCAGTAACTGGCATAAGCGATTCTGGGGACTTAGTAGGTTATGGGCGGCTCAATCTTCCGGGGCAGCCACAGTTCTCGTTTGTGGCTTGGCGCGACGATAATCCAACCTTTGCAGTCTCGTTGGGGCAGATTGGAGAAACTCCTACCTACATTGGGAGTATCCCTCCGTCCCTGTCTGTGACGTTCACGAACCCAGATGGCACCGCAATTCCAAATACTACTGTTCAGCTCAACTACTCTGGAACATCGGGGAGAGTGGCCTTAGATCTGCCAGCAAGCGTTACTGGGAGTTATCGAATGTACCTGCAGTGCAATTCAAACGCAATTCCTTCCTATGTTGGTCCCAATTTTCTTAGCCGTATCTATCCACCTCTAAGCGAAAGTCCTCTGCCCATAGACACCACTTACGCTCCGTTGCGCGGCCCCTTGGTCAATGGTCATCCTGTTTTTGAACTCTTTGCAGGAGACGCCGACGGAAGTGGTGAGATTGACGCGGCGGATATTGACCTAGAAATAGCGCACTTTGGCACAGTCAGCGGAGGTCCAGGATTTGAGGAGCAGTTTGACCTTGACGGCTCGGGCGAAGTTGACGCCGCCGACATTGACAGAGTAATCGAGAACTTTGGGCTCGTCTCCGACCCGGAACCATAATCACCAAAACATAGCTCCACTCACGACCCAAGTTTGACAGCAACGCGAACTTACATGACGGCGATCAACTGGCGTGACACGGATACCGAGCGTTATTGAGAATGCAACCCTAGGGGCCACAATAAACCTATAGCTTTAACAAGGTTTTTTGGCGAGCGGACCTAACGTCGGAAGCAAAACCTTGCAAGCGGGTGAAATCCGATGAGCCCTTTACAGGGGCGATCGCGCTGGCCAGCCAGCCATCTAGCCAGTGCAGTATCCATCCAAGGTCCGTGATCGAGGCGGACTGTTGGACCTCCGCCCATACCGTGCTGTACCGGCTGTCCTTAGCGAGAGAAAGGGCCACGCATCGTACCAACTTTGCGCGCATGCCTTGCTGGGTGGAATCCAAGTCCTTGGTCGCCAACTGGGGCTTGCTTTGGAATACATGAGCAATCCCTAATCCCTCCTGAGCCATGAGATTTGAAGGGACAAGCTTCAGAGCTTCCTCCGCCGCCGTAGCTGCCTCATCTGGCTTGTGTTGTTCCCCAAGGATCCGTGATTTCAAGGCAAGGCACAAGCTCTTGATCTCGCTCGCCTTTGCGTACTTGACCGCCTTGTCGACATCGTCAAGGGCTTGATTCGGTTGCTTCAGGTAAGCCCAGGCCTGAGCTCGGGAAGAATAGGCCATGTGGTGCATCGGCGCAATTTTGATTGCGCGATTGAGGTAGTCGAGCGCCCAGTCTATTGCGCCTTGGCGCATCATGGTCAAGCCAATGTTGTTCAGTGCGTCCGCGTTCTTGGGGTCGAGTTCGACCGCTTTCGAATAGCAAGCCAATGCCCCGCGCCAGTCGCCCGCGTTGTTGAATGCATTGCCGCGCTCCTTCCATTCTAAGGAAGTCTTGGGAGTCACTTTTGGCGCCGCGGACCATGCCGGGCACGGCAAACTTTTGAAAAGTTGCTGCCGGATTTCTTTGAGCTCGGCTAGATCCGTGCCAGATTTAGAGTGATGAAAGCCCCGTGCAAAGTAGCCCATCGCATCCTTGCTGGCACCGCGCTTCTGGAGCACCTTCGCAAGTTCGATCAAAGCTTCAGGTTCGGTTGTTGCCATTACACTGGCCCACGAAATGTCATCAACAATTGAGGACGCCTTGTACCTATCGGTCTTGCCGCCTCGAGCATTGTAGGCTTCTTTGGCCACTGCCGACAGGATGAGGAGCAGCGGATTATCAGGATCGACCGCTCGGGCCCGAGTGATATCAAGGAGAGCCGATTCTTCGAAGGAAAACTCACTTGGCGTGGTCAATGCCGCGATGTTCGTAATGCCGCCCAGGTAGAGCGGAGCCGCGCCCGCATCGTTGATTTTCCGGCTGAGGTTGTCGCCGCGATGAAGGAGATACTTCGCCCGACTTATTCGCGCCTCAACATCCTTGGGGTTCTTCGCAATGGCGGCATTGAGGGGCGCCTGATAAGGATCAAACAGGTCCCCGTCTCTTCCAACGCCGTCGAGTGCTGCGGCAGCTTGCCAACTCGCTTTGGCTTCGCTTAGATTGCCTTGCAGATAACATCCAGCAGCAATGACACGATGGCAAACAGCCTGTCCCTCTTTATTGTTCGACCACAAGCCCATGGCCAAGTTAGCTTGGACTTCCCATGATTTGTAGTCTTCCTCAATCAGATCCAGCCGTGCATGGAGCAGGTGCGCATCCGCCCTTTGCCGATCCGTCGGACGAGCACGGACGATCGCGATCTGACAGTTCAGGGCGGATTCACTGTAGCGTCGTCGCATCCAACTTGATCGTGCCATTCCAAAATAGGCATCAAATGTGCTCAAGTGCTTGGCGGAGAGTAGATAGTCGTTGCACTCCTCCGCGACCTTAGCGGCTCGTTCGAACCAAGCATACGCCTCTGCATACGCCCTTATCTCCTCGTACCAGAAGGCAATCAAAGTGCAATCGCCACGCATGTCAATGTAGAGCAACATCACCTCTTGATCAAGCGGCGATTTGCCTAGTTTCTTCAGATCCTCAAGCTTTCGCGCCTTCTCTTCGTAGCTCTTCGACGTGCGCTCGATGCGCCCCTTGACGTCGTCGTCATGGCGTGTCAACGCCGTGGCGGGCGTGGGTACAACGCTTGCTCCAAGAACAAGACTGAGGACGGAGATTTTGAGGGCCTTCATGGAAGCTAAGTGGAACGCCAATAAAGACGCCCGATGTTGGACAAGGTATTGCTCGAACAGCAATTATGGCGACCTGCCCGTCCGGACGCAAAACCCATCATCGCTCTTCGCACTTCGTAATTCGTCATTCACCCGGGTATACTCTCGCCCGAACCGCCGGGGCATTTTGCATCGGCGTACTTTTTGAAAGAGGACCTACCAAAGCACCATGGCCAGCGCCGGAACAGTAATCCAAGTTATGGGCCCGATCGTGGACTGTCGCTTTAGCACCGA
>JADZDX010000082.1 GCA_020850835.1 Fimbriimonadaceae bacterium
CCGCACGGTTTGTTTCTGCTTCGGGGATGATGACGCTCATACTGAGGTCACTGTCGCTTGTTTGCAACACCGGCACTTGCCCCTCGTGGAGGGTCATCAGGACTTCATAAAAGACGCCCGGCACCGGCCGAAACTGGGCGCCAACCAATGAGACCATCGTACAGCCTTCCGTCAACTGGATCGGGATGATCTTGACCTCACCCAAGGGTCTCAAGAGCTTGAGCTGCGTTTCGGCTTCAAGGCTTGCCTTCGCCCCTAGCTGGACGAGATAGATTGACTGCTCGGAACCGTTAAGCGGCAAGACGAGACCGTCAATCAAGTCTTCGACCATCCAAAACTGATCTCGGCTAACTGCGAAACCGATGCTGCTCGGGCTCAGGGTTGGGAGGTAAAGGCTGATGCCATACCGGGCCATCATGTCGTAGATTCCCGCCTCGAGGTCGGTTCGGTGCCCGTCGCTGACCTTGCTTAGATCAAACTGGAGATAAACCAATTTGCCGCTGTGGGTCACTCCCGTAACGTGGCGACCGCCAAGGGCTTCGCGGCTCACGATTTCGGTCCCAGAGTGTTCGGTGAACGTATTCTTCACCCAGAGCGGCGTGTTGTATCGCTCGGCAATCTCAGCCGCTCGAGGGTGCAGAACCTTCGCACCAAGATGGGCAATTTCGGCAACCTCTTCATAACTCATGCGCCCAAGGGTAGGGGCATCCTGAACGCTGTCTGGGTCGGCTGTTTTCACCCCATCAACATCGGTAAAGATTTCGACCGCCTCGGCATTCAGGGCAGCTCCGAGCGCGGCTGCTGTTGTGTCACTCCCTCCACGCCCAAGAGTCGTGAGTTCGCTACTTGGTGAAAGCTGATCCTCAACAAAAACACCTTGAAATCCACAAACAATAGGGATATAGCCCGCTTCAATTGATCGAAGAATCCCCGCGGGATTGATGCTGACAATTCGCGCGTTTCCGTAAACTCCATCGGTGCGAATGCCCGCTTGGCCGCCGCGAAAACTCCTCGCGTGATGCCCTAATGAGCGCAGGGTCTGCCCAAAAATAACGGCGCTAAATATCTCACCGCAAGCGATCATGAGGTCCTGTTCGCGTGGATCAATGTCCGTTGTTTCGTCAATCTGACTCAGTTCGGTGATCAACGTATCAGTAGCGTAGGGAGCTCCCTTTCGCCCAATCGCACTGACAACCACCACAGGAGCAAATCCCTGCTCTCGGGCACTCACGACCTTCATGGCGGCGAGGAGACGATTCTCTTGGGTAGCGACGCTCGTACCCCCGAATTTCATCACCTTGATTCGGTTCATGTCGCGCCGAACTCCTTTGCCCGGATGGCCTCCGCGATCTTCACCGCATCATCGTGGATTGCGGCGATACATACCGCATCATGCATATCGCCGAGGTGCTCAATCCTTGCGCCACTTGCGATTGCTTGACTGAGGATGCTCGCAAGAAGACCCTCCTCGTCCCGCATGTTCGCCGCCTTAACAAAGACCACGCTCTTCCCAATATGCAGCGAGTAGTTGAAATCAATGTTCTTGAATCGTTCGTCCAGTCGAGGGACATTCTCTTCCTTCACAAGAAAACTCAACCCGCTGGGGGTGAGCTTGAGGAAAAATAGCCCGACTCCTTCTTCCTTCAATTGGCGAAGCGCAATAAGGCGGCTCTCTTGGAGGGGGCTTGGAAGTCGGCTGATGTGGACTTGAGCAAAGCCAGATTGAAGCACCACTTCGTTCACACCGCGACGCTTCTCGAACGCAGTCTCATGAATCTGAACGGATGGCTCCACGAAGCTATTTTGACTGATTCTTCAGGAACAAGCCCGGCGCGCCTTCTGGTAGCGGTAAGGGCACCATTGATCGAGAAGCAATAGCATCGCAGAGAAGCCGAAACCACTTCCGATCAAGATTACTATCCATGCTTGCGGCGACATCGGTAGGAACTGGCTTGCCCCGCAGGGCAAGGACGAGTAGTTCCTGCTGATCCCTTGAAAGGTCGCGTGTGGCTAGATAGGCGTGGGTGAAACCAAGCTTGCGCAGGCCAATGGCGAGTTCAGGGCCCGTTTGCATCTCATTGTAGGGGATGATTCTGCTATGGCCCGGGTTTGCCCACACATACTGAATATCTAAGAAATATCCAAAAACCTCATTATAAAGTGCAACTTTGCCTTGTGTGCCCACTTCATGATTTATCGTTTCCGCTACCGCGCTAAATGGAACCACCGCTCGCTGATAGGCATCTCGCGGGAAAACCCCGGTCATGACCTTGAATTGGTTCTCGGCTTGCGTGATCCACAAGAGCCACCCCGTATACATTGCTTGCACCGCAACGGCTCCGCGAAGAATTTCGCGCCAACGAGGCACTCCAATGCCAGCAAGCATTATTGCCCAGAGCGGTGCGAGCGAAGTAACGTATCGCACTTGCTGACTTAGCAGAAAGAACATCATGAGTAGGAGGCCCGACATGACGAGGAGCGGCATCATCGGTCCGGTTCTCGCACCAAAGCAAAGCCACGCTAGTGGGCCGAGCAGTAAGGCAAGACCGAGAGCCCCCATGGGCGCGCCGCCCCCTTCCCTGGGCGCTGGATTGATGTAACGGCCGGGTTGGTAGGCGAGCCCAAGGACGCTGGCGCCAATCGCGCTCAGATCGCGACCACTTTCCGTGCGACCCACACCAAAACTCTGCTGTTCATTACGGTAAATATCGGCCCGCCATTGATCCCACCCTCGCCCGCCAAGTTGCTCGAAGAAAAATGGAAAAACGGGATTTCCCGTGTTGGCATACGTGCGGATGTACCACGGGCATGCGATGAGCAAGGCCATGGCACTTGCCAAAGCCAGGGGTTTAGCGGCCTCGCGCCACCTACCGTTGCGCGTGATCAGGGCGCACAGAACCAGAAGCGCCACTAGGGCGACTTGAAGGCCGGTGTACTTACTACCCATGGCCGCGCCCAAGCCAAACCCGCTAAGGAGTAGCCACTTCCCTATCTCCGCATGGCGCACCGACTCGGCTACGTACATCATTCCCATAGCGGCGAACAGGCCATGGGCAACATCAATGTAGCCGGAGCCACTGCTCCAAAGGATCAAAGGCGTTGAGAGAAATGCAAGAGCTGCCCAAGGGGCTGCAACCGCCCCAAAGAGGCGCCTAGTTACGCCAAATACCCATAAGCCGGCACGGATCCAATAGAAAACGGTGATTGATTTTGCCACCGACTCTCCGAATTTGAGGCCCTCGATGAAGAGGTTGTCGACGATTCCGGGGAAATTGCTCTGGTGGATAAATGGGATGAACGTCATCCTGCCTACCTCAAGCCACATTTTTGGAACGGCAAAATGGTAGGCGAGAGTGTCCCAATCCAGCATATCGCTCGGGCTATTGGCTTTCAGGAGCGGAAAGGCTAGTAGGAGACCCCAAGCTAACCACCATTTCGTCCGGTTCGGCAGTATTGAAAAGCCATGCCTCTTGATGGCGAACAGAAACAAGCCTAGCCCCGCAAGGGGAATTGCCAACGATGCAATGGTGAGTGTCCAATTACCTGTGACCCCAATCAACCAGCCAGTAGCGCAAAGAACCATTGAGCCCCCGAGCGCAGTAGACTCGGCAACATCAAGCTCACCCTTTGTCCGCTCTTGAAGAATGAACCCGCAACCGAGTGCGGACAGCATCAAGAAGATGAGAACAATGACCGCCATGCCGCCCCAGTATAGCGAGTTGCCATTGCGTTCCGAGACGGTACGATTGGGATGTGGGGCGCTACCTGCAGATTTACCGCCATTTCATTGCAAGCTCCTTAGTTAGGGAGCTTGAGTTCCGGGCGAACTTCGTTGCCAAGATCGCCCAGGCGCTGGTTTGGCTGGGATTCTCGGCTTTGGTCCTGATTGTCATCTACAGCAACACGGATTCCGTGGCCGGCTGGAATCAAGGGGCCGCCTTCATTCTCACGTCAACGAGCTTCTTGATGTATCACCTCGTGATGGCTTTCTGCTTCAGCCTGGTGGAAATCCCAGAAATGGTGCGCAAGGGAACCTTGGATTTCGTGGTTACAAAACCGGTTGATAGCCAATTCTGGGTGAGTCTCAGGCGCTTTAACTTTGATCAAATTGGTGCGTGCCTTGGCGGTGTTGCGATGCTCGCCTTGGGAGTTGTTCAGTCAGGAGCGCAACCAGGCCCCCTAAACTGGCTCGCTTACCTCATCATGCTGGTCTGCGCGACCATCACTTACTACTGCATCCAGTTCTTTCTCATGACCCTTGGTATTTGGTTCGTTCGCGTTGACAACCTTTGGGTGCTCGGCGAAACGATCATGGCGGTGGCCCGCTACCCAAACGATATCTATTCGGTTGGGCTCCAAAGGTTCTTTACGTTCGTATTGCCGGTTGCGTTCTTGGCGACCATCCCAACACGACAATTGGTTCAGACACCTCATTGGGATTGGGTCTTGGGCGGCCTCGCCTGGGCGTTCGGATCGTTCATCGCCTCACGTCTCTTTTGGCAACGAAGCATGCGGTCCTATTCTTCAGCTTCCTCCTAGAACATTTGGGCATGGATTTCGTCAAAAGCTAGTCTTAGCCCGTTGGGTTGAGGCAGAGAGCAAGAACCTCCAAAGGAGTACAGGGGCCCGCGTTTCGGCGTGGGTTTCTCTGTTTTGGTCAGCTCCTCCGGTATTGGGCGCGCACGGCTAATTCTTCTTCACCTTCGGGTGAGATGTTGGTCATCTCCAAGAGCAAGGAGTCGGGAGTCGGGTTTGTGATTTCGATCCGCCAACCCCAGGGTGGTGAGCCTTCCCATGTGTAGTTTCCGGTCACTTTGAACCCCTCTCCTTCTCCAAGAAGATGCATGACGGATGCGCATTGATGAAAGGTATCGCACCAAGCAACGGTTGGCCCACAGATCAGCATCTCGCCATACCGGTCCGCTTGCTCGTGCGACCAGCGGTATCGCAAGTTCGCAAACGAATCGTGCTCCGGAATTTCGATGACCAGCTTGGAATTTGATTCAAATGTCTCGATCTGGTCAGGGCCCCAGGCGAGCCGAAGGGTCATGGTGCCGACCCATGATCCCCTCGATTCTTTGATGATCTTCGCCACAGACATGAGTTCGCATCGTACCGCGTCGGCGGTACACTAAGGGCGTCCGATGAGTTCGTCCACAAAGCAGAAGCCCAACATTACGGGCCTCATTGCCGATATCAACGCGATCATCGCGGACACCCCTCAAGAGCAGCCCATGGCACAAGAACACTTTGATGCAGATGTCGTCGTGATCGGCGCCGGCCCTGGAGGCTATGTTGCCGCCATCCGCGCCGCCCAGTTTGGAGCCAAGGTTATCGTGGTTGAGAAGCAATATCTCGGCGGAACCTGCCTCAACTGGGGCTGCATTCCTTCGAAGGCGATGATCGCGAGCGCGGAAAACTATCAGCACGCGCAGCACCTCGCCGATTACGGCATCAATGTCGAAGGAAAGATTGCTTTTGATTTCGAGAAGATCTCCGCTCGGCGCGACAAGATCGTCACAACCCTACGCGGCGGCGTTGGGATGCTCCTCAAGAAGAACAAGATCGAGCATGTCGAAGGTTTTGCCAAGTTCACCGATAAGAACACAATCGAGGTCGAAAAGGAAGGTAAGAAGCGATCCATCAAGGCCAAGAACTTCATCCTCGCGATGGGTAGCACCATTATTGTGCCCCCAATTCCCGGCCTCAAGGGCGGTCGCGATGAGGGCATTTGGACCAGCGACGACGCAGTGACCGCACCTTTCCAACCCAAGCGCATGCTCATCATCGGCGGCGGCGTGATCGGCGTCGAGTTTGGCTATGTTTTCAACGCTCTTGGCACCGAAGTGCATGTCGTCGAAATGCTTCCTCGCGTCATTCCAATGATGGATGAGGAGCTCGGTACCGAGCTCGGCAAGCTCATGACCAAGCAGGGCGTCAAGATGCACATGGGCACCGCCGTCGAGAAGCTCGAGAAGGTGAAGGACGGCTGGAAGGTCACCATGAAGAGCGGTGGCAGCACCGAAGACGTCACCGTGGACGTCGTGCTTGTCGCGGTTGGCCGACGTGCATTCACTGACGAGATGAACCTCGAAAAGATCGGTGTGAAGCTTCAACGTAGCGGCGTTGAAGTCAATGGTCAAATGCAGACCAGCGTGGACAACATCTATGCGATCGGTGACGTGACCCAGCGGATTCAGCTCGCTCACGTAGCTTCTTACGAGGGTTCTGTCGCGGCCGAGAATATCGTCAAGGGCAGCAAGAAGGAAGCCGATTACCGAGCTGTTCCCAACTGCATCTACACGAATCCCGAAGTCGCCAGCGTCGGCATGACCGAAGGCGAAGCCAAGGAAAAGGGCTACGACGTGATGACCGGCAAGTTCGCCTTCCGCCCGCTCGGCAAGGCCATGGCCGCCGGCACCCAAGATGGCTTCGTGAAGGTCGTCGCCGAGAAGAAGTACGGCGAAGTCCTCGGCGTACACATGATCGGCGCGCACGTGACCGACATGATCGCGCAGGCGGTTGTCGCGATCAAGCTCGAGGCTACGGTGGACGTGATGGTGGACACCATCCATGCTCACCCAACCATGAGCGAGGCGATGCTAGAGGCATACGAAGATACGCACGGCATGGCAATTCATAAATAACAAAGATTGCTTGGCACATGCCGAGATCTCTTGTAAAATTGAGTCATGCGGACAACTCTTCTCTTTGCGGCATTAGCCATCGGTGCGCAAGTTCATGCCTCTTTTGACCTGATGTACCTTCCCTCGTTTTCGACATCGAAGGTCTTGCGCTACGACCCCGTCAACCGGGTCAGCCTTGGTGGATTTGTCGCCCCGGGAGCAGCTTCTGTTTACTATGGCGGAGGCCAAAACGGGGCCGTCAGGCTGAGTGCGGGTTCCTATGCCTATAAAATGTACTCAGGTACAAATCTCGGATTCTTGGGCAGCTACCCGAATGGGGTGGCAAATAATGGCCAACCTTTCATCATGTCGGGCACAACGCTCTACGATATGAACTTACCGAGTGGCACATGGACTGGTGGCGTATCGCTGACGGTGACGGGAACTGTTTTGTCCGCCCAGCGGCTCTCGGGCGGCAAGATTGCGACGTTCACATTCAATTCCGGTGCAATAAACCTTGCCGTCTATAACTCCGCAGGAGGTTTACTCAGCACCGCCACGAACATATTGACCGGAGCTACCCTGACGTCATATTCATCGGCGATTAGTATCGTCAATCGCAATGGACAGGATGTCGTGGCCTTCTCCCTGAAGAACTCCGCCAGCGCTTTCCATTCACTGATTAGAGGAACCATAAATCCGAGCGGCGCAGTGTCAACTACAAGCAGTGTAAACCTGTCTCAGTTCAGCGCCAACCATGCCGTAGGACTCGCCCCTGCTCACGCTGGCTATTACGTTATTGGGGCGGATGGCTCAGTGAACACAACGGGGCGGTTCATTGCGTACGACAATGACGGAGCCGGGTTCTCCTACGACAATTGGACCGAAGCTGGACTCGATCTTCGAAATGCGCAAACAACCAACTATAGCGTCGGAATGGTGTTGGCCCCTGAGCCCGGCGAATGGCTGGCGATGAGCATGGGCGTAGGCGCACTCCTGATCAGAAGAAAGCGCAACGCAAAGTAGCCCGATCTTTCCCCTTCCAGGGAAGGGGAAAGTTTTGTTATGCGCCCGTCGTTGCCACGGACTTATCGGGGAACAGCACGCGGTACTGTTGCGCCAAGGACACATGAACTATCGGTGCGGTCACCAAAATGCCGATACAACACGCGAAAATGCCGAGGCTCGCTAGTAAGCTCGCAACGAAGTAGAACCCAAACATGGCCCACGCAAAGGGCGCCATGGTTTCCCAGCTTTTGTTGAGGCCCTCACCGGCGCTTAGCTTCTGCTCCGTGATCAGAATGTTCGTAAAGGAGAGTCGCCCGAGCACATAAAGTCCGGGCACAATGCACAGCAAGCAGCCGAGGATGATAGCGAACATAAAGGCGATCCCCCCGATGGCATTCGGCACGAAATTCTGAAACGGCTTGAACATCGTGGCGATGTTGAGGGGCTTTCCATCAATCTGCTCTAAGGCCATGCTGACCATGCCCGCCGATAAGGGGATAACCACGGCGCCTTGGACCAAGTATCCGATTAGCTGAAAGCCAATGTAGGCGCCCCAATTGATTTGCGCCGCCCCTCCGGCCATTGCGCCGCCCATACCCACCATCTCCGCCAGCATGGAGAAAGGCATGCTCACCGCCATTGAGGCAACATAAAACACGATCGTAGCGACCGCCCACATACCCATGTTGGGCTTGATGTAGTCCCAGCTCTTGGTGATGAACTCGAAATACACTCCGGGCGGATACTGGCTGAAAGCGGTTCCCCCAACGCCCGCCCGTGGGTAGGGAGTTTGCATCTCGCCATACGTGCCGGCCGTGGGGGCGACAGGTCCGATGCTCAGGCCCTCGACCATGTGCGCGACGATGCGCTCACCTGTCTCGGCATCTTCGAGAGTGGATTGGGCATTCATCCGCCCTTCGGCGATCCACTCATTGAGGGTCGAAACGTCGGCGGGGCCGTACTTCTGCCCCGAAGTCGTATCCACAACGAAGTACTTCTTCACATGGGATACGACGGGTTAGGTCGCGTGATGGATTTTTTCGATGATTGAGACGTTGGAACCAGTGAGTTCCCGATAAAGATCGCCAAGACTAGCAAGGCATCTTCTCCCGCCTCTAGGCACTACCAAGAGACTTTGTGATCGGGAGATGCCGCACTCCAAACTATCCTAAGAAGAACTGCATCACCTTATCCGTAATCCCAATGAGCCCTTCGTGGCCGAAATCCGGGTAAATCACCACATCCTTCTCGCCGCCCAGCTTGTTGTAAGCAGCGAATTGGGTGCTAGGCGGGCAGGTGGTATCCATGAGGCCGGTCGCCATCAGGGTCGGACAGGAAATACGAGGAGCAAGGTGCTGGCAATCTATGTAACCGAGCTTTTCGAAGACTTCTCCTTCCCGCTCATGCAGGGGATCTTGGATTCGGAAGAAAAGCTTGAGTTCTTCATAAGCGGCATTAGCGAGATCCATCTCCCAAACGCGTTGGTAATCGCAAAGAAAAGGATAGACCGGGGCACACTTCTTGATGAGTGGGCTCAAGGCAGCACAGGCGAGCGCCAGACCTCCGCCCTGGCTCGCTCCATGGGCGTAGATTCGTTGTTCATCCACGGCTGGGAAACTCGCTGCGAGGCGGGCCTGCAAAACCGTATCCAGGTATGCAGCGCGATAGAAAAGCTTGTCCGGATGATCATCCAGCCCCCGGACAATATGGCCGCGCAGGGTGTTCCCAACGATAGGGGTCGGATCGGTACTCAGTCCGCCCTGGCCTCGAACGTCGGGAGCAAGAATCGCAAAACCCGCCGCCGTCCATGCGGCAAGACTCGCCCAATCCGTACTCTTCCAGTAGTAGCCATGAAAGTGGAGCACGCAAGGATGAGGGCCGGGCCGCCATGTGGGAATCGCAAGCTTGGCATAGAGCTTCGCGCCGCCGATACCATCGAAAGTGAGTTCGCGGAACTCGGCGCCGGGGATTTGGATACTCGGGCTGTGAAACCCGACCTTGGAATCAAAGGCATCGAGTTCTGCAAGCGCGCGATCCCAATACGCATCAAAGTCGGTGGGCCGTGGATTTCGGCCCTGATACTCGAAAAGCTTGGCTAGGGGGAGATCAACGAGCGGCATGGAAGGGCAAATCCTGGAACGCGAGGGCGTGCGTGGTCGGGTTCAAGTATTGCAAGTCCAGACTATTTTGGCTCCACGTTTGATTCACCTCGACGCCATTCGACGCCCAGCAATAAGCGCTCGACCCGCCAAAGCTCGGCACATTCGCATGATACGACCCGACTTTGGCGAAGACCTTGCTGTACTGCGCGGAGATTTCTTCGAGCGAATAAGGGCAGAAAACCGGGTTATCGGCCTGCGTCACCACAAATCCATTGGGCGAAAGGAGCGCGGCGCAGTCGCGGAAGAATTCTTGCGTGAAAAGCATCGCGCTGATCTCGCCTTCTTCATCTTCATAGGTGTCGGTGGAATCCATGACAATGAGGTCATAGGGCCCCCGGTTCGAATCCTTGACGAACGGAAATGCATCCTGCAAGAAAAGACTAACGCGAGGGCTCTCGAAACAACCTACGTTGAGGAACGGAAGCTGAGCGCGGGAGGCATCAATCACGCCGGAGTCAATCTCGACCATATCGATCTCAAGATCCGGGTGCTTCAGCAGTTCGCGGAGCACCCCGCCGTCGCCCCCACCCACTACGAGCGCCTTCTTGGGTTCGCGGATGCTGAGAAGCGGAATATGGACGAGGCACTCGTGATAGGCGCGCTCGTCCAGTTCGGCAAGTTGGATATGGCCGTCCAGTAGAAGCACCCGCCCAAAGCAATCCGTATCGAATATCTCAATAGATTGGAACTCGGACTGGCTTTGATGCAGGACTTCCCTAATTTTGATTTCGTAGCGGAACTTATCGCTTCGAATCGGATAGGTCAGGACATCGCCGGCAGCTAAGGCTCGCTTTGTCACGCTTAGTAGCTGGTATCGCCGTGCATCAGTTGGATGTAGCTGAGTTGACCGACATGGTACATGGGGTTCCAATAAGCGTAGGCCAGGAAGCTCTTCCAAGTAAACGTTCCCCAAGGCGTTTCAATTGTCTCCGTAAGCTTTTCTTGCGGAAAATCTTTGATCGCCTCGTACAATCCACCCTTCACTGATTCGAAATGCGCCTTGCATTCGGCAATCGATTTCAGGTCGAACTCAGGGTGCTCACCATCCATGGGCGGCAGGGATTGGGTGCGTATTGTCGGCGTTAAGAACGCGGGAACGGTGGCGCACTCCACCAACATTTCTAGCGGCGTTCGATTTGTTTCGGATGGCTTGAAATCAAGCTTGTCCTTCACCTTTTCAGCATTTTCCCAAAGCTCCTTGTAAGCTTCTTCAATCAGTTCAACAAGTGCATTCG
>JADZDX010000083.1 GCA_020850835.1 Fimbriimonadaceae bacterium
AGCACCCATGCCCTGTTGGACGCACGGGTGCCCGGTAAGGCTACGCGGCCTTATGTTGACTATGAGCGGCGAGCCATTCGTCGATGGTTTCGCGATTGAACCGCCATGCGTTTTCGAGCAAGAAGCCAGGAAGTTTGCCTTCCTCGGCGAGGTGCTCGACGTTTTTGGTTGTCGTTCGAAGCAACTGAGCCACTTCGTGTGAGGTCATGATCGTGCGCTGGGCGCCGATAGAGTCTTTCAAGAGATGTTGAATCTGATCTGGTGACAGAAACAGCTCGATCCGGACAAAGTGTTGAGAGTGCGACATAGAAACCTCCTTGTGATGCGCGTGGGCGTCGTGAGCCTCCGCAGTGATTGTCTCGGTCACCGCGGGTGCGTGGTGATGCGAGCTTGTCTTGCGGATGGCATCAACCAGGTTCATGCGGCCTCCCCATTGAACTGTCGCCATGTGTCATGCATCATGAAGCCATCGATGTGCTGCGCCTTGTGGGCCATCCCAAAGATGAGCGCCTGGTCGGCCAACGTCGTAATGATTCGCGGATAGCCTCGGCTTGCCTTATGAAGTTGAAAGACCGCATCGGGCGTGAAAGGACTGTTCTCACCCTTAAAGCCCGCAATTCGCATACGATGCAGAACCATTTCACCGGTCTCAATGGCGCTGAGTGGACTCAGTGCGCACTTTATCGCCAACCGAGATTCCAAGGCGGGCGCCCTTGCCAACTTCGGCCGGAGCTCGTTTTGACCGATGAGAACGAGGCTAATCAAAAACTGGTCGTTCATCTGCCAATTTAGTAGGAGCCGCAATTCCTCCAATGTCGCGGTAGAGCGCACAAGGTGGGCTTCATCAATCATCAGAACGACGTGGCGTCCCTCCTGATGCTCCGCCAACAAGCTGTCATGTAGGAGTTGGATCAGGGCTTGTCGGTTTTTGATCACGGTCTCGACACCGATCTGATGCAGAATCTCCTGAACGATCTGAGTCGGAGTCAGAATGGGATTGACGATTAGGACCACTCGATACTCATTCGAAGGCAGTCCCTGAATGAGCGTGCGACTGATCGTCGTCTTGCCCAGCCCGACATCACCCCAAAGAACAGCAGCTCCCTTGTTCCTAGTGACCGCATGGTGCAGCATCGTAAGAACGTCGTCGTGCCCTTGGCTTCGATATAGAAAACGCGGGTCGGGTGTCAGGCCGAATGCCTGCTCTGCCAGTCCCCAATACTCCTCATACATAGTTGTCTCCTGCGGTTTGGACCGTGTACTTTTTTCCCCGTTTCGGCGGAGATGGGGACGAGGGAAAATGCGGGTTTAGGTCGTTGGTTGATAGCCGAGGGTCGGTGAGTCGGTGGAGTCTGTGAGACTTCGAGGAAGCTATTTCACAGACTTACAGACTAACTGTCCCTACCGACTTACCGACCCCAGCCACTACCCGCTACTTCAACGCCCTTCGCCGCGCAATCAGCCAGACCGCGAGCCCCGGGATCCATATCGGCGAGAGGTAGACCAGGTAGATCAAGACGCGCCCCAGGATCCTTCCGACAAATCCGAGGGCGTTCGAGGCGCCGGTGTTGCTATCGTCCCACCAGTTCCCGATGGGCCCATCCGGTTTCACGCTTGCTTTCTCCTCGAAGTTTATTGAGAGCGTACTCAGGGCGGCGAGGTCTTTCATCCGGGTCAATTCCGCCTTGATCGCTTCGCGCTCGGCTCGCACTTCGTCGAGCCGTCTTCGCACCTCAAGGCGTGCCGAGGTGTTCCGACTTGCATTCAGCATGCGAATGTACTCCTGCTCGGCGACGGCAAGGGCACGCGAACGGCCTTCACCTCGGGCAATATCGGCCGTTACGTCCTGGCCAGATGAGTTCTGGCTCAGGATCTTCCCGTACTTGGCGAGGGTTTTGTTAGCCGTATCGAATTTGCTGGCCGGAATCCTAGCTTCTAGGTGCGCCGATGCCTTACCAAGGGCATCAAGGCTACTCTCGGAGGTAACCACGAACCCGCCTAAACCCTGAATGAGGCTAGTGGCTTCAGTCACGGACTTTTGTACATCCGCCACCTCGAGGCTTATCGCGCCATTGTAAATGATATCGCGGCCATAGCTCGGCGGGATTGCCGGGACTGTAGTTGGGTTTCGTGATTGCTGGGCTTCAGCATCTCGCGGTCTAGAATTGTCAGCCCGTTCCTTTCGGCCGAGGTCGTGGTCAGGAGCTTCTTCCTTCTTCTTCGCTTCGGAGAAATCCCCGTGCTCAAGGGGGGCGCTGGCGGCTGGAGCCTCCACGTTTGGAGTAGCCGTCCTTGCAACCTCCATGCTCGGACTAGACCCCGCGATTCTAGCTTGGCTAAAAACAGGCTCGATGATCGCAATTCCTATCAGCAGTGCGGCGGTCGCCCCTGCATATGCCCACATAAAGTTGGGCTTGCGGGCGGGCCTCGCGCCTTTCAGCCGGTGCAACAGCGCAGCTTTGCCTGTCGGCTCGGGAGTAGCGCTCAGAGAGACACAATCCTCCTTGAGGGAGCGCAAGACGGCGATTTCGTCGCGAATCTCCTCGGACGACGCAGCTGCGCGCTCTAATTCTTTCACTTGGTCGGCGTTCAACTCACCGTCCACATAGGCTTTCAAATCTTCTTTTAGGTTCATAGGTCTTCCTCGCTGTTCAGGTGCCTGCGCAGGGCGAGAAACGCGTGGTGCAATCGGCTTTTGACGGTGCCTTCGGGAATCTCGATCATCTGGGCAATTTCGAGATAACTGAATCCATCTAATTCATGCAGGATTACCACCTCTTGGTGCTCGGGACTGACCTTCTTCAGGGCTTGGGTGAGCCGCATGGCAGAAAGGTTGGGCGTGCCCGATTGAGCTTGAAGCTCCAAGATTTCATCGAGGGGCAGGTCACGTGTTTGCTTTCGGCTCAGGGAACGGCAGGTGTTGAGGGCGATTCCAAATAGCCAGGTCTTGGCATCCGAATCGCCTCGGAAGGAAGAAGCACGCCGGAGCGCGGTGAGAAAGGTTTCTTGTGTAGCGTCGGCCGCGAGCTCCCGCCCGACGCGCCGAAAACAAAATCGCCAAACCGCATCGTAGTGCGTTTCAGCCAATGTTTCAACGTCCAGGTGGACCGCGGTACTTCGCCTTAGCATCTGTGTAAGCATCTGTTTGGAGGCGCCTCCACGGGATGAGTGCCGCACGGCGCGAGATGCGTTCAAACCATTTTAGGTCGGGCAACGAAAAGGGCGCGAGCTAAGCTCGCGCCCAGGCGGGGGTTGGATTGAGGATTAGTTGTTGTTGGGCTCGCTGGCCTTGACTTGAATTGTCAGGGCGCGAGGCCTCACTTCGTCTCGGTGCGGGAATCGGACAGTTACGACACCGTTCTCGTGGGTCGCCACCGCCTGCTCGCTGTCGATCGTGTCGGGAAGGCGAACGGAGCGCGTAAACGCGCCGTAGCCGACCTCTTGACGATAGAACTTTGTTCCTTCCGTTGTGGTCGTGGTTGTGTGCTCACCGCGGAGGGTGAGGACGTCCTTTTCGATGGTGACCTCAAGTGCCTCGGGTGCGATGCCGGGGACTGAAGCGCGGACGAAGAAACTGTCGCCATCGTCATATAGGTCAACGGGGATGAGCTGAGATTGGGGAGCAGTCTGCGTCTCGTCCCAAAGCTGGGAGAAGCGACGAAACTCATTAAAGGGGTCAAATCGAACTACAGTTTTCATATGTTTTACCGTGGGCCGTGGCCCAATGATTCATTCAACGCACATTCTTACACTAAAGTTTCATTAGTCCTAGAGACTCATGTCCAGAATCGAGGGGCGATATAGACATGGTGCAAACGAGGGGTACAATCTAGCCCACTACCGTGCGCGGGTGGCGAAATTGGTAGACGCACTACCTTGAGGTGGTAGCGCCCACAAAGCGTGCTGGTTCGAGTCCAGTCCCGCGCACCATTGAATCTTAAGCGTCTTCTTGCATCTCGGCGATCTTGGCCGCGAACTTCTTGACGATCCGCTCAGCTTCGCTGTCCGACTCTGCCTCCGCTCGAACATGAAATACCTGCTCAACGGAATCAGGAATCACTAGAACCCAGGCATTTCCATCAAACACCTTGATGCCATCCAGAAGCTCCACGTGGTCTACGCTCTGAAACTCCTCCGCAAGGCGACGCATGACCGTGCCTTTGACCTCCCAAGGGCACCTGGCCTGTTCATATCCCATGTGGAACTGCGGAAGTTCATCCACAATTTGGCTAAGCGTCTTGCCCGTCTGTTGCAGCATCGCCAACAGGGTCGAAAATCCGTACATCGCATCAAATCCGGCATGAAACACCGGAAAGAGAAAACCACCTCGCTCATCGCCTGCTAACGTAACCTTTTCCTGGACGCTAGTCTCTAGGAGCGCACGAACATTGGCCTTCGTGCGGATAATCGTCACGTTCCGTTCGGTCAGAAACTCCTCCAGCCGCGAGGGGGCCGTGATTGGCATCGCGATCTTTGGGTCCGATGCCGTCTGAGCAATCAACGCGGCAAAGACCGCTAACAACTTGACGCCCTCAAGAATTCGCCCCTGGTTGTCGACTATGGCCAGCCGCTCGCCTTCGTCTACGAATAGAACGCCCATGTCGTAGTTCAGGCTCGAAACAATTTGGCGCAGATTTCCAAGGTGTCTCGCCACGTCATCCTCGGATCGTGGTGCTAGTCTGGCGTCATTGAAACTATGAGAGTTGATTGCTTCAACCCCGCTCCGGGCCAGCATCTGGGGATAAATTGCGCTGATCGAGCTATAACCAAAATCGCACGCAACTTTTAGGTTCTTAGCGCTACCTGCCTTCGCTAGCAAGCGTTCAAAATCCGCTTGATACTCTTCAACCGCCCGGCTAGCGAGGGCAATGGAACCTAAATCATCCGGATCAACCCGCACAAAATCTTCTCGAAAGAAAGCGGTCTCTACTTTTCGCTCCTGATTTCGCCCCATGTACGCACCTCGTGCATCGAAGAACTCAATCAAGGTAACTCGGCTGTTGCCTGGAAGCTTTCGAACATAGGTGGCTCCCGTCGCCCCGCTAGCCCGCACAAAGTGACGCATGATTGGCACGGCAGTTGACCTTAGGTCAAGGACTTCGCATCCCGTGCTCAGAAGGGCAGCCATCAGAGCACGCTTGGTCATACGGCTGCTGCGGCTACTATCCCGCCCGGTAACGACGGTAGAGCCTGGGCGAAGAGTCGTTCCGTATGCCGATCCTAAGCGAGCAGCAAAATCAGGCGTGATCTCGATATTCGATAGTCCAGCCACTCCCAACTCCCGAAATAGGGAACCGCGCCACTTGTTGCCCCAGACCAAGGACATCGTTACGGTTGATCCGCGCTCAATCACCTTATCGGGCCACAGCTTGATCCTCGGCCGGATCGTGCACCCAACATCAAGTAAGCAGCGATCGCCAATGACGGCGTCCTCTCGAATGATGCAGTCGCGCTTTACGGTTACTCTCGACCCCAGTATCGCACTGTGAATCCCCACATGCGCACCGATATAATTTGAATCCCAAATCACGGAACGCTCGACAATCGCACCTTCCTCGATGAGGGCATGGTCGCCGACCACACTGTATGGGCCAACGCGAGCGCCCTTTTTGACCTTGCAGTTTCTACCAATACAGACGGGAGGAACAAGGACTGCCCCGTCCTCAATAACCGAGTTAGCCCCGACCCAAACGTTAGGTTGAATTTCTGTTCCTGGCACCTCCAGCGAAGTGCTTCCGCTAAGGACATGCTCCTGGGCCTCCCGATATTGTCCGAGGTTCCCGACGTCGCACCAATATCCTTCCATCACGTAGCCGAATATTGGTTTTCCTTGTCGGAGAAGCTCGGGAAAGATGTCCTGAGACCAATCGTAGGCCTTTCCTGACTCCATCAGATCGAAGACCTCTGGCTCAAGGATATACATCCCCGTGTTCACCGTATCGCTAAAGACTTCTGACCAACTCGGCTTTTCAAGGAAGCGTACGACACGTCCTTCGGCATCCGTAATCACGACGCCAAACTCCAGCGGGGTCGGCACACGATAGAGAATCAGGGTTGCAAGTGCCCCTTTCTCTTTATGGAAGGCTATGGCCTTCGAGAGGTCACAGTCGGTCATGGCATCTCCGCTCACGATGAGGAATGTATCGTCGCGCAGTTTCCCTTCGGCTTTCTTTACGCTGCCTGCCGTGCCCAGAGGAGCGTCCTCAACACTATATGTAATTGAGACTCCTTGATCCGATCCGTCATCAAAGGCACTGGTGATCTCGTCGGCTAGGTAGTACAACGTTGCAACGACTTCGGAGATGCCATGTCGCTTCAGGAGCTCAATGATATGCTCCATGATGGGCCGGTTGGCCACAGGGACGAGCGGCTTTGGACGATTCGCCGTAATCGGTCTCAAACGAGACCCTTCGCCTCCCGCCATGACAACGGCTTTCATGACCGTATTATGGTGATTCCGGACCCCGTTGTTTTTGCTAGTTCTCCTTCATTCTCCGGGTGTGGATGCAGTTTTTTCATTTTTCCCTTTGAGAATTGTGCATGCCGTGCTATACTAACTTAGCCGAGGGAATGCCTCTGGCGAAAGC
>JADZDX010000084.1 GCA_020850835.1 Fimbriimonadaceae bacterium
GCTTTCGAGTACATCGGCCTTGCCTAGCAGAATCAGCGAAAGGGCACGCCTCGCGTGGCAGACGTTAAGCGGTTCGTAGTCCGAGTTCAATAGCAAGACCTCTTTCATCTTCTGTTCACCTTGCCGGACACAAAAAAGGGCTGGCGTCCTGAGACACACCAGCCCGAAAGTGAACCTGAGCGAACCGTATTGCGGTATCCGCCCAAGCCATCGGCCGGCGTATTAGGAAGTCGCGATCCATCCAGTTGTGCATGGCTATTGTTTTTGACGCAACTGGGCCCGCGAAGGACGCACGGATATTTACTGGCTTACGCCTACGAACCTAGACGGTTATCCCCCATCGAAGGCACCTTCACGGCAAGTCGTCCGTCAATCCGAAATTCGCAATGACAATGTCAATGTCGGTGGCGTCCACTTCTCCTGAACGATCAAGATCGCAGTTGCGATTTGAAGCATAACCCGGATCACTTGCAGTAAGCCCAAAGTTCGCAATGACGGAGTCAATATCAGCGGCATCCACTTCGCCCGAGTTATCAACGTCTCCGTCCGCGCAAACAATATTGATCCCCGTCGCGTTACCCGCGGTTGTATTGAAGGCAACCGTCTTTCGTAACCACGAGCCGTGATTCACTGAGATTCGACCCGAACCCGTTGGAACTGGCACCTTCAAGCGACCATCCGGTGCGATCCCTACGGTAAGCGCAATCACATTGCTAGGGTTGCTGTCCATACGGATTTCGACGGTCACCCCCTTGGACGCATACTCGCCTTGAATCAATTCGTTCAAGACCAAGGTGCCCGATACAGATCGACTGTTTCCGCCCGTAAGGTCGAGGCGTCCCACATTGCCAAGACTGCTGTTGTTGTACCGGCACACCCAAAGCTCACCGTTGTTGTCGGCTTCCACTGCCGATTGTTGGGTCATAGAAACCTTTGGGGTGAAAGTACTGCTGGTCAGCGCAAGGAGGGCATTTTGTAGCACTCCGGACTCCAAGTCGAACTGCATTGGCATCCAAGTGAGCCAAGCCCCAACGAAGTCAGCTACAAAATAATTCCCGTAGATCCCGGTGCCAAGATTGGTCCCTCGATAAATCACACCACCGCTCTCAGACAAGCCAACACTGTGGGTGTAGGTAAAGAAGGGCCAATGCGGGTTTGTAATGGGCACTGATCCGCTGAGACCTGTTGTCAGAGTTCCTTCATAGGTCTTCCACCCGTAGTTCACCCCGGCAGCGTTTGCGAGCACGTGGTTTGACTCCTCCATTTCGTCTTGCCCAACGTCCGCAATAACGAGTCCATCCATGCCGTTCATCGAGGGCGGATCAAAACTCCACTTCCACGGATTGCGCAGACCTAAGGCCCATACTTCGTCGGCACCAGGCCCGCCAACGTACGGATTGTCAGCCGGAACATGATAATTCTTGGTTGGATCTCCTGGGAAGTCGTCTCCATGAACGTCCAGTCGTAGCATTTTGCCGAGCAGGTTATCGACGTTTTGGGCTCGATTGCCTGGGTCGTTGGCACTCCCTCCATCACCCATGCCGATATAGAGGTAGCCATCCTTGCCAAAGCGCATCGTGCCGCCATTGTGGTTAGCATACGGCTGGGTAATCGAGATGATCGTGAGAGCCGTGCTCGTGTTGAATACATTGGTAGCATTGTCTACCGTGTACCTGATGACCTCAGTTCGCTCAGGACTCGATAGCGTCACGTTGATATATGCATACCGATTGGTGGCATAGTTTGGGTCGAAAGCTAGGCCGAGGATGCCTTGCTCCTGGTCGCTTGGGAGACCCGTGAGGACTAGGGACTGAGCAATCTCTGCACCTGTCGAAGGGTTAAAGCATGAAACCCGTCCCGAGGTTGTGGCAAGGGGCCGGGCCAAGATTGTGCTCACGCCACGCGCCTCTACGACGAACATTCGGCTGTTATCTCCCGGTGGCTGGGCGATCGCTACGGGCCGATGCACGTTGCTGATCACGGTCGTCCTCGTGATCTGGGCGAATGCGACCGTAGAGATGAGTCCTGCGAAGGCAAGGCAGAGGGTTTTGGAGGGCATGCAATATTGTGGAAGATTGCATGGACAAAGGTTCGCCTGGAATTACTAGGTTAGAGTAATCTTTGCCAAATGCGCTCGCCATTGGCTGACGGTCAGTTAGAAATTGTTGAGTCCGTTGACTCCACCCAAGATGCATTAGCGCAACGCCTGCGAACCAATGCGGGTGTTTCGGCCCTACTTGCCGAACATCAAACTGCCGGAAGAGGACGACACCGCCGCTCTTGGGTCAATGAACCAGGCCAGTCTCTCAGTTTGTCGCTCGCCTTTTTGGACTACCGGGACCACCCACGGCCTTGGCTCATCGGAATGGGGGTGGCCGCCGCGGTGGCGGCCGCCATCCACTCGCGGCTGCAGTGGCCCAATGATTTGATCTTGGACGCCAAGAAAGTTGGCGGGATCCTCACCGAAATCGTGGACGGCGTCCCGATTGTGGGCATCGGCCTTAACCTCAATCAGACAGAGTTTCCTCTTGAGATCCGGGACCGAGCCATCAGCTTAAGGATGCACCGCAACTCCTCTTACGATGCGAAGCGCATCACTGAACTTATTTTGGAGCGAGTTGAATTGCTACCCGAACCGGAGAGTTGGGACGCGATACATTCTATTTGGGCATTGTTCGACGCCACTCCCGGCAAGACCTACCTTTTGGACGATGGCTCAAAAGCGATCGGAATCGGTATTGGTCCGGAAGGAGAGCTTATCGCATCGGTAAACGGTGAGACCACCACGGTCTTGGCCGCCGATGCGCTCCTCTAGTCGGAGCGAATCACATCCTCGTGATGGGTCATGCTTGCCCCATCAAATAGAACGAGGTCAAACCGAATCGGCGTATCCGTTGGCATCCCGAACTTTTCAATGAATTCAAGGGCAGACTTTCGAAGCCGTTTGGCTTTTACCGGGGTTAAGCCATCCAGAGCGCTTCCCCGTCGGCGCGCCTTGACCTCAACGATTACGAGTACGGAGCCGCTCATGGCTGCAACGTCAATCTCTCCGTGGGTGAGCTTCAGACGGCGTCCGAGGAGAGTCCAGCCGAGCGACAGAAGGTATTGCGCCGCTTCATCCTCGCGATCAGAGCCTAGACGCCTAGGCTGAGGCATGGTTGCAGCACCAAACTCTTGATGGGCTCGAAACTTCGCCGATGAATCGGGCAAGGTCCGTGTTCTCGGATGGCCGCGAAATGTTCGGGGGTGCTGTAGCCAAAATGCCGCTCGAATCCATACTCAGGGAATTTGGCACTGTACTCAACCATGATCCGATCCCGTTCGACCTTGGCCAAAATACTGGCCGCCGCGATCGCGGCATAGGTCGCATCCCCCTTAATGATTGGGCTACACGGAACTGGCGCAAGGGGCGGGATCCGGTTCCCATCAATAAGCGCAGCCCGGGGCGGCCTCGGCAGACTCTCAAGGGCCGCTTGCATCCCAGCCAACGTCGCATTGAGGATGTTAATTGCGTCGATCTTCTCGTGGCTGACTGTAATGACGGCGAAGTCTGCGCTGGCCCTAATGATTCGCTCGGCGATCTCTCGTTGCTCAGACGAGAGCTTCTTGCTGTCATCCAGGAAACTGCAATCAAATCCTTCCGGGAGTACAACCGCCGCTACGACTACAGGCCCGGCCAGTGGCCCCCGGCCGGCTTCATCTACCCCCGCGATCAAAGGTGTGGCCGCTAACGGTTCGCGCATGTCGCCCTTAGAGACGTCGCCGAACACCATTCTTTATCCAACTTCTTCACGCCTTGGCTCTCGCTCCATGAGCCTTCCGACCCCATCTCGGGCGGTCAGTTGACCGTTTATCACGGCATGCACGAGTTTCATGATCGGCAGCTCAATATCGTACTTTTCTGACAGGATCGTAACGCACTCCGCCGTCCCAACACCCTCCGCCACTTGGCCAAGCTCCAGAAGAACTTCTTTTAGAGCCCGGCCTTGCCCAAGGCCAAGACCAACTCGATAATTTCGTGAAAGACGACTGTTCGCCGTCGCAAATAGATCACCCACACCAGCGATGCCGAAGAAGGTCTCCGTTCGAGCTCCCATGGCAAGGCCCAATCGCACCATCTCGCCAAGACCTCGTGCGAGCAATGCGCCCTTCGTGTTATCGCCGTACCCTAGGCCATCGCTCATCCCAGCGCCGATCGCAAGGACATTCTTCAGCGCCCCCGACAGTTCGACGCCAACGACATCGCTAGAATAGTAGGCTCGGAATTTGCGTGACTGCAGGGCAACGCAAACCCGGTTCGCCGCCACCTCATCTGCACATGCCGTTACTGCAGCTGTAGGAATGCCCTGCGCAATTTCGACCGCCAAGTTTGGACCGCTCACGGCACCCACCATGGCGTTCGGTTTTTCTTCCTGGGCGACGTCCGACAGGAGCTTTGCGGTGCCTGGCTCTAAACCCTTGCTTGCCAGTACCAAGAACGGATTCTCGCAAGGGATCAGTTTCGTGCATTCTCGAACGGCCGGGGATGGAACGGCAATTATCCAAAAGTCTGCCCCGGATACCGGCTCACCAACTTCTCCAAAGCCCACGTTCTCGGGAAGCTCATATCCCGGCAGATAGCGATGGTTTTGACGAGTGGAGGTGAGGTCCATCAACTCATCAGCATCTCGTCCTAAGAGCGTTACTTCATGCTCATTTCTAGCGAGATGTAGGGCCAGAGCCGTACCCCAACTCCCCGATCCGACGATCGCTACTTTCACTGCTCAAGAATAGCCGAAACTCAAAGTGGTAGCTCAACAACTCTCGCTGAAATTCCTCCAATGACGACCTCCTCCAGTCCCCTCTGCACGAAGGCGGCAGCGATTGGGCCATGCCAAGGGCTCACTTCAGCTCGGGTTACCCAAATACCCTCATAATGGCCGGGTTCGATGACCTCCTCGCTTAAGAGGCCGCTCCAAACCGTCTTTGTCTCGCCCCGGGCATGGATTCTGTGCAGAATCTCCTGCCCCACGTAACAACCTTTGGTGGTACTGAGGTGGTTCGCCACAATTTGATTTCCCAATTCAAGGAGTAGAGTTCTCGGTCCAGTGTCCACGCCAAACATTGGAATGCCCAACTCAATCGGCATCGGGAGATCCGCTTGCTCCGCGTTGGCAATCCGGACGGCACTGACATCCTCCAAGATCACGTGAGTCTTTACCCGATCCTCAAGGGCCAGCATTGACAGTTCATTCCCGCTCGCTAAGGTGCCTTGATCACTCTGCTTCAACTCGCCCAAACCCGCCAGAGTACCGTTCGGATTACAAATGCCAAACCGGCAAGGGAGTTGGCGGACATCGTTCGTGATTTGGCCCTGGAGCCACTCCAGATGATCTGCGCCAGTGAAGAGTAGCTCCATCCAAAGCATAATACGAAGGATGGGCATAATCGTGCCTTTGATTGCGTTGGGCTTGACGTACGGCGTAGCGCGAAGAGAAGTCTCCGTCTTCGAGCGACACGCCGCTGCCGACATCGCTACCCAACTCACCGGGGAACGCAAGGTCGTCAGGGTGCGCACCAACTTTGAACTTCCCTTCGGCCCACTTTTTTCTGATATCCGGAAGGCCACGATTGAGGCTTCCCACTTTTCGTCAGAAGGGATCCCGCTTTATACTGACCCCGATCGACCCTCATCAGGTAGGGTCAGGAGCCTTGAGATTAACCTCAACGACTTCACCCTCCGGGGGCTGCGCATTGACAGTCTCAGGTCAACCATTCCCGAGTGCCGGTTTGACCGCGATCTTGCCTTAAAGCATAAGCAGATTCGACTTTCACGAAGCGGCCTCGGAGTCGGGACCGTCAGGATTCTCGCCCAAGACTTGGCCAGATATATTCCCACCAAAGTTAAGGAGATCAAGGAGTGCCTTGTGAAACTTGACAGAGGCAAGGTGTGGGTCGAGGGCTACGGCGAATTCCTTATTGCAAAGACACGATTCTTGGTTGTTGCTGATCTCACGATTGAAAGTGACTTCCGGCTCAATCTGACCAATGCCCGAGTTGTTTTGGACTGGCAACTGGCAGATGATCTGTCTCGCAAAGCTTTACTGGACGCCATGAATCCGGTGGTTGATCTAAAGCAGGACCTCGGCCTTTTGGACGCCTTCGCGATGAAATCCGTGAAGTGCGAAGCCGGAGCGCTCATTGCTACCGGCAAGACGCAGATCCCAGCCCGCAGCAAGGACATAGAGATAAACTGATCCTGTGATTGAGCTTATGGCAATCCATCTGCAATCCCAACAAGATGCTGCGTTGCGCCTCCCCATTGCGGGCAAGGAAATTGAAGTTTTCACATACAGGCCGAGGAGCTATGTTGGCGAGCGCATGATCATGGTGTTGCATGGCACCCTTCGCAACGCCGACGAATATCGTAATGATGCCCGAGCGATGGGGGACCGTTTTGGGGCCCTCATCGTGGCCCCGAAGTTTGATTCCGAGCGATTCCCCAGCATCAAGTACCAACGGGGCGGCATTTTGAAGGAGGATGGGACCCCTGCTCCAAAGTCTGAATGGACCTATGCCCTCATACCGCAGATATTCACCGCAATCAAGAAGCGGGAGCGCAAGCCGCATTTGAAGTACTGGGTCATCGGCCATTCGGCGGGTGGTCAGTTTGTGCTCCGGATGGCTGGGTTTCAGAAAACTGGCGCAGAGCGACTAGTCGCAGCCAATCCGGGCTCCGACCTCTTCCCGACACGGGACATGCCATTTGGATACGGTTTCGGAAGTCTCCCCGGCAGCTTAGCCGACGATGAAGTTATCCAGCGGTATTTAGCGCAGCCGCTCACCCTCTACTTAGGTACGGCTGATAACGGACCGGATGAGTACTTCGACGATAGCCCTGACGCCATGAAGCAGGGGCCAGGACGATATCAGCGGGGACTTGCCAGTTACGAATTCGCAATGAAGCTCGCAGCTCAGCGAGGTTGGAGGTTCGGCTGGAGCCTTGTCAAGGCACCCGGCATCGGCCACGACCATACGGCAATGTTCAACCATCCTGCCAGCGAACGCGCCCTTTTTGGGCAATTCCTACCTGTGCAATCCTCAAGGTAGCACTCGCAGCCTCTACGCGCCTAAAGCTAAAGTCCCAATTTGGAAGCACCGGCAGATGTTTCGTGAACAGTCGAGTGCATTCCTAGTGTCAATACCGGCGATGGACAACACAGAAGACATTAAGAGCACGATCGAAAACAAAGCAAGCGAGGTCGTCGGCGAGGTCAAGGAAGTAGCCGGCAACGTTGCCGAGAAGGCCGGCGGGTTTCTCGATTCGCTCAAGGAAAAGGCACAGGACACCTTTGCCGCCGCAGTAGACAAGACCGAAGAGTTGACCGGGAAGGACCTGAACAACGATGGTTCTGTTGGCAATTCTCCAGAATCGGCTAGCTAAAAGCAGCCACTTCGCAATCGAGTCTGCTAGTGCGTCGCACCGGCAGACTCGTTCGCGGATACGTCCTAGTCTGTCGACAGAACGGCATTGATCCGACGGGCAAGTTCAAAGTCATAGGCCGTTAGGCCACCGTCCGCATCATGGGTCACCATGCTAATCTCCAGTTGCTTGTAGCTCAACCGCATGTCAGGGTGATGGTTCAGATCCTCGGCAAGCTTACCCACGATCATCGTCGTGACCAGAACCTCTTGATAGGTGTCGAGTTCTAGCACACGCGTCAGCTCACCACCTTCGATCGTCCAGCCAGGGACGCTCATCAATTCTGAAGCAATCTGTTCAGGGGCTAATTTGTCGTAAGTTAAGCTCATCGGCGGAGGAGCTGTTTCAGCTCGGAAACAACACCCGCGTTCATGATCGCCATGGCTTCCGTGATGACTCCCGCCTTCGCATAACGCACCAAGGACTGATTCATGGTCTGCATCCCCCAGAACCCGCCTTCGTTCATCATGGCGTACAGGTCATTGAAGTGCCCGTCCTCAATTGCCTTTTGAACGGTCGGCGTGACAATGAGCACCTCATTGGCCACCACGCGGCCCTGACCGTCGGCCGTCGGGACAAGTTTCTGAGCAATGATTGCGCGTAGTGAATTCGCCAACCGTTGGCACAGGTGCGCCTTCTCGTGGGGCGGAAACATATTGATGATACGATCCAGCGTTTCGTAGGCGGAAGCCGTGTGAACAGTACTGAAAACAAGGTGACCGGTTTCACCAGCCGTCAAGGCAACGTGCATCGTTGTCGTGTCGCGCATTTCACCGATGAGGATCACATCCGGGGCTTCGCGGACGACCGCTCGAAGGGCGGGCATAAAGTCTTCCGTGTCAATACCGACTTCTCGCTGACTGACATGTGCCTTCTTATCCTTGTGAGTGATTTCTAGCGGGTCTTCGACCGTCACGATATGGCAGGCGCGGTTCTCGTTGATGATATCAATGAGAGCAGCAAGGGTGGTTGTCTTTCCAGAGCCCGTGGGTCCGGTCACCAGCACCAAGCCCTGCTTATGCTTCGTCACTTCACCCAAAACAGTGGGTAGTCCCAGTTCCTCCAACGAGCGAATCCTCATTGGAATGATTCGCATTACTGCGGCAGGATGGGTTCGCTCCCGATAGATATTTGTACGGACGCGGCACTTTTCGCCAAGCTGAAACGCAAGGTCCATTTCGCTTGTTTCTTCGAAGATCCTCTTCTGCTTCTCGGACATCAATCCCGTCAGCAAACGATGGGTGTCCTCTCCCGTAAGAATTGGCCACTCACCCGGCACTTCCTGGATCTCACTGTTACGCTTAAAGCGAGGTGGTGCGCCCGCTTTGATCATGAGGTCCGAGGCCACCATCTCGTAACCTAATTCGATGAGTTCGTGAATTGAGACGTCTGTTGCCGCTTTCATAGCAATTTATTGATTGGGAGTGCGACCAACCATGAGGAAGTATACCAACGCCCCTGCCGCAATCGAAGCGAAGACGATCAACAAGATCAAAACGTTCGCGGGTATGCCTGTTTGGGCCCTCGCAACTGGTTCAGGTTTAGCCTCCTTGATGTGGCTCAGGGGTATATGGATGCTGCTTCGGTCTTGGGTCTTGAGCTGGATTAAGTACTCAATGGTGTTAGGGTTCGAATTGGCGGTACCACTGACCACAGTGCCTTCGTTAGCAAAGGTACGCAATGTTCGCTCTTGGGGCAACTCGCCATCTAGAATCACTTGGATGGCGTGAATAGTGAATGGTTCAGGCGCGCCGGCGAAAGCACGAGCCAACGCCTGTAGGTTGGTCTCACCTCGAATGCGATTCATCAACCCATTGATCGCAAACTGAGCCTTCACGAGTCTTTGATACTGCCCTTCGCCATACGCCTGAGCAAAGATCATGATCCCCCGCGGTGCAACGCCGACCTCTTTCCCAATGGAGCTGATCTGCTCCTGCAGTAGCTCGGGGGGATACTTCGCATTGAGCATCGAGATATTGACTAGTTCCGAACCGGAGTCCTGTTTGATAACGATACTGACACCGGGTCGCATATCTTGGGAACGCGAAATTGCGCCGATGAGGACCAACAGGAGGGCGAGTGTGACTTGGAGCAGGCGGCAGAACATCTTTTGCGGAACTTAACTGAATCTAATACGTAATGGTATGGAACTAATGAGGCAAGGCGCGTCATAATGGGGCGCGAATTCCCAAGGGGTTGCTAGATTATGAGCGAGATCCAAGACGTTACGATATCGTCCACCAGTGTATTCCTCACGCCTGAGGGATACAAGCGCCTGCAGGCCGAGCTTGAAGTACTGACCACTCAAAAACGGCAGGAAATCGCGGAGCGACTGCGCGAGAGTAAGGAACACGGAGAGTTCAGCGAGGATAACAACGAACTTGAGGAGGTGAAGTTTGAGCAAGCCATTATTGAGAACCGTATTAATGATTTGAAACTCATCTTTGCCGGCGCACAAGTCGTGGACTCCGATTTGCTCAACGACAAGGAAGTCAACATCGGAAACTACGTTGAGGTAAAGGACGATCGAGGAATGCAGTTTGAGGTGAGGGTCGTCAGCTCCATCGAGGCGGATCCAGATCACGACTATGTTAGTAATGAGTCTCCGATGGGAACCGCCTTGCTCGGAGCAAAGATGGGCGAGACCATCGAATTTGAGGCTCCGGCTGGAAAGCTAAAGTATAAAGTTGTTAAGATCAGAAAGTGAGCCGACTCATGTTGGTATACTGGGGATTCCCAGGGCACTATCCTTAATTGAATACGCCCAAATGGTGGGCAAAACCGAATCGTCATGAGTGAAAAGCTGGAAAGCAAACGCGCCGCAACCAATGTGCCGTCGCCGAAGATCCGCCGAGGGCCGAAGGGCTTTCTAACCGATACCCGGGCGGAACTAAAGAAGGTTACTTGGCCAACACGAGCCGAAACGAACCGCCTTACTGGTGTTGTGCTGGCTGTTTGCGTGATGTGCGTTCTCTTCCTCTATGGGCTCTCAATGGGATTTGGTTGGATTCTTGAGTCCGTGTTCCGGGCGCGAGGCTAAGATTTATGGCAAAGGCTTGGTACGCAGTACATACGATTTCGGGGCACGA
>JADZDX010000085.1 GCA_020850835.1 Fimbriimonadaceae bacterium
AATCTTGGTGGACCGTGTAGGGCTCGAACCTACGACCCGCTGATTAAGAGTCAGCTGCTCTACCAACTGAGCTAACGATCCGTGACGTCTTTTATACCCGCTTATAGCCGTGGGCTTCCAGCTGGGTCAACCGTTCTCCAAACTCAGCCTAGACGGCAAAATCTGCGAAGCGCGATTCTGCTACACAAAGTAAGCTCTTGATGTGATTCGCCTCGCTCAGCCCAATGACTCGGCCGGAGTCGTTAGTGCCGTACGATCGGTCTATGACGAGTACGGGTTCACCTGGGAGGAGGGGGGTTATCACTCCGACCTCTATGATCTACGACCTTACTGCGACCCAAATCTGGCGCGCTTTTGGGTTGCAGAATTGGATGGGCAGGTTGTTGGTTGTGGCGGGGTACGTTTCTTTCCCGCAATCCCCGGCTCAATGGGTGAGATCATCATCCAAGATGATTACGAACGGATTGCGGGAACCTGCGCAGATATTATTCGAATGTACGTCCATCCCAAGGGTCGCCGCCGAGGCATCGCTACCGCAATCATGCATGAGATCATTGGACTGGAAATCGGCCCGATTGAGATTTGGAGTGACAAGCGGTTTGTGGATGCTCATCGGCTCTACCAGCGATTTGGAGCATGCGTAGTCGGTGAGCGAATCTGCCATGACCCCGACCAGGCGCCCGAATGGGGCATGATCCTCCAATAAAAAAATGAGAGAAGGTGATCGCAACTCACCTTCTCCAAACCTTCCGAGGGTTCGCCCTTATGGCTTACTAGTCTTGGCGGGCGGCGTACCCGGCTTTCCAGACTTACCACGCTGCTTTGCGCGCTCTTCTCGCCAAGCCTTCATCTCCTTGTCCATCAAAGTCTTGTAGCTGGCTTGTTGCTTCGTGTTGAGAATCTTCATCAAGCCATCGTGTCGTCCCTTCACGATCGCCGAGATCTTATCCATCTGGGCCTTTGTCGGGCGCTCAGGCTTCTCACCGGCCTTGGGGGCGGGGCGGACGGCCATCAGCGACTTCGCAGTCTTTTCATCGAGCGCCTTAATAGAAGCCTTCTGCTGAGCTGTCAGGTTCAACTTCGCCAACACACGCTCTTCCATCTGCTTCATGCGACCACGGAACTGCATGCCCTTTTGACCGGGACCTCCAGAGTGACTCCCTTGGCTCTTGACAGCGGGGGGCTTCGAACCAGCTTTCGCCGGCCCCGAAGATTGGGCAAATACCATGGCGGATGAGACTGTGAGGACGAATGCGAGAGATAGTAAGCGTTTCACAAAAGCCCTAACGCCATTCGTAGGCCAATGTTCACCCGATTTCTCGAACAATGTACGAAAAATTGTTTGCCCGGGCCTTTTGGACCAATTCATCGATCCCACCAACTCGAGCCTCTTCGAACTCCTCTCGTGTACCCACAAAGACCATCCGCCCCGCTTCCAAAAAGGCAATGCGGTCCGCCACTCGGTAAACGCTATTCACATCATGGCTCACGACGATGCTCGTTACACCAAGTCGTTCGCGGGTATCAACGATCAGCCGATCAATTGAATAGGCGGTAATGGGATCAAGGCCGCTGGTAGGCTCATCATAAAGGATTACCTTGGGCTCCATCGCCAGAGCACGGGCGAGGCCCACGCGCTTTCGCATACCGCCGCTCAGCTCGCTTGGCAATTGGGCCGCCGCGCTTGCCTCCAAGGACACGGCTTCAAGCATTTCAGCCACCAACTCGTCCTTCTGTTTGGCGGACATACGCCGACGCCGTTCAACCCCAAAAAGAATATTGTCACGTACGCTCAAATAGTCAAAGAGAGCGGCGTATTGGAACACCAATCCAAGGTTTCTCCGCGCCTTATCCGGGTCATGCCGAACGCTAATCCCATCTACGATCACATCCCCTTGAGACGGCACCAGGAGACCGCTCATGCACTTGAGAAGCGTGGTCTTGCCTCCCCCGCTACTACCCATGATCGCCAGTATCTGACCCTGCTCAACCTCTAGATTGATCTCATGCAAGACTTCCCTGTTGCCAAAGGAATGAGAGAGATCTTGAACGGAGAGCATCAAGCCGTCACCGGTTGCTTGCCTCGGGCTCGACGGGCTCGATCAATTGCATCAGGCCCCACAGCTTTCTCGAAGCTACGGAAACCCGCAAGTTCAAAGCCGTGCTTCTTGGCAAGGCGCCAAGTCTCCTCAACTTGCTCTACGCTGACATCCTTCCCGAGCGTAAAGTTCTCCTTCCGCCCCTCGAGGGCGAGCATCATCGTCTCGCTCATGCAAGCGTAGGCCGTCTTGGGAGGAAAACCAAAGTTGAACCTGAAATCGACATCGCCCGGAACGCTGACGACTCCACCCTCGATAACAAGCACATCTGGCCGTTCATTGGCGACACGCACGCTGACATCCCGTGGGCGAGCAACGTCAACTACGATCGCCCCGGGCTTGAGGTGCTCAGGAAAGACGATTTCCTTTTCAGCCGAACTCACCGTGATGACAACATCCGCATAGCGTAAATCAATGGGATCAACACTGGCCCGGGCAAGCCGCAGCTCCCTCGCAAAGGCCTCGGTCTTCGCCAAGTCGCGCCCCAATAGCAATGTCCCGGCGACCTGCGGAGCTAGAATCTGGGCGCACGTCTTGCCGATTGAGCCAGTTGCTCCCACCACTGCGATCACTGCCGTAGCAAGGTCCACATCTAACATGGCACAAGCCCTTAGAGCGCCTTCGATCGCGGTGGCCACGGTGTAGCTATTGCCCGTGGTCACCGCGATTGGACTTCGCTCGGCCACGGTAACCCCACCGTCCCCGACTACACTTGAGAAAGCCCCGAGGCCAATAATCTCGGCCCCCAAGTCGTGAGCCATTTCAGCGCATCGCACGATTTGGTCATAAGCAAGGCTCCGCCGAGTGGGATCCATGAGCATGTGCGGCGTCATGGGAAGGCCAATGAAGTAGCCCTCTGTCTCTTCACCGGCAATCGATCGCACACCAGTAATGTGGCTCACGAATTTCGGCTTCATGGGTCGCATGATGGCCTCAATCGCGGCATCCGGAAGGATTCCCAGAATGGGATACTTCCGCGCCGCATCGCGGGCATGAATCGGGTGAACAACGAAGGCGAACTTGGTCAACTCTCACCCCAAGATACCCGGCAGGAATAGGTAACCTTGCGCGAACTAGCGATGGACAAAGAACTGATCATCCGGCTCATTGTTGTGTTTCT
>JADZDX010000086.1 GCA_020850835.1 Fimbriimonadaceae bacterium
CAGTTGGTCCAAATTGGACCAAGATCATATCTTTGAGTTCAGGTCGAGGATTAGCGTAATATCGCTGCACCAAAATTTCCGGGTCAGTTATTGCCTTTTGTAGTTCTCCCATTGCTTGCGTCACTCCATGACATTTGTGGGTCTGCAGTTCCATCCTGGAACCGTTCCACCGGCGGACCCTTCCCCTGCCCCCTCTAGAGTGGGGAAAGAGTCCGCCAAAACTCTATTTGATTTCGTTCACGATCGTAAAGATCGGACTCATGACCGAGATTGCGATGAAGCCAACGATCACACCCATGAAGATAATGAGCATCGGCTCGATCATCGAGGTCAGCCCCTTCACGGTCTGGGACACTTCTTCATCGTAAAAGTCGCCAATCTTCACGAGCATTTCGCTCAGTCGCCCTGACTCTTCCCCGATGTCAATCATTTGGGTCACCATCTGCGGGAACAGGCCGCTTGCAGACAGCGGAGTACTTAATCGATTTCCTTCGCGGATGCTAAGGCGGGTGTTATCCACCGCTAGGGTCAACACGGAATTATTGAGCGTTTCACCAACGATTTCCAAGCTCCGCATCATCGGAACACCCGAATTGATGAGCGTTCCAAAGGTGCGCGTGAAACGGGCAACCGACATCTTGAGAGCTAAGTCCCCAATGATTGGGAATCGTAACTTCATGTAGTCAAGGTTGTAGCGCCCCTTCTCGGTGCGTCCGTACCACTTATATCCGGCAAAGATGGCCACCCAGAACAGGAGTTGCATCCACCAAGTCGCGGCCATGAAATCGCCGAAATTGAACAGCGTGTTGGTCAGCGGCGGAAGCTTAGCGTCCATGTCGGAGAATATCTCCTTGAAGCGCGGCAACACGAAGCTGAACAAGACAAAGAGCATCAGGATACTGAACCCAAGCACCATTACTGGGTACATCATCGCGCTCTTGATCTTTCCACGGACTTCCATTTCGTACTCAAGGAAGCCGCTGAGACGATCGAGAATAATGTCCAAAATACCGCCGAGTTCAGCCGCACGCACCATGTTGATGTAGAGCTTGCTGAACACATGAGGATGCTTAGTAAGAGCCTCGTTCAAGGCCGAGCCGCCCTTCACGTCAAGGGTCACGCTTTCAATTGCTGCCTTAAGTACGGGGTCCTTGCAGCTTGCGCCCAAGATTTCCAAGCAGCGTAGCATTGGAATACCCGCGTCAATCATCGTCGCAAATTGTCGTGAAAAGACGACCAGCGACTTGGGTTTCATCTTCCCCTTGCTACGAAGGCTCGCCGCCTTCGGCCCCTTGGCTTCAACCACGTCCAAGACATGGAAGCCTCCGTCACGAAGGCGCCCGATCAAAGCCTGTTGGCTTTCGGCCTCGATGATTGACTTGACGGTCTTGCCGCCAGCGTCCATTGCGGTGTATTGATAGTGCGGCATCCTGCCCTTGATCCTCCATGGGACGCAAACCGCCCCATTCACACAAGGAGTGTTGGCGAAAACCGCACTTCATTCAGGGTCAAAATGTCTAGGTTTTAGGTTCGTGGGAACAAGTAATTTGAGTCGATTGTTAGGTTTCACCGTGTAAACCAGCACCTTTGCGGGCGGTAACCTTACCATGATGATTCTTCCAGCTCTTGCCGTCGCCGCCAACGTCTTGATGCTCCCTATTGGGCCAGGCCGGGTTGTACTTGCGGAACCTGGCTACACCGACCTTGCCAACGGGAGGCCCACTAAGGTCTCTGCGATCGTCAAAGCCGCTGCCCCCGTGAAGTTCCTGCTGTTTGGTGAAAGCCACGATAACAAGAACCATAAGGAGGCCCTGGCGGACATTATCCGTGCCCTCGACGCAGAAGGCAGGACAGTCATCGTGGGTTTAGAAATGTTCACTCGCCCAAACCAGAAGAACCTCAACCCATGGTCCATGGGCTACTGGAGTGAGGAACAATTCCAAGCCGAAGCTGACTGGAAAAACCAATGGGGGTTTGACTACTCAATCTACAAGCCACTCTTTGATGTCGTCAAGGAACTGAGACTACCCATGGTCGCGCTAAATGTCCCGCGTGATTGGGTGCGGGCGGTAACTCGGCGGACCTACGAAAGTCTGCCCGATGACGTCAAGGGACAAGTGCCACCCATTGATCGCTCCAATGCCAACCACAAGATGGTTTTTGATGCCTTGATGGGAGACCACCCTCCGACAGCATCCCAGCCAGACATGTACGGGGCTCAAGTGTACTGGGATACAGCTATGGCTGATTCCGCCCTTAAGGCGATGAAACATTGGCCCGACAGCGGTGACCGCATCATGGTGATCCTCGCAGGATCGGGGCATGTTATTTATGGCCAAGGGATCAACTATCGACTCTACCAGCAAGGGGGGATGGCCTCTGTTTCGGTTATCGGCCTGGATGGCGATACACCCACCAAGGTACGCGCGAGTATTGGCAACTTTACGTTGATGCGGTAAGGACGGGGTCGGGCATTCCCAATTCGAGGAAAGCCCTAGCCCGGATTAAGCAACTATCGCACTCGCAACAAGGTTCGCCATTGGACCCTGGGTCGTAGCACGAATGCGTCTTTCCGTAGTCCACGCCCAAGCGCAAGCCCTCACGTAGGATCTCAACCTTTGTCATATTGATCAACGGAGTGTGAACATTGAACCGGTCGCCTTCGATCCCTGCCTTTGTACCCAGATTCGCCAGCTTTTCAAACGCCTCGATAAACTCTGGGCGGCAGTCGGGGTACCCACTGTAATCCACGGCGGTCACACCAATCGCAATGTCACAGGCTCCCAATACCTCTGCCCAACCCAAGGCAAAGCTTAAGAAGAGCGTGTTTCTAGCCGGGACGTAGGTAACCGGAATATCCTTTCGGAAATCATGTCCCTTGGGAACCCCGATATTGTCAGTCAAGGCCGAGCCGCCGAAGGCTCGCAAATCAATATGAACTGTTTTGTGCTGAGCAACTTTTAACAATTTTGCCGATTCAATGCAGGACCTTAGTTCTATTTTGTGTCTTTGCCCGTAGTCAAACGATAAAGCATAGAGGGCATATCCCGCCTCGCGTAATATTGCGCCAGTGGTTGTTGAATCAACTCCACCACTGAGTAACAGCACGACGGGACGCCCTTTCACATGCCAATTATGGCGAGCAAAAATACACAATGAGGGTCCCCAACGCATACCTATCCAAGCGCGAACAACAAATCATGGAAGCGCTCTACCGCCACGACCGGCTGACAGCAAATGAAGTGCTCGAGAAGATGCCCAAGCAGGTACATAACTCAACGATTCGGACTCAACTTCGAATCCTAGAGAAGAAGGGCCTTGTCCTGCATGAAGTGGTGCTCGGAAAGTTCTACTATGTTCCCGTTCATGGGCATGATGATGCGGCGGCGGCGGCGCTCGCTGCGATTGTTCAGAGTTTCTACAAGGGATCCTTTGGCGCTACCGCGATCGCCTTGCTGAGTCACAAAGAAGCCACATTGTCTGCCGACGAAAAGGCGAAGATCGCCAGCATGGTGGCCAAGGCTTAACTACTGGATCACTCTCTTGTAGGTGAACTTCAGTTGACGCTTCTCATTGGCCTTCAACCGGATCGTCCATTTAATCCGAGACATCGGATTTAGCTCCGTTAATCGTTCGGCCATCCGCTTGATATCCCCCGCATTGTCAGCCGATTGCACCTCTCCCTGAGCAATAGCTTGAACCTCGATAAGAACTTCATCTTTCTTGGTGTTGTGGATAGTCACCGTCCCGGCCCGAAGGGCCACTTGATACGTACGACCATTCACGACCATGGTGCCCGCCGATGACTCGGATGAGTTGTATACGCTACTGATATCCACCGCCCGAGCCAGTTTGAGAGAGCCTTCGGAGCCGGCTGGCGTGTATTTTAGTATGTCCTGACCAATCAACTTGCTGTCGCGATAGGCAGTCGCTGGGGCGGTCGTCAATGGGGCGCCACTATTGTTCTTAAACTTTAGGGACTGCCAAGTCTCAAGCGGGGCCTCATCGGCGGTGTCGGCGGAAAAGTCCGTTGTGTAGAGGGTTGAGTAGTTAGTGGCGGCCTCAAAGAGAACGTAATACCCCTTTCCGTCCTGCGCTAGGTCTACTTTGTTGCGCTTGTAGTAGAACAGCTCGCCCAGGGCATCGCCCGAAGCATCCCCAGCATCAAACACATCTCCCATTTCCATACCCGCCGTTGCGGGCGCCGCATTCTGCATCGGGGCGGGGCGACCAGCACCTCCACCAAAACCGCCGCTGACAGGCGGACGATAGGCCTGGTTGAACAGGGTGAATGGATCCCACTGGCCAACCATGGGCAGATTAGGCGAACCGGCCACGAAGCTCAGATCCGCTCCCTTCAATTCCCCGATATTGTTGATGACCGTGGTCCGCATCGTAAACTTCAATCGGCTATCGTCAACTACTTCAAACCAGTATTGGGGTTCCCAGTCTAGGCCAGTTTCGACGCTCAATAGGTAAAGGGTTCCCTTGCCGTTTGACTTGACCCGAAGGCCGCCGGAGGGCACCGTCGTTTCAGACGACATCTTGGCCGGGCCCAGAATCGTTGCTCGTGAGATGTCGCTGACATTAACGGCCACTGTTCCATCCGCGGTTTCGATCAAGGCAATATTTGTGACCTTGGTGAGCTTGCCGGTGATGGCAGTATCTCGCAGATTCAGCGTAACCCGTGCCCCTTGATTCAAGCGGAGAATCTCGGGAACCGAGTTAGCAAAAACCTCGGTCTTGTTGGTCACCGTTGTGTTCACGATCGAGTCTAGTTTCAGCCCGGGCGACCCATAGACCCAGAAGGTTCCCATCATGGAAGGTCGAATGTCCCCGATCATCGTATCCCCGTCCGCGTCCAACTCCACTTTGCGAACGATGGCACTGTAGCCGTTCTTGTAGAGGGCGGCATCCACGATTTCCGGGGATTTGACGTCAGCGGTCGGTGCAGCTAGAAGCACGAGGAAAGTTGGAAGCAAACTCATACCTAATTGGACGGTCTGGGGCCCTTTTGCGCTCCGGTATTTCTGCCGCGAGTAGGCTTGCCAGTTTTTTGTTTGAACCTACCAATTGGCTGACTTTGTGTCGAATAATGTTCTCGCCCTACTGGGTGCGAGGCAATCAAAAGGGCCTCGGTTTAAATGAAATTTGGAGATATTAATGAAGCGACAATCATCTTTGTTTTTGTTGGGCCTGCTCTGCATGGGCGCAATCGCCAATGCTGACAGCCTGAAGTTCACCGGCACCGAGCTATCGAATGCTCAGTCTGTATCGATCACGGTCAATGGAACCGGTCCCGTTAGCGTTAAGGCCGGACGACTTATGTTTACCGACGGAGCCAACACGTTCTCGACCTACTGTGCTGATGCCTTGCGATTCTTGAATTACAGTTTCAACAACTACAATTCATTCACGTTGGACACCAATGCTTCGGACGGTCTCTCACGAGCCGGGCGAATCTTGGGGGCAAACTTCGCCAGCGCGAACACGGCCAGCAAGCAAGCCGGTCTCCAACTCGCTATCTGGTCTGCGATTTATGACAATGGGGCGAATTTCGACGCAAGCGGAACAAACTTCCAGGTCAGCAACGCGAGCTCCTCGGCATTGAACCATGCCGCGGTCTACTACCAGTCCGTCAACCAACCCTTGCCAAGCAACACGGCCGTGCGATTTTACGAGGGCATCGGAAACCATGCTCAATCTCAGATGACCGTTGAGTGCGTGCCAGAGCCCGCTTCCATGGCGGCTCTTGGTCTTGGCCTCGCCACTCTCGTACGTCGCCGACGCAAGTCCGCTTAACAAGCTGGCATCGTCGCTTCAATCCTGTTGGGCCTTCGCCCAACAGGATTTCGTACGTCATGGACTATCGGGGGAAGAGCTTCAATAGCTTCTCGGTGAATGCGCGAGTGGATTGATAAGGCTTCCCTTCAATCCAGATGACTCGCTTTTCTGCGTCTAGGTTGGCGTTGAAAAAGAGCTTGCCTTGGCGAACAATGACCTTCCTCAGACCCTTTTCTGGCATCGGGCCTGCATCCTTCACTGAGTTCAAGGGCATCTTCAATTGTCGGTTAGGCAGCGCGATCATCTGGGTTAGATTCAGGGCACTCTTCAAGCTGCCGATTGGTGCCCCGACAGTTGAGCCTGTCAAATCTTCGCTCATGGCCAGCAATTCGCGGGTTTGAGAGTCGAAACTGAAGTTCACATACTGCACGATCTTGTTATCGTCACGCACGGGGAGTGCGATAATGTCGGTAATGAGGCAACGTTTGTTTGCGGCAATCAGAGCCGCGTGCCTTGGCGACTGATAGACCTGATTCTCACCAAAGTCCGGGACAGTATAGACCGGAGCCAGAACCGCCAGGCGATAAGACGCCCAGGGAACGTGTTCAGTGGCGAGGGGAAGGGCAAGGTTGTAGCCTTCTTCGTCTTCGATCACATCGCGGAAAGGGGGCTCGTAGGGTGGAACATCATACGCAAATTGCACATGAATAGGTAACCCAGTAAACTTATCAAAATTCCCTGACAAGCCAGGGCCCAATGCATATCTGGTTAGCGGAAGGCAGCCAAGATAGGCAACCGGCCTGTTGTAAGGTGTGTCTTCAGATGTTCTGAAGATATAGTCCAAGCCCGCGAGACTAGCCCCGCTTCTTGTCGCAAGTGCTTCCACGAACGCCTCCAGGTCAGGTTGCGAGATTGCAGGATGAAAGGCTTCTCTAATTTGATCACGTTGTTGAACGGTCAGCCTACACGAGAAACTTATTACTCGATTTTGATCTGAAACCAAGAAGGTAAAGAAGTTGCGAAACTGAAACATGACAGAGTGTTCTATTTCAGTTATGGACTCAACTCGTCTGTTTTGTGCCAGTCTTGGCAAGACGGTCTCAAGCACACGAGAGTACTTCTGAAAGAGCCATTCATAGAGGACAAGTGCCGAACTGAGTTTCGCCTCATGTCCGGTTCGCAGAAGCACTTCACGAAGTGATAACCTCTGCGTGGATCCCATGCCTTGGCGAAAGTTCACGTTGTGATTCAGCTCGGCCTCTGTAATTCCAGCTTGGGCGAATGCGATAGCCGTAACGCAACCAAGAGTGGCGGTGATGGTCAACGATCTAAGTGTCTTCATATGTTTCACCTTGTTAAGTACCAAGTGTCTAAAGTCTCACAATTTGGATTTCCGTCCTCGATGCTCGCCAATGCTTCGTGATGACCATAAACGCGATTTAGCGTTGCAGATCCGTCGCCACTAAGAAGCATATCAAGCAACTCATACTCCCAGTTCTTTCCATCAACGGACAGTCTCTTCTCCTTGCGAGGAGGGAAAACCGTGTTTGAAAAGTCCAAAGCGAGAGACGAGGTATCACCATCCTTGAGACCTTTGATGAAGCCTAAGGCATGTTCGCTCAAGTGGGTGGCCAGAGTAGAGCTAACTTTTCCAAAAGGAACCACCAAAATGGGTGTTCGGTCATTTTTCTTTAGGCTTGATTCTACATTCTTGTCAAATCCGGCGAAGGAGTGATTTGTTGTTGAATCAAAGTGGGCATTGAACCATGTAGCCGCTGCGGCAAACATGCTGCAGGCGTAGTAGATGGCGAAGCTCATTGGCGGGTGCCCTGCTACCCGAGAAGTCACGGCGTTGGCCACTTCGTAAGCATCCATCAGACCAGTGCCAGAATCTTGCACGTACGGTGGGCTTCCATGAGTGAATGCAAAAACACCAGTAGCTTCCGCCAAGCGGGCCGGACTTGGATTGATGATTTCTGCAGTCGTGAGCGTAGCGTTGTCCGGCACATCATGCTTCATGTTGGTGAATTGGGGACGAACCGCCACTAGCCCTTCATTGGCAACCGTGGGATAGCTATGCGGATTTGTATCCGGATTCCCGTTCGCATCAACCGTCGTGCGCCAGCTGAGTAAGTCGTTGTAGATCTTGCACTGAACCGTCACGCTTTTTGACTTGGTGATAGTTTCAAGGATCGTTCCGCCTGGGTTGGAAACCTTCTCAAACTCCGAAGAAACGGTGAGAACTATCGGGATGGTGGCGTTGTGGTTGAAGTGATTGGACAAAAAGGTGACGGACTTAGTCCACGTCACATCCGGCGCAGGCGGCAACAAAAGGTCAATCGCCTCGCCCCCGATGGTCAGCTGCATGTCCGTGATATCCCCCGGCCGCCAGAAATAGGTCTCAAACTCCATGGGTGGGACGTAGTACTGTGGGCCAGCATTGATACCGAACGTCACATTTGAACCACTGACGACTCGCAATGGAGACTCGGTGAATCCGGTAATCCGAATTGGTACGCTGGCGGTGAAGTGAGTGATGGCATCCTCACCATAGGTGGCGCGGGAACTTGTGACCAGAAGCGCGATTGAGAGCCCCAGGGCAGTTCGCATGATCCTCATGATACAGAGTTTCATTGGGAAATGGAACCTTGGTTCTGCTTTTCTTCTGCACTCCATCAATGCCTCTCTTGACCGAAGGGGTATTCTTCCGTCTACCTATGGGGCTGGATAAGATCGTCGTTGTTGGAGCGCGCGAGAATAACCTGAAGAACATCACGGTCGAGATTCCCCGGGATAAGCTCGTGGTCATCACCGGGCTCAGCGGCTCCGGAAAATCGAGCCTCGCGTTTGACACGATCTACGCCGAAGGGCAACGGCGCTATGTCGAGTCCCTCAGTGCCTATGCCCGCCAGTTTCTGGGGCAAATGGATAAGCCGGATGTAGACCACATTGAGGGGCTCAGCCCCGCGGTAAGCATAGACCAAAAGAGTGCGAGTAAGAACCCACGCTCTACCGTCGGTACCGTGACCGAAATCTACGACTACCTCCGCATCCTCTTCGCCCGCGCAGGAACCCCATTCTGCCCCAATGGTCATGGCCCGATCGAACGCCAAAGCACCGACCAGATCGTTGATCGCGTCCTCGAGCTTCCGGACGGATCGCGCCTGCAGGTCCTTGCTCCCATCGTGCGGGGGCGCAAAGGCGAGTACAAGAAAGAAATCGCCGAAGCCGCCAAGGCCGGCTACGTCCGTGTGCGGGTAGATGGTGACATGTACGAAGTTACCGACGATATTCCAATGGATCGCTATAAGCAGCACACCATTGAGGTCGTCGTTGATCGCCTCGTGAAGAAGGATGGTCTTGATCGGAGGCTCGCTGATTCCGTTGAAAGCGCCCTGAAGATGAGCAGCGGTTCGGTCTGTATCTCGCACCAAGATGCTGATGGCGGAGACTGGCTGGATGAACAGTTTTCAGAGTCCTACTCCTGCGCCGAGTGCGGATTTAACCTACCGGAACCCGAACCCCGCGCTTTCTCATTCAACTCCCCTTACGGAGCTTGCCCGGAGTGCACTGGGCTTGGAACCAAGACCGAGTTTGATGTTGATTTGATCGTCCCCGACTGGACGCGACCCGTCCGAAACGGAGCGATCGCCCCGTTTGTCTACAAGAGCGGAGAAACCCGGGAGTGGTGGCCCGACGTCTTGACTGCGGTCGGCGAAAAGTATGGGTTCGATGCTTATCAACCGATCAACCTCCTCACTCCCGAACAACTCGAACTGATCTGGCACGGCATCAAGGAACCGGTAGTCGTTTCAATGAAGTTCGCGAGTGGCGAGCGCAAATTCAACGCCAATTGGGAAGGCGTCTTCACCATCCTCCGCAAGAAATACGAGCAGACCGAAAGCGATTGGGTGAAGCGCGACCTCGAGCAATATATGACAACCAAGCCCTGCCCGACGTGCAAGGGCCAGCGCCTTAAGCCCGAGACCCTGAGCGTGAAGATTGACGGCAAGAGTATCGCCGACATTACGCGCCTAGCCGTCGAGGACGCCAGTGCATTCTTTGACCGCTTACCCAACAAGTTGAACAAGCGCCAATTGGCGATTGCGGAGCGTGCGGTGAAAGAGATCCAAGAACGGCTGAAATTCCTTAATAATGTAGGACTTTCCTACTTGACTCTGGATCGCAATGCGAGGACCCTCGCGGGTGGAGAAGCCCAGCGCATTCGCCTTGCCACCCAAATTGGGAGCGGACTGATGGGATGCTTGTACGTTCTGGATGAGCCGTCAATAGGCTTGCACCAACGTGACAACCAAAAGCTCATTGCGACCCTAGAGCGTTTACGCGACATTGGGAACACTGTGATTGTTGTGGAGCATGACGAAGAGACCATGTTGGCCGCTGACTGGCTCATTGACCTCGGCCCCGGGGCGGGTGAGCATGGTGGCGAAATTATCAACGAGGGATCCCTGCCGGACTTCCTAGCGAAGGCGGGGGGAACCGCCGATTGGCTCAATGGAACCAAGGAGATTGCCGTTCCTAAAGTGCGCCGCAAACCCCGCTCCAAGTGCCCCCTGTGACCGTTCTAGATGTTGTCAAACTTGGATTCACGCTATTTGTGACCGTGAACTTTGTCCAGTATGCTCGTTCAGGTCAGGCGCGGCGCCATATGACCGTCTTTGTGAGACGACCCTTCATTGAGTGGGTTAAGGCGATCGCCATCGTGATTGTCGAGGTGGCGATTCTGGTTACCGCGATCTTGCTTTTAATGGGGCTAAGTCCAATTCTTCGGTTCTCATGGCTAAGCCTGCTGGCAAAGGGAGAAGAAGGGACGAACCTCATGGTCGCTCCCGCTCAGATACCGTGGTTTGGCCTCATCTTCATCGGGCTCTTAGCTCTGAACCTACCTCGCTTAGCCCGGCGTGAGGAAGAAGTCTTCCGCCGTGGCACTATGAACTGGATGGACGCCACCTTCCGATCGCTCAAGTTCGGCTTGATTCACATGGTCGTTGGGGTGCCCCTCGGTGCCGCCTTGGCTCTATGGATTAGCGGAATGTTCTTCTCTTGGCGCTACTTTGTGGGGGGAATTCGCGAGAGCACCTACTATCACACCCTTCACAATGGAGTGATTCTCGCCTTTCTAGCTTCCACTCTAGTATCAATCTAAGAGATCAAGGTACTCCGATAGCACCCGGTAGGGCATCAGAGGCCCCCTGTACACCCAACCCGTGTAGACCTGGACCCAGGTAGCGCCAGCATCGAGCTTGGCTTTCAAGTCCGCGCCGCTGAACACGCCTCCAACACCAACCACCACTAGTTCGGGTGCGACGGACTTGATATGACGAATCACCGCGGTGGACTTTTCGAATAAAGGAGCTCCCGAGAGCCCACCTTGCTGATCCTGCTTTGCAGAAATTGAGGAATGATCCAGTGTAGTGTTCGTGGCAACAATGCCCGCCAGGCCAACCTCCTTCGACATCTCAGCAATTTGGGTGATGTCATCGAGGTGCAAGTCCGGCGCGATTTTAACGAATAATGGGCGTGACAAAGGCTCGGCAAGGAGCGGCATGACAATGTCGCGCAAAGCCGAGACGCCTTGTAGGTCGCGGAGCCCGGGCGTATTTGGCGAAGATACGTTTACGACCACGTAGTCTGCAAATCTCGCAACGTGGCGATAGCTAAAGAGGTAATCATCCGGAGCTTCCGACAGCGGGGTAACTTTCGACTTCCCCAGGTTAACTCCAACGGGTATGGAAGGACGTCGCTTGGACATGGCCATGGCCAAATCACGCACACCGTGATTATTGAAACCCATCCGGTTGATCACGGCACGTTGTTCTGGGAACCGGAACAGCCGAGGACGCACATTCCCCGGCTGGGGATGTGCAGTAACGGTCCCGATTTCGGCGGATCCAAATCCCAGTCCTGCCCAGCAATTCACCGCCGAGCCGTTCTTGTCCACGCCAGCAGCCAACCCCAGCGGATTCGGAAAATCAAGGCCACACGCCGAAAAACGCAACCTGGGATCATTCAGCACTCTGCCTCGGATGAGGCCATGAGAAATGGCCCATAGGGCAAGGTTATGTGCAGCTTCAGGATCAAGCCGAAAGAGGGCTGGGCGCAGGAATCTCTCGTAACTCATAGACTCAGCTTTGTCGCCACCCACCAACCAACTGCACAGGCGCCGATCGCACCAATGTTGGACAATGCCACATACCAAATGGCACTCCCGATTGACCGGGAAGCGAGCATCTGAACCACCTCGGCGGAGAAGGCGCTAAATGTGGTGAAGCCCCCTAGGACTCCGACAACCCAGAATGCACGTGCACCTGAAGTGGATGGTAAGGCGGAAATAATCAAGCCGATGATCAAACCGCCAACCACATTGACACCGAGGGTTGCCCAAGGAAAACTCCTGCCACCAACCACCGCGCCGACCCAGTAACGGCACACCGCCCCGAGGCCAGCACCCACAAAGACCAACCCCGACGCACCTAGCCCGCCCATGACATTACAATCATGTCATATGAGCGAAGGAGCTAACAAAAGGACCATCCGCAGCAAGACGGGCGTGCGGCAACTTCACCGGGAGTTTATCGCGAGAAGTCGCCCGACGGAGTTGGCCTTCTTTCTGCAGGATCTCGATGACCCTTACAATGTCGGCGGCATGTTTCGAGTTGCCGACGGTTGCGGGGCGAGACTCATCGTCACAAGTGGCAACACACCGGTCCCGCCCCATCCTCAAATCCACGTTACGAGCATGGGACATCACCGTCGGATCGCTCACCGGCATTTTGGTGCGCACGAAGACGCGGCCGTTTGGCTCAAAGGTGAGGGATATGCCCTGATTGCGATTGAGATAGCGGAAGGCGCGGTGCCATATGTGCAGTTTGAATGGCCCGATAAGGTGTGTTTAGTCCTAGGAAACGAGGTCAATGGGGTGTATAGCGGAGTAATGAAACATCGGGATGCCGCGGTGTACATCCCGATGTTTGGCAAAGGCCGGTCGCTAAACGTTCACGTTAGCGCGGCCGTTGTTGCATTTGATCTTCGAACTAGATCTTGAGATCCACGATTCCGCTGACCCCAACGCCGTCTACAGTTTCGAACTTATCCGTGATGGTCTTATTGGAGGTCGGTATCAGCGCGCGAATGCGAATCTCCTTTCC
>JADZDX010000087.1 GCA_020850835.1 Fimbriimonadaceae bacterium
CCCCAACAATGATCAACTTCCCCTTGCCCTTCTTCCCTTTTGCTTCAGTCCCTTCGGCCTGACCCGTCTTTTCGCCTTGCTCCGCCATGCTTGCCAATCCTTACACTTTTGCTATTCCATGTTTCCCAGCAATCTTGTGAGCCGTCTAAGCAAATTGATGATCGCCATCCTTCTCGCCGCCAATCTCCTCGCGCCCAAGGCCCTCGTACCGGAGCCTATCGAGAGCTTCATCGGGTCTGCGTGGTCCGGCATCCGGATCGGCGCCACGTCGGATGCCGATATCAAGCGCACCTTCGGCACCGAAAAGGGAGCCATTCGCCCCGAAGCCCTGAACGTCAAAGTCAGCGAAGGCACCCCATTCCGGGTGGATGCCCTCCTCAATGGTCGCGGCGATAAGGCCAAGGTGACCGCCATTCGTTTGGGTTACCCCGAGCCTGGCCCGATTCTAGAGGACTACCTCAAACCGCTAGGCACACCATCCATCCCGTACTTCTTGAATGGGCGCATTGAGAACTGGCAATTAGACGTCATTGAAGCTCGCGGCATTGCCCTGTTCTCCCTAGACGGCCGGGTCCGCGCCACCCTACTCCTTCCGCCCGCCAAGCTCGATACCCTCACGAACGGTCTTACTATGGCTCCGACCGATGTCGAAATCTACGACCCTAAGTTCACCGACCAAGAGCTACTCGTTGAGTACGGCGACATTGACGTGAACCTCACAAGCTCCAAGGTCAACTTCCGCTCTAAGCACGACATCGAACGTGATATCGAAGACGAACTCACGCGCCGATCGCGCGCCAAGTACCTTGACTACGACCGGAGAGGCGACGCCACCCTAGACGCCCAAGTAGATATCCGATACGACGACCGCCGCCAGACCCTCACGATCGAAGTCCGCCTCAGCGTAGACGGCAAAAACATCCTCGGTCGGGTCTCCGCCTCGGGAAGTGACAGTGTCCGCTACGCTAAAGTCATGGAGGCCCCACGAATTGAGACGAGCATGCAAATCCTAGATGTCCTTGAGGATGCCCGGGATGAACTCGAAGAAAACTTTGATGCCGCCGTCCGCAAGCAACGTCCCCCCACCAAAGAAGAGATTCGCAATGCCCAATGGGCCCAGATCACCGACCGAGCGACGATGAAACTCTAGGCTCGCTTAAAGAATCGCTTGTTCACGATGACGCCATTCTCGGCCTTCCCGCGCATGTCAATTTCGCAAGGTGTCCCAAACTTTACGCTTGGGTCCACGAAGGCGAAGGCAATGCCACACTCCAGAAGCGGCGAATAGACCCCGCTACTGACTCGACCAATAACACCTCCCTCAACCGACACAAACATATCGGCTTGCGGCAACCGTTTACCGTCAAGCTTGACCCCCACGAGCTTCACAGGGGCCCCCTGCTCCCTCACGACCGCCATCTTGTCCGACCCGATGAATTCCTTCTCTTTGCTGATCACCCAACCGAGCCCAGCGCATAGCGGCGACATACTGTCGTTCAGCTCATGTCCATAGAGCGGGAGCCCGGCTTCAACCCGCAGTACATCACGCGAACCCAAGCCGCAAGGGGCCACTCCGGCCTGCAGCAGCGAGTTCCACACGGCGTCCGCCCGCGCAGCTTCACAGATCAGTTCAAATCCATCTTCACCCGTATAACCGCTGCGGGCCGCAAAGCAAGGCACCCCCGCAATCTCGGTGTTCAAGGTTCCAAACATATCCCGAGCGCGTAACCCGTCTCCGTCCGCCGCAAGGCCAGCCAAGATCTCCACCGCTTTCGGCCCTTGTACCGCGATCATCGCCGTCTCATCGGTATCGTCCCGAATGACGACATCATATTGGTTCTGGTCTTGAAGCCACGCCACGTCCTTGTCATGATTCGAGGCATTGACCACCATGCCAAAGTCCTCGTCGCTAATCTTGTACAGGATAATGTCGTCCACTACCCCGCCCGCGGGGTTCGGTAGAAGCGAATAGTGCCCATCCGAGGTAGGGATCTTCGCCACATCATTAGTCGTCACCCGCTCAAGGAACTCCAAAGCCCGCTTGCCCATGAGCCGCAACCTGCCCATATGGCTCACATCAAACATCCCCGCGCGGTCGCGAACGGACTTACTCTCTGCAATCACACTGTCGTACTGAACGGGCATCGAATAGCCCGCAAACGGCACCATCCTAGCCCCCGATCGAAGGTGTGCATCATGCAAAGGCGTGGTCAAATCTGCGGTTGGCATGCTCCGAGTTTAGCATCAAGCAAGCTTCTCCACCACCACCCGCAAATCCTGCGGTTCCTCCAGGAACTCCTTCCAAGGATCGAGCCGCTGGGTTTTCAACCGATGGAGCGCATTCCCGATCGTAAATGTGTGCGCCGATTCCAACTCGCTCAGTTCCTCCCAGTGAACGGGCATGCTCACGGCCGCCCCGTCCCTCGCCCGTGGCGAGTAAGCCGAAATTGAGGTCGCGCCTCGTCCATTCCGGAGATAATCAATAAACACGCGGCCACCTCGCTTGGCCATGCTCATGTTGGACGTGTAATCCTTCGGCGACATCCGTTCAAGCATGATCGCGATCCCGTGACAAAACGCCTTTACCTCCTTCCACTCTAAGTCCGGCTTGAGCGGCAAGCAAACATGTAACCCTTTGCCACCACTGGTCTTGACCCAACTCTTCAACCCCAGGCGCTCCAACACCGCCCGAACATTGTTCGCCGCCCGCACCACGTCGGGCCAACCCAAGCCCGCATCAGGGTCAAGGTCAAAGGTAATGCGGTCTGGCCGCTCCAAATCACTAGCCCGGCTCCCCCAAGGGTGAATTTCCATCACCCCAAACTGAGCTAGGGCTACCAACCCTGGTGACCCATCAAGCCCAATTCCGTACCCATCATCAATCGGCACAGGGTGCAAGTCATCCGGCAAGGAGTCAGTGTAATTCTTCTGAAAGAAGAAGTCCCCCGCCAAGCCTTGGGGAGCCCGAACAATCGACAGAGCGCGATCCAAAAGGTGCGGCAATAGCCACGGTGATACCGCCACCAAGTACTCCGCCAATTGCAACTTCGTAACCCCATCTTTGGGATAGATCACCCGGTCAGGGTTCGTCACGCGGACTACTTCCTCCGCCGCATGCTCCATCACAACCTCTGAAGCTAGCTTGTCATCACGGAACCCCTTGAAGACCGGATGGCGCAATCGTCCATCGGGCGTCCAATTGCTAAACTCGACCTCGCATACCAACTCCGGTTCCACATAGTGCATGCCCTTCATTTCCTCCTTGGACATCCCGGGCTCAAAGGGAGACCCGTCCCGCTCCCTGAGGCGATCAAAAGTGGACTTCAGCTTCTTTTCATCAAAGCCGGAGCCCACCCGCCCCGCAAAGATCAGCTTCCCATCCTGGTAGGTTCCCACCGCCAACGACCCAAACCCCGTTCGAGACCCACCCGGCTCCGTATAGCCCCCCACGACAAACTCCTGCCGCTTGATGCATTTCACCTTGACCCAGTCGCGGGTACGCGCTTGACGATACTTAGCGTCCACCCGCTTGCTGACGATCCCCTCCAGCCCTTGCTCTGCGGCTTGGCGAAACACGACCGGCCCATGCCCCAAGATATGATCGCTAAACATCACCCCTTCCACATCATTCAAGACCTCTTTGAGGAGAGTCTTTCGCTCCAGCAGGGGCCGGTTGGTGAGGTCATGCCCTTCCACGAACGGCATATCGAAAACAAAGTAGCTTAACTTAGCGGGAGTGCCCTCAATGAAGCTTTGCAAAGCCGCGAAATCGGATATCCCCTTCTCATTGAGGACCACGACTTCCCCATCCAAAATGGCCTCTCGAAGCGGTATCGCCTCCACCGATCGCGCAATTGACCTGAAGTCCTTAGTGTAATCCACCCCATTTCGGCTCATCAACCGGACCTTCCCATCCTTCAAGAACGCCAGGATCCGGTAACCATCGAACTTTATCTCATGAATCCAATCCTCACCCTGAGGCGGATGCTCAGCCAACGTAGCCAGTTGGGGACGCATCTCTTTTGGCATCGCTGTGGTCGCTTGGGCCGACGCTCCACGGGCAATCTCGTCCATGGTCCGCCCGGTCGTCACACTCGTCGTAAACTGCTCCGGCAGGTCCTCCCCGTCGGTCCGAACCGCAGCGTCCTTTTCCTTCAAGAATAGCCAAGGAATTTGCGTCTCGCCGTCCTTGGGCTTCATCCGAATGAGCGCCCATTTGCCCTTCATCCGCTCCCCATGGAAGATGACCTTCATCTCCCCCTTGGCCAGTTCCGCATCGGGGTCCGTGTCGCAAGTGAACGTGCCATGGTCCCACAACATGACGCTGCCGCCTCCATACTCACCCTTGGGGATCGTGCCCTCAAAGCTCCCGTACTCGATCGGGTGATCCTCGACCTGGACCGCCAATCGCTTATTCGAAGGGTCAAGACTCGGCCCCTTGGGCATCGCCCAACTCTTCAGAACCCCGTCTATCTCAAGCCGTAAGTCATAGTGCAAGCGGGTCGCGTCGTGCTTCTGGACACAAAACCGACCGTGCGACTCGCCGGGGTCCGAACCCGCCGGCTCCGCCGTTTTCGAAAAATCACGTTTCGCTCGGTAGGGGCCTAGCTTCCTCACGCTTTCTTGGCTTTGGCCATGCTCTCTTTGAGGAGCGACATGATATCAATGACCTCGCTGTCATCGCCTTCGGATACCACCTCAACCGCCCTCTTGCCGCCTTCTTTCGATCGCTCTTCAACCCACTTCAAGAAGCGCTCTTTGTACTCGTCTCTGTACTTTCCGGGCTCAAACTCATGAGTCATCGTCGCGATAAGCTGCTGCGCCATGTCTAGCTCAGCCTGGGTAGCTCCGACCTCTTCGGCCGTACCGGGCAGGTCATCGGCCTTGGGTTCGCGTAACTCATTTGGGTAGCGCAATAGATACAGCTTGATCGCATTGCCCTCCGGCCATACCGCACACAGATATTGACGGGTTCGGATGACGACCTTAGCGATCCCAACCTTGTTCTTCTCCTTGAGGGCATCCCGAAGGATGACATAGGCCTTCCTACCGCGCTTTTCAGGCAGTAAGAAGTAAGGCTTATCGAAAAAGGATGGGGTGATCGCTTTCGCGTCCACGAAATCGGTGATCTCGACACTCTGATTAGATTCGGCCGCTAGGCTGGCAAGATCCTCTTCGGTAAACGTAATGTAGCTTCCGTCTTCGAGTTCGTAACCTTTGACGATGTTTTCTTTCTCAACGGGCTTGCCCGTTTTTTCGTTGATGCGCTGGTTCCGGACGCGGGCATTGTTCGCTTTATCAAGGAGGTTAAACCGGACCGCCCCCTCAGATGTTTCCTCGCCCCCAAACAGGAGCACCGGAATCGCAACAAGCCCAAACGAAATCTGCCCCTTCCAAATTGGTCGTGCCATATGTGGGGCTTAGTATAGACGGTTTACTGCTCGCGACCAAACTCTTGAACCCAATACCACTTGTATTTGGACTCATCATCAAAATAGAAGCCAACGCCCAAATGCTTCACTTTATCGCAAAGAATCGCCTTTCGGTGGCTCGGCGAGTTCATCCACCCCTCGACCACTTGCGCTGCGGTCGGATAGCCCGCGGCAATGTTCTCGCGCAGGGTCTGATAATTCGTGTAGCCAAACGACGGCACCCGCTGCCCAATACTGCGATCCAGCGAGTCCACATGTGCGAAGTAATTGTTGATCGCCATGTCCTCCGCCATCCACTGGGCCGCCTTCTCCAATCGCGTTTCATAAGTTAGCGGCGGCAACTTGAATTTTGCCCGCTCTGCATTGGTCAAGACCAAGACCTCCTGCGTCAATTCCTTGCGCGACTTCGCCGCGTCCAACAGAGGAATCGCTGTCGCAAGGGGCGCCAAAACGCCAAACAGCATCGAAACGAGGAGTGCACGATTCAGCATGATTGAGGGGGGAATTCCACCTCCACGCTGGGAAGCTACCCAGTAATTATTCGGGTTCTCAGGACCAAATCATCAGGTCTGGCGAGGAAACTTGGCAAACCCCTCCGGCACCCGCAGCCGCTCAAACTCGGCAATCGCGAACCGATCCGTCATCCCGGCCACATAGTCCACCGCTTCTTGCCAAGGCTTATCCTTTGCGTGGTAACCAAAAAGTTCGGCCACGAGTAGCTTTGATTTCTCAAGCTCCGGCGCAAGGGTCGGATACCGGAAGTAAACGTTGGAGAACATCCAGTCCTTCAAGCGATTCATCACATCCAACATCTCCGGGCTCAGCGCCACCCGATCTTTACTGTTTGTAACCACATCCATCACCATCGCCCCAATCCGAGGGCCACTGGTCCGCCCCAAGAAGGCGAACTCACCCGGAACCTCCGCGATCATTCCGCTTCGAATCGCATCCTCAAGATCATGGTTAAGATAAGCAATCCGGTCACTGATCCGGACCACCGCCGACTCCCAACTAGGGGAAAAACTGGCCTCGTCCACCCTCAAATCCTTCTCCCCCTTGCTATGCCCTCCAATTCCCTCCAGAGTCTCCCGCGTCAAGTTCAGCGGTTCAAGCAAAGTGAGCGCCCTCAAGGACTGATCCACATGACGAAATCCATCGCCCCCCAGCGCCCGAACCGCTTCATCAAGAGCCGCTTCCCCGGCGTGCCCAAACGGCGGATGCCCGGTATCATGCCCCAGCGCAATCGCCTCCGTCAGATCCTCGTTCAACCGCAAAGCGCGGCTGATTGTCCGCGCGATCTGGGCGACCTCGAGCGTATGGGTTAGCCTTGTGCGGTAATGATCCCCCGCCGGTGCGATGAAAACCTGAGTCTTGTGTTTGAGGCGCCGAAAAGCCTTGCTGTGAATGATTCGGTCACGATCTCGCTGAAAACATGTTCGAATCGGGTCCGGATCTTCCGCCCGTTCGCGCCCCTGTGAATCAGCGGCACGCACCGCATGGGCTGAGAGAGTCTCGCGCTCAATCGCCTCCGTCGCCTCTCGAATCCCGTCCACGATCAGTAATGACGACCCGAGCGTCGTTATTCGCTTCGCAAGGCATCAATTGGGTGCAACTTCGCCGCCCGAGCGGCCGGGTAAAAGCCAAACACCACCCCAATCAAGGCCGAAAACACCATCGAACCAATCGCCGCCCCCACCGGGAAAGGAGCCGCCAGGCCGCCTTCACGCGGCCACTTGGTCATCATCGTGATAATCGTGAGCAAATTGCCAAATCCCCAGGCAATCGCCATACCGATCAAACCGCCCAACAGGGTCAAGGTCGCCGATTCGATCAAGAACTGGCTCATGATCGCGAATGGCTTGGCCCCAACCGCCTTGCGCAGGCCAATCTCCCGCGTCCGTTCGGTCACCGAAACGAGCATGATGTTCATCACGCCAATCCCCCCGACCAGAAGTGACAATGCCGCAATCCCCGACAAAATCATCCCAATAACACCCAAAATGCCCTGAAAGATCTTCAAGACATTCTCGCTGGATTCGACGTTGTAAATATTTCGGCCTCCCGATCTCAACATAAGGGCCTCCCAAATCTTGTCCATCACCTTGTTGATGGTCAATCCCTTCTTAGCTCGGAGCAGGATCAGGTCCACATTCTCGCCCCCCAACCACTTCGCGTTAGCCGTCGCCAAGGGAACAAACATGACTTTCGTATCTCGCTCCCCCATCAACTCAAGGTTCTTGGCGACCCCGATGACCTCGACCGTCAGCCCACCGAGCTGAATCACTTTCCCAATGCTATCGCCCTTGGGAAACAGACCCTTCTCAACATCCTCACTGATGACCGCCACACTCGCCTTGGTCGTTTGATCCTGTTCACTGATCTGCCGCCCCTTCAAGAGCTCCACCGTGTTCAGCGTCACAAAGTTCTGGTCAATGCCCTTAACCCCAACCCCCTCAAGCTTTGCCGTTCCGGCTCGGAGGTCATGTTTCCCCGCTTCGCGGTACCCACTGGCGATCTCTACCTCCGGCACCCGCGCTTGGATAAAGTCAATATCGCTCGTCTTGAGCCCATCCACATCCCCGAAAACAGCGCCCTCCCGCCCCGGATTGAACATTACAAAAATTGTATCGCTCCCAATCCGGGCGAACTGATCGCTCACGTAGGTCTGGAAGGCCGACATCGCCAAGACAATCAGCGAGACGCTCATCACCCCGATGATCACGCCCAGCATGGTTAAGAAGGCGCGCATCTTGTGCACGCGCAGCATGTCGAAAGCGACCTTAAAAGCGTCCCAGAGGTTCATTAGCCCTCAACCGTAATGCTTGAGCCGTCGCGCTTGGGCCCATTATAAGGCGGCCGCTTAAGGCTCACCCCTTCTTTAAGCCCACTCAGAATCTGGATGAACGACGCGGATTCCGCTCCGGTCTTGACCTCGGTTTTCTTCCCCAGATCAGTCGGCGTAGGCTTCTCCGGGAGCACCATCACATACCGCTTATCCCCCTCCTTGATCAAGTAATCCACCGGCACCCGAATCACCTTCGCCAAATCAATCACCTTCATCGTGCACTTGGCCGTCATGCCGCTCTTGATCTTGCCGTTGGGATTATCGAGGCGGACTTCCACCTCGTACCGGACCACCTGACCTTGACCTGCTCCCGCCTCCGCCTGCGACTTGGCCGGCGCAACCTTCGTTACCTCACCATCGAACGAGTCCTTCGGCAAGGCATCAATAAGAATCGTCGCCCTCATGCCTTCTCGTAACTTCGCAACATCAATTTCATTAATATTGAGCTTAACCAGCATCTGCGAGCGGTCTTCCAAACGAACGATCGGCGTCCCGCTACTGAAGCTGCTGAGGCTGCTGACAAGTTCGCCCTCCTGCACCAGCCGCTTCGTAATAACCCCCGCAAACGGTGCCTTGATACTTGTCTCCGCAAGTTGGCGCTGACTGTCCGACAAACTCGACCGAATCTGATCCACGCTTGCTTGCCCCTGGCGGCGGCCGGCAATCAAGGCATCAACATCCGCCAACGCTACCTGCGCCTCCCGCGCGGCAATGCGCGCATCTTTCAATTCCGTCAGCTTGCCCGAATCCTGCACCGTGCCCGCTTTCGCCCGGGCTAAGTCCGACCGCGCTTGCCGCACCCGCTCCTCAGCCTGCCGCCGCTCATTAAGTTGCTGCTCCGCCAATCGCGCCAATCGCGTTCGCGCCGTGTCTCGACGACTTCGCGCCAATTCCACCTGCAACCGCTGGGCGTCCACCTCGCGCTGGCTCACGTATTCCTGCTTCAGCAAGGCATCAAGCCGCCCCTGCTCCTTCACCGCATTATCAAAATTGAGTTCCGCTTGGTCCGCCTCGCTCTGTGCGCTGGTCCGCTCATTGGGCTGGGTGGACTTCACGAGGAGATCCAGTTGCTTCTCCGCGGTGACTAGGGCCGCTTGGGCCGATTCAATGGCCGACCGCGTCAGGCCCGGCTGCACCTTCGCCTCTCGCTCCAACTGAATCACCCTCTGCTGGGCTCGTTCCAGCGTAGTCGCCGCCGTGACTCGGCGTTGCCGAATCTCGATATCCTGACGAGCCAAACTAGCCTCGGCTCCCCGCAACTGGGCCGAGTTTTGGTCAACCTGCAAACGGGTTTCCGTCGGGTCAATTGTTGCGATCAATTCGCCCGCCGCGACTTGGTCACCTTCGTCCCGAAGCAGCTTCGCGAGCCGCCCCGCCGCTCGGCTCTTGAGTTCCACAACCCGGATCGCCTCAATCGCCCCGCTTTCAACAACCTGAACCTCCACCGGTCCGCGATCCACCTTGAAAACATCGCTCATCTTGGGCCCGCTGTTCATTGCGGCGGCGCGGAACTTGTTGAGTGCAAACATGCCGCCTCCGCAGACAAGAATGCACACGACGAGAAGGATAATCGGTAGCCGTTTCATAGGGTTGCCAAATCAAAGAACTTAGTGAGGATTACAGCGCCGGAACATCCCAACGATCTGGGTGGATCAAATAGACCGTGTTGTTCGACACTGCCCACGCTCGCTCAAATGCTTGACGACCATAGGTCAGGCGATTCGGCTTCTTGCCTGGGTCATTGAACATGATGTTCCCATCGCGATCAACACCCACCGCAACCACCAAATGCCCGTCATTATCATCCCGCACAGGCTTGCCTTTCAGCAACCCATAACTCACGCTCGTAATGACCGGCACGCCCTTCTTGAGCCACTCCTCAAGAGTGTTTACGTTTGCCAACCGGGCGACATAGGCCGAAAGGCCGGGCCGAGTGGTCGCAAAAGCTGTATTAAATGCCCAATTCCCCGTCCCTTTCCACGCCACATCATGCACACATGCCTGCACAATCGGCACGTCTGCATCCAACTGGGGCCGATTGAGTTGCTTCGCCCAATAGTTTAAGACCATGCTGACGCTCGTCGGGCTACACAACACATTGCCCCCCGGATAGTCTCCCTGGGCTCGAATCGGAACCGCCAACGCCTCAATCGCCTCCCCGCGCCAAGGGACGTCTTCACTCTTACCCGCCGAAAACGCCAGCCTTAGCCAGCGCAACCTAGGCATTACCCCGTCTGGGCCGGCAACCAACGTCACCGTGAATTTGGCCACGCCCCCCGACACGCTGGGAACAAACGTATCCGTATACAACGCCCCCGCGCTCCCCTTCTGGTTCTCAATACTTGTCCGCTCCCTCAAAGACCAAGGCCCAAAGCTGTACTTTTCGCCCTCACGTTCGATCTTGACCTCAACATGGCCCCCCGATTCCGTGCCCTCCGCATCCCAACTCGGCACCACATCCACCCAAGCGATCCCCGGGTCAATCTCTCCGCTCACCCATTGATTGGTTTCCCAAGTCAAGGCTTTCCGGGGCTCCAAGAGCAGGTTTTGGCAGGTGCTCGCAAGGACGACTGTCGCGACGATGGGACTCACGACCGAAGCCTACCCGCCCCTCCCGACGCACCGCAAAATCCTGGTTGACAAAATCGCAATGACTCCATTTATGGTATACGTATGTCTACCAATAATTGGAACGCTCGATTGACCACCATTCAACTTTCACGACTCGCTGATTCCTTGTTGCGCTCCATCCCCCGAGACCCGGAGCGCCCTCATTACAGCGAAGACTCCTTCCGGTGCAAGCTCAACGTTGCCAAGGGCCGAGAGGCCCGTCTCATGTTGCCGCCGCCGCAACCGAGTTACCTCTATCTCACAAAGCGAGAGCTCGCCTACCTCTTCCGAGAGTCCAAACTAACTTGCCGACAACGAGAGGTCATCGCCTACCGCATGGCCGGAAAGTCATTCGACGAAATCGGCGCCATCAACGGCACCAGCAAGCAAGCCGTGCATAACATCCTCCATCAAGCCTGCCGTAAGATTGCTAGAATTCGGGCCGGATATGCCTACGATGGGCTCGCCGAGGTTTATCATGAAGAAACAAATCGTGGGAGGCGAACGGACTACAAAGGTAAACTCGTCCGGTAAGTTAGAACGTTCAATTTTTGAAGGTGATGTTGTTGGTAACGTGTACGGAATGTGAAAAGGCCAATACGCTGGACAGCCAGTTCTGTCGATCGTGCGGTCATGCCTTGCCCGAGGAAACCCTCGCCGACGCACGGCAAGCAAACAACGATTTGGTCGAGAGTGGCATCAAGCTCCTCGGCGAAGGCCGACATGACGAAGCCTTCCTTGCCGCCGAAGAGGCCCTCCAGGCCGATCCCAGCCATGTCCATGCCATGTCCCTTAAGGGCGATGCTTTGGAGCGCCTCGGCAAACTTGCCGATGCCCTCGTTTGCTACGAACGAGTCACCGAGCTCCAGCCGAATTCACCCCTCGATCGTATCAAGGTGGAGCACGTCCGCCGAATGCTCACCCAAGTTCCCGAGCCCGCTCGCCCAAATCGCCGCGCCGCCGTGGGCGCCGCCCTTGCCGCCACCGCCCTTGTTGCCACGATTGGCATCAGCGCCGCCCTCATGGCCAACCCGAACAAGGGCCCTGCTGGACCCACACCCGTTCAAACCAGCAAACTTGAGCAACCAACCAGCCAGCCAAATCCCGGTGCCACCTCGATTCCCCAAGCCAAGGAGGTCTCGCGTGAAGAATACGAGCGCCTGCGCCAAGAGGCCCTCGCTAACCAGAACCGAGGGACGAACGACAGCACTCAGGCAAACGGTCGCCCCGAGCCCCAGCTTCCCCCCGCTTCAGGCAATGGCCGCACCAGTGAGATTGAAGGCTCAATCTCTCCGATGAAGCCTTCCCTGACCCTGACGCCAATCACCCAGGGCCCGGCGACCAACTCGGGAGGTTCCCTACCCCGACCCTCATCGCAAGACCCCGATCCGCCGACTAACACGACCGCGCCATCCAACCCGGGCACGACCTCAAACCCCGGCACCGTGGACATCCGGCCAACTCCTGGAAACACAACCCAAGTTGGCGGTAGCGAAGTCATCTCCGACGAAACCACTCCGACCTGGCGGGACCACACAAACCGCGCCCGCCAATACTTCAATTCCGGTGACTACGCCAAAGCCGCCCAAGCTTACGAAGCGGCTCTGTCCGCTGGTGCTAACCCCGCCTCAACCAACCAGCGACTCGGTCAATGCTACCAACGTCTTGGACGAAAGGCCGATGCCAAGCGCGCCTATTCCAATGCGATCCGCTACTACGAGGCGATGGTCCAGAACGAACCAAACAGCGCAACCTTGCGCACCGCCCTTGAATCATGCCAGCAGGCCCTGAAGAGCTTGGGTTAGGCAAGCCCGAATCACGATGAAACTTCTCCTCCTTGCGTTCGCTTGGCCCGCCATTGCCGCCGCCCAAGAGCCCGCGATCTTGATTCATCAGAAGATCCCCCAAGACTCCGTGAGCGATATTGCCATCGCCACCGCCCAAGAGTTCAGTAGCACCTTTGCCCTCAACCCCATAGTCTGGTCGGTCAATGACCCGCAGTTCCGCGACGCTATCTACAATCGCCTTGCCCCTGAAGGTGTCTTTGACCCCACTCAAGAGCAACTAGAGTCCGTAGCCCGTAACCTCAAGGCCCCCTACTGGGTCTTCATTGTCGTCAAATCCGAAAAAGACCTGATGGGCACGATTATCAGCGTCTACCGCACTGGTCAGCGCAAACCCGTCTGGACCAAGACCCTCGAAACCCGCGCCGAGGTTGGCGGAGTCGGTAGCCGCGTTCAAGCCGAACAAGCCCTCGCACGCTCTTGGGGCTTCGAGCTCCGGCAAGGCGTATTCAAAGACTACATCCGAAAGGTAGACATCCCCGACCCGGATCCCAATCAAGGGACGACCACCACCCCAGACCCCGCCCCAACCACCGTCCCCGACGCCGCTACCCTTCGACAACAAGTGAACGCTTTGATCGAAGCTAATAAGCGCTCCGAAGCTCTCACCCTCCTGTGGGATTCCGTAGATCAAGCCCCCTTTGACCTGCCGACCCGCCAATTCCTGATAGACACCCTCGTGCGACTCGGCCAAAACCAAGAGGCCGCCGATGAATGTCGCCGCGCTCTCCTCATCTGGCCCGGCGAAGAAGGAATCCGCCTCGCCAATATCCGGTGCCTCCTCGCTCTCGGCCAAACCGAAGTCGCCGCCGAACAACTTCAAGAAGCCGAGGTCCGAAACCCGAAGAGTTTGGCCGTCATTGAACTAAAAGGTAATGTCGCCCTCCTTCGCGGCCTATACCAGCAGGCCCGCAACGCCTTCATGACCATCCTCAGTCAAGAGCCCCGCCCCACGGTCCAAGCCTCCCTTGCCCTCACGGTTGCCCTTGAAGGCGACACCGCCGAGGCCCGACGCCTCATGGCCACCATGCCTCCCGTCGATGACGCAACGATCAGCGAAATCTACGCCCACATGGTCTCGGTAAACCGTCTTGCCATTGATCGTCTTGCCACCGAACTCCGTGAAGTGCTTCGATTGGGGCGACTTCAACCGGGCAACCAAAGTGCAATTGACCGGGCCCAGCGCGTCTTCAAGGCGTGCGAAGGTCTTGATGGTGTTCTCGAGACCGCAAGAGTTCCCGAACTTCACAGTCCAAGTCACGAAGCGCGTATTTTGGCCCAGAAGTTGCTAACCCAAGCATCAGCGGAGATCTTCTCGTTCGTCCGATCGGGCAACCCCGAAGCCGGCGACGAAGCAACGATCAGCTTAGGTGAAGCCCTACGAAGCTACGCCGAAGCGGATCAGGCTTACAACGACGAAAGTTAACCGCTAAGCAGCGGTTATATGGACAACTCCCTCACTCTAATCCTTTGGTTCCTCGGACTATGGACCCTCTCGGTCTGCATCGCCTGCTTGATTGCCCGGCGCCGCAAGGCTGACCCGATCTTCATGCCCAGCCAGTTCTGGCGCCTCCGCACCGAGCAAGGATCACTCCGAGCCCGATTCATCGGCGAATCTGGAAGTGGCTACCTGATCGAAGCCCCCATGTCCAATGGATCCTACGTCCCCCTCCGCCCCGGCGCTCCTGTCTACGTGGAAGCTCCCGGCATGGGGACCGCCATGACCTTCCACGCGAAGGTAGTAGATCGCGACAAGAATCTCAGAACATTAACCCTCAAGAGAGTTTCCAACCCAATCACCCACAATCGCCGCGAGGATATTCGCGTCCGGGCCGATGAAGCCATCCGCGTGAATGGCGTCCCCTCGATTCTTCTCGACTCAAGCCAAGGCGGCGCGAAAGTGATCACCGGCGCCGACCTTGCCGCCGGAGACCTGGTCCGGCTCGAAGACGGCGACACGGCTCGTACCGCGTGGGTACTCGAAGTCCTTCCAGATACGCTCAAAGGACGCCTCGCGTCCCGGGCCCGACTGATCTTCACCGAGCCAACAAGTTAGAATAGCGGGTACGTGGTCTTTGAAATTCTCTTCCTAGTTGGCCTAGTCGGGTTCCTCGCGATGGCGGGCCTTGGCATGGTCCACGGCCACGGGGATGGGCACGGACACAGTCACGGCCACGGAGGCCACGGAGGCCACGATACGGGACACGGTCACGCCGGTCACGGCCATGACCATGGGCACCATGGTGACATGGGTACCCATAGCCACGGGCTCGGTAACGAAATCCTCCACACGCTTCCCCTCCTCTTCTCACCGATGAACCTATTCTCCATGGCCCTAGCCATGGGGGCTACCGGTGTCCTCCTAAAGGACAAACTGACCGGTCCAATCCTATGGCTTGCCGCTATCGCGGGAGGCTTGCTGTTCACGTTCCTCCTCATCCGACCGATGATGAACCTCATCCTGAACTTCGCAACCAAACCAAGTCAGGGACTCGCCAGCCAACTCGCGCATGCCGCCGAGGCCATCTCCAACTTCGATGCCAATGGTCAGGGCCTGATCCGCGTCACTGTTGATGGCGAGGTCAAACAACTCCTCGCCACCCTTGACCCCCTCGAACGCGAACGAGGGGTCACAATCAGCAAGGGCGAAGAAGTTATGATCGCGGAAATCAATGCTGACCGTGGCACCTGCGTGGTCATCCGAGAAACCTAGGCCCTCGCAACCCGCTACCCGCGCCCTCGTATCTTGATTCAACAATCGGCTAAGATTGTCTCAAGTTGCTATGAACGTTGTCTTTGCTCAAGTTGAAGGAGGAAATCTACCCCCGCTTTTCGTGCTCGTTGGCCTCATCGTTGCCGCCGTCCTATTCATTCCCTTCATCATCAGTCGCTTCTTAACGACCGTTGATGCCGGTACGATCCGCCTTGTCAGCTGGTTTGGCGGCAAAACCAACACTTTCCGAGGCCCGGGCAAGGCCGTCGAAATCCCCGTTCTGACAACGGCGACCACGATCCCCAGCAAGGCAATCAACATTGACCTTGACATCGCCGACCAAACCGCGGACGTAGACGACGAAGGCCGAACCAAGCCGATCAAGGTCCGAGTCCTGGCCAGCGCCATCGTCAGCATCGGCGATACCAACGAAATGATCAAGACCGCCGCGAACAAGTTCTTCAGCAAGGGCGAGGTCGAACAGAACTCGATCCTAGTTGACTTGCTCAGCTCGACCGGTCGTCGCGCTATCAACCTCCTTCACCACGACGAGCTATTCAACCGATCGGCCGCCATGCGTGCCTCCGCCTCGCCAGCCCAAATTGACCACAATCTTGCGATCACCAGCGAGGATGACGACCGCCTCGCCATCATCATCAAGAGCGCCTGTTCACGCGAACTCCAAGACCTCGGCCTCGTCTTCAACTCCCTCAACATCAAGGATGTGCAAAGCGAAGTTGCCGAAGCCCGACGCCGCCAAACCGCGCTTGAAGCCAAGGCCAACGCCGATATCGTGCAAGCCGATCAAGAGCGCCGTTCACGCGAAGCCCAGCTAGCCGCCGAGCAAGCCATCAGCGACCGCACCCGCGACCTCGAACAGCGCCGGGCCGAGAACGCCGTTGTCGTCGCCGAAGCCGAGGCGAAGCGCCAGACCGCCCTGGCCACCCAACGAGAAGCCGAGCTCCAAGCCACCCAAATCGCCAGCGCAAAGGCCGACGCCGAACAGATGCTCGTCGAGGCCAGTGCCGCCGCCGATGCTGAGGGCCTCAAGATCCGGCGCATTGCCGAAGCTCAAGCTGAAGGGATCCGTAAGGTAAACGAGGCGATGCGAGACGGCGGAAACCAATACCTCGCTCTCCGCCAACTCGAAATGCTTCCCTCTATCGCGCCAGAAATCGCCAAAGCTCTCGGCCAAGCCAAATTGGTCAACATCAGCGGCTTCGGCAATGCCGCCGGCGAAGCGTCCAGTCAAATCACCCAGGTCATCCAGACCGTCCTCGCCGCCAAGCTCTTCAGCGGCCCTCTTGACGGCGTAGTCGGAGAAGACTCATCATCCCCTGAACCAAGATCAACCAGCGAGTCTAAGCCAACACGCGAGTCGGCTCCGACCCCTAACCCAACGCCAAAGAAATCAGGTCCCCCACCCCTTCCCGGAAGCTAACCAAACTGGAAGCCGCAACCTCATGGTTGCGGCACATGGTTAACCAACATTCTGCCAGCAAACCACTGGGAGCTCCGTTGCCACGCGAACATCCTCGTGGAACGGCACGACCCGGCAAACATAGCCATGATGCCCCGGCCGACGGCAGGGGAGCGTCACCTCATACACCCCATTGCCCTTATCCGTCATGTCAAAAACCTCGGTATCCAAGAGTTCTCGATTCGGTCCTACCATGCCCACGATTGCCTGAACCCGAACTTCGCCCGAAGACAAGGACCCGAGTTCCACATTCGCCGTGATCGAAAACTCATCGCCCGTAATCTGCTGGGCATGAACTGTGTCTTGGACCGATCGAATGGCCACGGAAGCCCAGGCTTCCCGCACCCGCTTGCGCCATTCCAAAGCTGCCTTGGCCCGCGCACAGCCATTCTCCTGCAAAGCATGAAATGTCCGATTTGCCGGCATATAAAATCGGTCTGTATACTCCCGAACCATCCGCGCCGTACTGAACTGGGGTGCCAGCGAACGCATACTCTGCCGCATCATCTGCACCCAACCCGCCGGAATCCCATTCTCGTTGCGGCTGTAGAATAGAGGTGCAAGGTCCTGCTCCAGCAACTGGTACAGATCGCGACTCTCATCCCAATCTTGACGCATGCTGTCCGAATCCTCGCCACCGTCGCCAATCGCCCAGCCCGTGCCAGGTTGAAAGCCCTCGGCCCACCAACCATCCAAAATCGAGCAGTTCAACCCCCCGTTGGGCACCACCTTCATGCCGCTGGTACCGCTCGCCTCCATGGGCCGACGAGGATTGTTCAGCCAAACATCAACACCCTGAACCATGTGACGAGCTACGTCAATGTCATAGTCTTCCAAGAACACCATACGCAACGCTCCTCCTTCGTTTCGAATGAAGTTCGCGATCTCCTGAATCAGTTTCTTCCCGCCGTCATCTTTCGGGTGGCTCTTACCGGCAAAAACAAACTGAACTGGACGCTCCCCATGGTTCAAAATCCGCTTCAAGCGCTCGCGGTCCGAGAAGAGTAACGTTGCCCGCTTGTAGGTCGCAAACCTCCGAGCAAAACCGATCGTCAACACCCGAGGATCCAGCAATGAACCCGTCTCACTCTGCTCCGTCCGGCCCGCTCGTCGCTTCTGCAGCGTCTTCAGGGTGCGACGCCGGATATAGCGAACAAGGTCGCCCCGTGAATCTTCTCGGAGTTCCCACAGCTCATCGTCCGGAATTGCTGCCGCCCCCTCCCAGACAACCGGCGAACTCGGGTCAGTGCGCCAGCCTTCGCCCAAATGCTTGTCCAACAGGGCCGCCATCCGGTCCCCCATCCAGGTTGCCGTGTGAATACCATTTGTAATCGCATCAATCGGGACCTCATTCACCGTATAGTCATCCCAACGGCTTGCAAACATCGCCCGGCTCACCTCCGCATGGAGCTTGCTCACGCCATTAACGTGGTTCGCGCCGGTCATCGCCAAGATCGCCATGTTAAACGGCTCTGCCGCATCCTCCGGATTCATCCGGCCGTACTCAAGAAAATCTTGAAAATCCAACCCAATCTCCTGGGTTTTCTTCAGTAAGTACTGTTGCAAGAGACCCGGCTGGAAGACATCAAACCCGGCCGGAACCGGGGTGTGCGTCGTAAACACATTCCCAGCAACCGTAACCTGACGGGCCGTCTTCAGGTCCACATTGTTCTCCTGCATGAACGTGCCCAAGCGCTCCAAAGTAAGAAACGCGGCATGTCCCTCGTTCATATGGCAAACACTCGGCTTGATGCCCATCGCGGCCAGAGCCTTGAGACCCCCAATCCCCAAGATAAGCTCTTGCCGAATCCGCATGTTCTCATCGCCACCGTACAGGTTGTCCGTAATCTCCTGATCCACCGGCGAGTTCGCCAAGATGTTTGAGTCCAGCAGATACAATTCGGTCCGACCGACTTGGGCCTTCCAAATCTGCACCGCTACCGACCGATCCGGGAACTCAACCAGAACCTGTAACGGCTGCTCATCCGCCCCTCGAACCAAGGTCAAGGGATACTGATAGAAGTCATATTCAGGAAAAATCTCCTTTTGCCATCCATCCTCAGTCAAGGCTTGCCGGAAATATCCCCGCGAGTACAAAAGCCCAACTCCCACTAAGGGCAATCCGAGATCACTTGCTGCCTTCAAGTGGTCGCCCGCCAAAAGCCCCAACCCACCCGAGTAGATGGGCAAGCACTCGTTCAGCCCAAACTCCGCGCAAAAGTACGCTATCGTTGTGCGCTCACGCTCCCCAGGGTACGCACCGTCAAACCAAGTAGGCGCGGCCAAATAGCGGTCAAGATCATCCACCGCTGCCTGCAGCTTGCCCAAGAAGAGTTTGTCCGACGCCAACCGCTGCTGCCGCTCCGGCCCCAATCGCCTCAGTAGCATCAATGGGTTGTGCTCAACTTCGTCCCAAAGCGCCGAATCCACATCACGAAAAACCGACTGCGCCCCCAAATCCCAGGTCCAGCGATAATTCATCGCCAACTTCTGCAGGCTCTTCAAGTGCTCAGGGAGGTTCGAGACAACTTCAAATGAATGGGCATACTTCAACTGGCGCATGGAATGCCCTTATTATTGGCAGGATCGGTATGGATTTGCTGGGGAGCCTGCTGGACAGAGCTTGGTTGGGGGGCTGTCACGGTGTGACTGGAGGTAAATGCGACACCCAGTCACTCAACCCGTATAATAAATCACCATGTCCGACCGCGTCATCTTTTTCGATACCACCCTGCGCGATGGGGAGCAGTCTCCGGGCGTCCACCTCAATATGGCCGAGAAGCTCCAGATCGGACATGCCCTCGCCGAACTTGGCGTTGATGTCATCGAAGCTGGCTTCCCAATCAGCTCACCCGGCGACTTCGAGAGCGTCAATACCCTAGCCAAGGAGATCAAAGGCGTAACAATCTGCGGCCTCACGAGGGCCCGCGACAAGGATATTGAGGTCGCCGCCGAGGCCCTCGCCCCCGCCGAAAGCCGACGTATCCACACGGGCCTAGGCGTCAGCGAAAACCACCTCCAGCACAAGCTCCGCATGACCCGAGAAGAGGCCCTCGCGACCGGCGTCAAGGCAGTCAAGCTGGCCCGACAGTTCACCGATAACATCGAATACTTCATGGAAGACTCTGGCCGAGCCGACCGCGAATACGTTTACCAAGTCGTCGAAGCCGTCATCGCCGCCGGCGCGACCACAATCAACGTGCCCGACACCACTGGCTACACCTTCCCAACCGAGTACCGAGACCTCATGGCCGGTATCAAGTCCAACGTCCCGAACTCGGACAAGGCGATCCTAAGCTGCCACTGCCATAACGACCTCGGCATGGCGACCGCCAACACCCTCGGCGGCGTCATTGGCGGCGCAAGGCAAGTCGAAGTCACGATCAACGGCATCGGCGAGCGCGCTGGCAACACCTCACTGGAGGAAGTCGCCTGCGCCCTCTATATCCGCCAGGACTTCTTCAACCTCAAAAGCAATATCGTGCTCAATAAGCTGGTCCCGATCAGCCGTCTTGTAAGCAACCTTACGGGTATGGTCGTCCAACGAAACAAGGCCGTCGTCGGTGCGAATGCCTATGCCCACAGTAGCGGCATCCATCAAGATGGCGTCCTCAAGGAACGTTCAACCTACGAAATCATTGACCCCCACCTCGTCGGCGCCGAAGAAAGCGCTATCGTCCTCACCGCCCGCTCCGGCCGCCACGGCCTCAAGCATCGCCTAATGGAACTCGGTTTCGACTTCGCCACTGACCGCTTTGAAGAAGTCTACCAACGCTTCCTCGACGTCGCCGACCGCAAGGACGAGATCAACGACGAGGATTTGCGCGAATTGGTTAAGAGTTAGGGCCCAAGTTGGGTGGCAAGGATACCGCGGACCCGAGACCCTTGGATAACCGAGATTTTGAACCGCGATATCCTTGACTCACCCATAATCCCAACATGAGGAGTGAACGTCGGCGCTCGATTGACGTGGATGGGCACCTACATGAACTCACATTCTCGACTTATCGCCGTGTGAAGGCCCTTGAGATTCCACACTGTGCGTACATCTTCTTGCAGTCTTTGGCCCGTGCTAGAGAGGCACTCGCATTTGAACTCTATGCCTATGTGGTGATGCCCGAGCACATCCATTTGCTGTTGCGTCCCAAGGATGGAGGCAAGATTTCGGGCGTTCTGAAGTACGTGAAACAGTCGTCATCGAAACGCATCTTGGCGCACCTGAACGAGATTCGGCCCACCTATATGCAACGCTTTATGGTGGTTGGGCCAGATGGGTCGTCGGCGAATCGCTTTTGGCAATCGGGTGGAGGTTATGACCGAAACTTAATCTCAGAGAAGGCGATCGTCGCGTCTTTGAATTACATTCACGCGAATCCAGTGACGCGGGGCCTCTGTGAGTTTGTGTCGGACTGGCCGTATTCTAGCGCCCGTGCGTACATGGATGGCCTTGGCGATCCTCCCCTGGACGTGGATCAACTTGTGCTCTGACTGAAATGCATGGGTGAAGCAAGGATATTGCGGCTCAGAAGATTGGGGTTGGTCAGAGCGAGTGATCCGCAGTATCCTTGCCACCCAACGTGGGAGGCTAATCCCGGCCACCCTGACCGCAAGGACGAGATCAACGACGAGGATTTGCGCGAATTGGTTAAGAGCTAAGCTTCCAAGCAAAAGGTCAATCGTCAGTCAGTCCGTAGTTTTCGATGGCAAGGTCGACGTCTGAGGCATCAATTTCACCGCTGAAATCAACATCTGCATCCGATGCAAGCACTTCAGTACCGGAAAGCCAGTCACCAAACTCTGCCGATTCTGTTGTCAGTCCATAGGCGGCAATCACTAAGTCAACGTCGGCACCGTCAATCTCCCCGCTGTTGTCAACATCTCCGTAGATGAGCTCGGGCGTATCGCCATAACCCACAATCACTCCTTCTTCGAGTTCAACTGTTGTTCTTTGCAGCAGGGCACCCTCGGCTTCGATCTCGACGAAATACTCACCATCCAGTGCGTCCGATACATCTGGCAATTCAGAGTAGCCATCATCATACGTAAGCAACATGTGTTCTTTGGAATAGCCCGTCTTGTAGGCTCGAACTCTTTGGAAGGGAGGGATTTCGAACGGAGGAACCACAATCGGAACGCGATTGCTCGGTTCGCCTAAAATGGAGTTGCGGTTTAGCCCAATCATTTGAACAAATGTGTATGCTCTGGCACCAATTTCTCCCCCGACGGTAAGGCCCCGCGCATCCAATCCCGCGCGAGCCATGCCTAGATGGACGGTCCGTCTGAAAGTAAGGGCCCCGTCATCTACAATCATTTCGCCTACCGGAATAACGATCGTCCATGGCGCAAGTGCGCTCGGGTTTCCGCTATCTTGCTGGCTATGACCGTTGTCAGAGTGGAGATACGAGTGATCAGCAAGGGAGTAACCCCCATGCACCTTGGCCGAGAGATTTGCTGCAGAGTCAGCCTCCTCTTGGACAACAGTAATTGAATGGGTCCAATAGGCTTCCAGAGGGATCAAGAAAGCAAGGAATTACCACCCGATTACTGCTTGGTATACCTGCCACTGTTACTTCCATTTGCGCAACTGGATAGATGGAAGCAGCCGTTGTCACGTTGGGTCGGCCGTCGTCTCCGTCTGTGGTCGCTGCGCTAAATCCGAGTCCCGATCCGTTCGTTCCCAAAGCCAATCCAAAATGAAAGCTGCCGGGCAAACTCCCGTCCTCGGGCCAATGAAAGAAAGTTGTCGTCGCTCCCTGCTTCGTGTAACAGCGAGCCGAGTGAGGCTCGAAATCAACATCGAAATACATCGCCTTCGCCTGTATGGCTGAGGCAAGGATGCTACTGAGAACGAAACAAGGCTTCATTGCTTACATTCTAGACTTGTAGAAGCCTCTCTTCAAAAGTTGCTACCTATTGGCCGCTCTTCTTCCAGCTTCCGAGTTTGGATCCACCGGTGCCTGCCCGAAGCCGTCTGGTGAACCATAATAGTTTTTCCCAGTCGGTTTGGTCAACTCCTGATCCAACCTCTTCTCCTCGGCAGTGTACGAAGCAGAGCCGCCAGCACTGCGCCAGACGAAGAATCCACCAAGTAACAGCACGGCTGCGATAATCCCAATGACAACGGGTGTTGGTAACTGTTGTTTCATTGTTCACCCGGAATTCGGCAGTCGCGATTACTGCCTGTAGGTGGATAGGGAAATGCATCGAGACAACTTTGGCCCGCCGTATAATTTGGCGAAGCATCTCCATTTAGATCCCAGGCACCAGCGCGACGCTCATAACCCTTAAACTCTGCCCCGCTTAGGGCGCCGGTGGTAGTTCTGTCTGTTCCCTTCTTAGTAATCACATGCCCATCCATCATCGCAAAAACGGCAGAATCGGCGTACTTGTAGGCAATATCGCCCCACTCTGACAAAATCAAATTGCCCGCGGGCTGCGAGTCGCGCCGCGTGTTTCGCGACCAGCTTTCACACGCCCATTCACGCGAAGCAAAGTAGTTTGCCGTAGTTCGGTGGCGATGTCGCAGTTCAACAAGACCAATCGTTCCGACAGGCTCGGGGTAGCTAGAAAGCCCGCTCGACTCGCGATTCAAGAACTGAAGAACTCCAATTCCATTTCCGCAGTCAACCTGCTGGTTGACTCCGGCTTGAATACCCTTAAAGGCATTTCCAGCAACTGCCCAGCTGCGGCGGTACGTGCCGTAAGGCGTTGCATAGCGAGGCCGTGCATCTTCGCTCGATATCAGAATCTCGTTCGATTTGACATAAGATCGAATCATTGATTCCCAAGTCACAGCGGCAGATGGGTCTCCACCTGCCGGGGGCCCAAAGCCAATGCGCACGCGAGGAGTAACAATATCGTCATTGTCATTCGCATACATCATGTGACCCATGATGAGCTGGCGCGCATTGCTGATCGCAGCCGTCTTCTTAGCCGCGACCCGCGCCTGCGCGAAAACTGGGAAGAGGATCGCCGCCAGAATGGCGATGATCGCGATGACAACGAGTAGTTCGATGAGCGTAAAGCCCATCCGGGTTCGGGGTGTTTTCATGGCAATGGCTCCTTAATAGAGACTTGTTTCCTAGCCGCGGCGTTCGCCGCCGACACCAGGCTCAGATGATGAGTGCTTGCATTCAGCCCAAAATAGGCCGAAAATGGAGGGAGGTCCAGCGAAAGCATTCCACTGGATGGAACGGTCACCCGCTCTCCAGTAAGCGCATTCACGATCTCCTTTTTCCAATCGTTCGGTAACTGAATCTCCGCCGACTGCGGCTTGTCCGACCGATTGAATACAACGACGGCGAAGTCCGCATTCCACTTGCGACCATAGGCCGCGACCTGCTTCGTGTCGTCCTGATTGAAAATAATGGGTTTGCCCGCGGCTAAGACCTTCGCCCCTAACCGAATGTGAGCGAGCTTTGTATAGAGTTCCAACAGCCCATTCTTCGGCTCGACCAAGTCCCAGCGCATTCCCTTCCGGTTCATCGGATCGGCCCCGCCCTCCATGCCCAGTTCCTCGCCGTAATACACGCTCGGCGCACCGGGCCAGGTGAACTGCGTCACCGCCGCCATTGCCGCGAGTCGCTTGTCGCCACCCGCCTCCGTCAAGAACCGAGGGACATCGTGGCTGGAAATCAAATTCAACTGATTCCGACTCACCTGCGGCGCATAAAGGTTGTGTACGCGCATCAAGCCATTCACAAACTCCGAGGGCTTGGTCTGCTTCTTGGCAAAGAACCCGAGGCACACATCCCGGAATGGATAGTTCATACTCGCGTCCCACTGATCACCCTTCAGCCACTCACCCGCGTCAGTCCACACTTCCCCGACAATCCAAGCGTTCGGATTGTGACCCTTAACCCGCTTGCGAAAATCCTTCCAAAACCACTGCGGCGCCTCGTTGGCCACATCTAGCCGCCATCCCGCCAAGGTCGCCTTGCTCATCCAATAGTCCACCGACTTCATCAGATAGTCATAAGCATCCTTGTTGGCGAGGTTGATCTTGGGCATGTACTCTGTGCCCCACCAACCCACATAGGGCGGGTTGGGGCGCACCTCAACCGGCCACGACTTGATAAAGAACCAATCCTTGTACTTACTCTTCTGCTGATTCTTCAGCACATCCACGAACGGCGGAAAAGTAATGCCGACGTGATCAAAAATCTGATCAAGGACCACCTTGATCCCCTCCTTACTTAAGCCTTTGGTCAGTTCAATAAACTGCTCATTGGTGCCAAATTCCGGATCAACCCTATAAAAGTCTCCCGGGTCATAGCGATGGTTACTGTTTGCCGCCATGATCGGATTGATATAAATCGCGTTCACTCCCAGCCGCTTCAGGTAATCCGCGCGCCGACGAATCCCCGCGATGTCGCCTCCGTACCTGTTGAAGTAAGTCGGATCATCCGTCCATGGCGTCTTTACTTTCGGGTCATTGGCAGAATCCCCATTGTCAAACCGATCAGGAAAGATTTGGTAAAAGACAGAGTTTTCCACCCAATCCGGCACTTCAAAAGGCTTGTAGCTCATGGGGTCAAGAGTAAACACATTCGAGCGGTCATAAGAAGTAATGCCACGCGGCCCGACCAATCGCACCGCCGAACCATCCACACACGCGAAATAGAAGCTGAGCTTCTTCCTGCGATCCCAAGGAATGCGCGCCGTCCAAACATCGACCAACTCGTCCTGAGGACTTCGCGACATGAGAATATCCTTGCCCCCCGACCGCACCTCGACCCGCATGATGTCTAGGGTCCGCGTCCGAATCCGAACGGTCAAGCCTCCCTGGTCATAGTTTAAGAAAGGCACCTCCGGCCGGAACTCAATCGCGCTCTCCGTGATGACGCTGTCCCCTTCTCGGCCCGGGTTCGTCAGATAATCCCGCGGCACAATCGTCAGCGCAGAGTTCGTATGCCCATTACCGTCTGCCACATCCCGTCCCTTGGGGTCGGTAACCCAAGTGACCCCGTCCAAAACAAACTTGTACTGATGAGCGCCCGGCTTCAGATTGATCGTCGCCGTCCAGACCCTGCCATTTGCGACCATCGGATTCGCGCCGCTGTCCCAATTGTTGAACGTACCAGCGACCGAAACCGACTTAAAGTCCTTGTCCGCCTCATACCGAAACTCGTGACTAACGCCCTGCAGATTAACGAGAACAGAGAGCAGAAGGAGGCTCATAGTTTCCCTCGAACGCTGCTCCCACGAACCATGAGTTCGCATCCCATGATCGCCTGTCGCCCACCCAAAACCGAGGTGTCATCAATCACAGCAACCAGCCGTCGGATTGCCCACTGAACCATGTTCCCAATCTGCAGGTTCACGCTCGTGAGGCCACCTTCAACATGATCGCATAGCGGCGTGTCATTGAATCCAACGACGCCAAGGTCCTGCGGTATCGCCAATATCCGCTCCCGCGCAGCTTGAATGACCCCCATCGCCATCGTATCGTCCATCGCCAAGATAGCATCAGGCTGATACGCGTCCAAAAGCTGGGCCGCTGCCTCGCGCGCCGAGTGCGCGCCAAAGTCCGTATAGGCAACGATCGCTTCCGGAACCACATTTCGATAGCCCGCTTCACGATCTCGCGTAACCGTCAAGGTCTTCGGCCCCGCCAAGAACGCAATGCGCCGGTAACCCTGCTCCAACAGGTGACTCGTGGCAATTTCGGCCGCCCGAAAATTGTCATTGTCAATCGCGTGTAGCTCCGGCATCTCCGCCGCGTTCCCGATGAGGACAAATGGAAAATGGTCCTGCTGGAGCCGCAAAATCCTCTCGTCACTGGCCTCGCTTTCCACGAGAATCAAGCCGTCCACCCGCCGAGTTCGGAGGAGTTCGTCGTAGATCGAATGCTGGCGCGCCGTATCCGCCGCAATGTCCAAACAAAGATGCCACGGCGATCCCGCCAGAGCATCGACGACCTCCGCAATAAGCATGGCAAAAAATGGATCGTCCTGAAGGCTCCCCACTTCCCGCTTGATCACCAATCCAATAAGGTGGGTCTTGCGCTGACGAAGCGATCGCGCCCGAACGTCCGGCCGATAATTATGGGTGTTCATCACCGCCAGAACCCGATCGCGGATCTGGCCGTCTACTCGCTCATCACCCGCCAACACCCGACTCACAGTGGCCTGACTGACCTCCGAGATGCGGGCGATATCTTGCTGGGTAACCCTCATTGGCGCTCCGCGACCTCAATGTCGCGTTAAGAATACGTATTCTGAATCAGAATAACACAGAGACGCCGGAATTGCAAGAGAATATTCTTCAATGTTGGGATTACTCGCCACGCGAACTCTTGAGATGCCGCAAGAACAAAAACATTATCACGAAGTCCGACAGCCCAATAAAGAGGATCATTCCGCCCGTTAGGTATTGCCGGGCAATCAGCTGAACGACCCCAAAACCGATCACCGAAATGCCCGCCATGCTGAACACCAGCGTCAGAATCCGCAGACCCGCTGTCTCTTGATCCTTCATTTCGATAGGCTCCGAATCGCAAAAAACTCGATCACCGCGAACGCAAGCGCCAACGCCCCTAGGCCGGGATTCGAAGGCAAGATGTAAAGCCCTCCCGTCAGCGTTATCACGGCAAATCCCCAGAGCCACGTCCGTAGCCGCGCCTTAAATGTCGCCTCGTTCATGGCTTCACCGTCAAGGGCGTCATCGTCTTTGCCACTTCAGTTGGCTCTACCCACATCCCATCTTCCTTGAGCAAAGCGATCAATTCTTGCACGCCATTCTCCTGCGGGATGCCATGCTTCACTGGCTCTCGCTTGCGATAGAGCGTGATCTTTCCCCCGGCCGCACCCACATAGCCATAGTCCGCATCCGCCATCTCACCCGGCCCATTCACGATGCACCCCATCACGGCAATATCTAACCCAACCAAGTGCCGCGTCGCCTCCCGGACCTGATGCAACACCGTGGGCAGATTGAATTTCGTTCGTCCACAACTGGGGCACGCGATGTACTCCACTTTCGTTTTCCGCAAACCACACGACTGCAAAATATCGTAGCAAACCGGAATCTCGTGGATTGGGTCTTCGGCAAGACTAACCCGAATCGTATCCCCAAGGCCTTCCATCAGCAAGGTCGCGATTCCCGCTGTGGACTTGATCCGCGCATATTCGCCGTCGCCGGCCTCGGTCACGCCGAGGTGCAGTGGATAGGGCATGCCTTCCTCATCCATGCGTTGGGCCATGAGCCGGTTGGCGGCGACCATCACGGGCACGCGGCTCGCCTTCACGCTGATATTCAGGTTCTCGTAGCCGTGCTTACGGGCAATGGCGAGGTATTCCATCGCGCTCTCAACCATCCCCTTGGGCGTATCCCCATACGTCACCAGAATCCGCTCGCTGAGTGACCCATGATTGGTTCCCACGCGCATCGCAATATCACGCTTCTTGCAAGCCTCAATGACGGGCACAAAGCTCTCCTCGATCGCCTGGATCTCTTCCTTCCACTCCGACTCGCCGTACGCAAGCTCTTCTCGAAGCTGCTCTACCGTGGCATCGCCTTCCCGGCCACGCATATCAAACTTGTCTTGCCCCAAGGCCTCGCTCCGCGAGCCGTGGCGCTTGAAAACAAATAACCCCGGATTCACGCGAACCTCGTCCACGTATTTCGCGGCTTCCACCGCGATATCGCTCCCCTGATGATGCACGTCGGCGGTAAGGGGCACCGGCCGATACCGCTCGATGACCTTTGCCTTGATCTCCTCCAGACACTGCGCCTCGCCGAGCGTCGGCGTGGTCACCCGCACCAGCTCGCAACCAACCTTGTGGAGGGCGATGATCTGCTCAACACAAGCATCAACATTCCGAGTCTCCTCGGTGATCATGGATTGGACGAGGATCGGATGGTCGCCGCCCATCCAAACATCGCCCAAGCGTATGGCTCTGGTCTTTCGTCGCGTGATGGGTTCATTATGGCAGAGCCCCTGCCGTAGCCTGTGTTTGGAGTGCGGGCAGCTTGCTGCCGCTTTAGCTAGCGAAAGCTTGCTTGCTGGCCCGGCAAGCCAGCGCCAAATAGAAAGAGGCAGCAAGCTGCCGCACTCTAATCTCCCCTTCAGGCAGGGGGAATCTATAATGAGCCATGCCGCGGTGGGCTCCGATTCTCATTATCATTGGGCTGTTTGTGGGCTTTGCGGCTTGGTACGCAGACATAACGCCCTACCGAACCGCGGGGCGGCTCATCCATCAACGCGGCAATGTGCCCGACGTGGGCGCGCCGGACGAGCGGCAACACGCCAATTACATCTCGCACCTGGTGAAGGAGCGGAGCTTTCCGGTGCTGAAGCCCGGGTCGCCGGACCTCATCGAGACGTATCAGTCGCACCAGCCGCCGCTCTACTATCTGATCGCCGCGGCGATGGGGGAGCCGACGAAGGGCACTCGGTACCTCAACATCATCTTCGGTGTTTGCACGATCTTTGCTCTGTATAGGTTGGGGCAGTTAGCCGGCAAAAGCGACTCGGCGGGGTGGGCGTGTGCTTCGTTTGGCTTGTTGCCCGGGTTCATCATGCTGAACGCCGCCATCACCAACGATTCTCTCCTGTTCGCGCTCTGCACCACAACCCTTACCGCGGTAATTGATGGAAGTTTGAACGGGTGGACTTGGAAGAAAGCCCTGCTTGTCGGGGTGCTGGCGGGGTTGGCGCTTTTGACCAAGAGTTCAGCCTTGGCGCTCATTCCTACACTTGGCATTGTCTGGTTGCTCGAGCTAAAGCGAAAGTCAATCTCGCCCATTACGCTGGGGCTGGGCATCATCGCCCTACCCCTGGCGATCGCCGCACCTTGGTTCGCGCGCAACGCCGCGCTCTACGGTGACCCATTGGGGCTAACCGTCTTCAAGCAAGCTTTTACCGGATCGGCGCAGGCAAGCATGTTCATAAATGAGGTTGGACCGATCGCCTATTGGAGCGATTGGGTGCTCTGGTGGACGGCGCGTAGCTTCGTCGGTGTGTTTGGCTACATGGATATCTTCTTGCCCAACACCCTGTACTTTGTGGTCATCGGCGGCTTGCTTCTCGCCCTTGCGGGGCACTGGCTCTCAACTGGTGAGCCCCTTGGGAAACCGGACCCGCGTCCAAGCCTCGTACTCGGAACATTCTTTGTTGTAGTTCTGCTCCTGTTCTTGCAGTTCAATATGACCTACTTCCAAGGTCAGGCCAGATACTTGTATCCAGCTATGGGACCCATCGCCGCCGCCTTGGGTATCGGGCTGTCGCGATGGTTTGGCAAAAAACCAATTATCGCCTGGGTCGCCGCCGCGCTCGGCCTGACCATCCTCAACTTCTATATCCTAACAAGCGTCCTCCCGACCGAGTTCGCACGGCGCATCACCTAGCCTCAAACTTGCACAAATCCCAAAAACAATTGCTGAACTCTGTTCAAGGGTTCACTCGTATTGTTATAATGGAGACACGAGGTCTCCTCCTCGAGGCATATTAGACAATGAAGCGAACAAGTTTATATTTCACCGGTGCTTTGGCGGCATGCGCAGCCATGGCATTCGCCCTCCAGAATGGCCCGTCCATGATTTCGCAACACGCGAAGGCCATTGCTGGTGCTGACGGCCTCTCCACGCGGGTCATCTCCGTCTCGGTCGGAGGCGGTCGCGCTCAGACCTCCGTTGACCTCGCCAAGCCAAATCTATTCCGCATTGATAGCCCAACGACGTTGATGGTCTCCGACGGAGCCAATATCTTCACCTACTTCAAGGGTCAAAACGTGTACACGAAAGAAGCCGTCACCAACGACAATGTGGTCAAGGCTTTGGATGGCGACGGCTACCTTGCCCTGCGCCCATTCTTCGCCGCCAACTCTTTGGCCGGCCTGACCTCCATCAAGACCGGCAGTGAAGTCAATCGCAAGGGCACAGTCCTGACCCCCGTCAGTGGCAATGTGGGCGGCAAGCGCCTCACCCTATACGTAGCCGCCGATGGCATTGCGCGACAAGCCGAACTCTCCTCAACGGGTGATGCGAAGGCCGAAAGCACGATCTTCGATTACACCGATCTCAAGATCGGTCGACCGGACGCGAGCAAGTTTGTCTTCAAGGCCCCAGAAGGCTCGAAGCAGGTGGACCCTTCCGAGTTCACCGCCGCCAAGTGGTACTACAGCCTAGATGAGGCCAAGGCCGACGCCCAGCGCAACAACCGCCCCATCCTCGTGGACATGTACACCGACTGGTGCCACTGGTGCAAGGTTCTTGACGCCGAGGTCTTCCCGACCGCCGAGTTCAAGAACAAGGCCAAGGGCTTCACCTTGTGCAAGATCAACCCCGAGAAGGATGCCAACAAGGACTATGGCTTCGGCGTAGACGGCTTCCCCACCACCCTATTCTTGAACAAGAATGGCCAAGAGATTCACCGACTGGTAGGCTATAAGCCCCTTGCCGGTTACCTCGGCGAGATGGACACCGCTCTGAGTAAGAACAAGTAATCTGGTCCTAGCGAAATCAAGGCGACTGGGCAACCGCCCAGTCGCCTTGTTCTTTGGCTTATCACTCTAAACCTTCGACCCCTAAAATCAAAACTCTTTGCTCTAAACTTGCCGGTGGAAAACCCGAGAATCAAGGTACAATTTTGTACTCGCAACGAGTTTTCTGGAGATATCTTGGCAAGTACCCCGGCGACGAAGACGAATGGCAAAGCAGACAGCGAAGGAACGCTGGCCCGC
>JADZDX010000088.1 GCA_020850835.1 Fimbriimonadaceae bacterium
CGACCACGATGCAATTCAAGCGCGAGGACCTGAATCCTTGCACCGTCAAACTGAGCGTTACCGCTTCTCCCGACCAAGTCACCACTGGGTTTGACAAGGCATACAAGAAGTTTTCCAAGAAGTTACGTGTCCCGGGATTTCGACCCGGGCATGCCCCCAAGGCGATGGTCGCCCAAGCCATAGATCCTAATGAGATCATGAATGCGGCGGCTGATGAGATTGTGCGCTCTACCCTGACCACGATCATCAACAACGAAAAGATCAGGCCCCATGACCGGCCATCCGTCGAACTGACGAAGATTGATGAAGGCGAGAAGGCTTGTGAGTACGTAGCGAAGGTTCCGCTCGAGCCCATCGTTAAGCTGGGCGATTACAAGGGCCTTAAGGTCGCGAGCCCAAAGATTGAAGTGACGGACGCCGAGGTCAATGCGCAGCTTGACGAAATGCGAAAGCGATCCGGTAAGCGCGAGGCTGTTACAGACCGAGGTATCGCCGACGGCGACATCGCTGTCGTCAACCTAAAGACCGCGAAGGACGATAGCGACGGGCGAAGCCTGATGGTTGTGGCTGGACAAGCATTCCCCGCCCTTGATAAAGCGATTGCTGGCATGCACGTCGAGGAAATCAAGAAGACCGAACTGACTTTCCCTGCTGATTTCCAAGAGAAAGAATGGGCCGGTAAGAAGAAGGAAGTCCAGATTTCGATCCGCAGCGTGAATTCGGTGGTCCTACCAGAGCTGGACGACGAATTCGCCAAGGCCGGCAAGGAGTTGAAGGCCAAGGATCTGAGCGAATTGAAAGCAAAGCTCCGCGACGGAATCTTGGAAGCCAAGCGCGCCCTGAGCGAAGATTTTGTGAACGATGCGCTACTGGAGGAATTGGTCCAATCAAGCGAGGTGCACGTCCCGGACACAATGTGGGAAGCGGTGGCCAATCAGCGCCTAAGCGAGGAGGCCCAGGCCGCTCAGAAGCAGGGCAAAAACCTCGAAGAAGTCGCTAAGGAGCACGGGATGAGCTTTGAGGAGTACGTTGAAAAATGGCAAGGGGAAGCCCGAATCCAAGTTCAACGAGCAGTTATTGCAAACACTATTTTCCGCGCCGAGAAGATGCGCCTTGAGAATGAGGACCTGAGTAGTTCCTTGCAAGAAATGGCTTATGAGTATGGCGTTCAACCTGCCCAGCTCTTTGAGGCGATGAAGAAGAACAAGAACTTCACCGAGCTTGAAGTCCGTTCGGTTTACCGCAAAGTGATGTCCTTCCTGAAGGATCACGCCACCGTTGAGGAAGGCGGGTCAAAACCGAAGGCCGCCAAGGCCGCCAAGGCAGAAGCAAAGCCGCCCGCTAAGGCCAAGCCCGAAGCGAAGGCTCAGTCAGGAGCCAAGCCAAAGGCCCCGGCAAAACCAAAGTCGCCGAAGAAATAGGCGTCACCCTCGTAAAGGTACAGTAATGCGTAGTCGGATTCATTCCGACTATGTCAGGGAGGACATTTTCTAAGATGGGTATTCCGTACGTCATTGAGCAGACTGCGCGAGGAGAGCGCACATACGATATTTGGTCCCGCCTACTTAAGGACCGAATCATTTTCTTAGGCACCGAGGTGGACGATTACATTGCGAACCTGTTGATCGCCCAACTCCTTTTCTTGGAGCTGGAAGACCCCGATCGGGATGTCCACTTCTACATTAACAGCCCGGGTGGAAGCGTCGCAGCCGGACTTGCGATCTACGATACGATGCAACTTGTGAAGTGCGACGTGAGTACGTACTGCGTCGGCATGGCGGCCTCCATGGGAGCCGTCCTCCTTTCTGGTGGAGCGGAAGGCAAGCGCTTCTGCCTCAAGAACTCGCGGGTCATGATTCACCAAGTGAGTGGTGGGTTCCGGGGAACCGCCGCCGATATCCAGGTACAAGTGCGCGAAATTGACAAGTACATGGATACGCTGATGGGCATCTTAGGTAAACACTGCAAGAAGGATCCCGATCAGGTGCGAAAGGATTGCGACCGCGACTACTTTATGAGTGCCGATGAAGCCCTGAAATACGGGATTATTGATAAAGTTCTTGAACAGGGTGCTCGTTAGGCTTAAGTTCGGTCTGATTTGAGACGATAATAGGAGCGAATATGGCGAAGACACCGGAGCGTCGTGACCAATGTAGCCTCTGCGGCAAGGCGAAGGAACAAGTTCGAAAACTCATTGTTGGCCTGCACGGCGCTGTATGCTCCGATTGCATTGACCTTTGCAATGACATCCTGAGCAATGAGGTTGAGAAATCGGCCCAACCAGCCACGCCTCGAGCGACTCAAGGCAAGCAGCCCAATGTTGCTGCTCGGGGTGAGTTCAAGGACAGTCGCATTCCGAAACCCAAAGAAATCGTTGGGTTTCTCGACCAATATGTGATTGGTCAAGAGCACGCAAAGCGCTCGCTGAGCGTCGCGGTCTACAACCATTACAAGCGGGTCTCGGCACCATCGTCAGACGTTGAACTCCAGAAGTCCAATATTCTGATGATTGGCCCCACGGGTTCGGGGAAGACCTTATTGGCTCAGACGTTGGCCAAGATGTTGAATGTGCCTTTTGCTATCGCTGATGCTACGGCCTTGACGGAAGCAGGCTATGTTGGCGAAGACGTCGAAAACATCATTCTGAAGCTCTGGCAATCCGCCGAGTCTATGGATTCTCGCAATGCGAAGGAACTATGTGAGCGCGGGATCATCTATGTGGATGAGATTGATAAGATTTCTCGAAAGAGCGACAATCCATCAATCACCCGAGACGTCAGCGGTGAAGGTGTTCAGCAGGCGCTACTCAAGATTCTAGAGGGCACGACGGCCAACATTCCACCTCAAGGCGGGAGAAAGCATCCTCAGCAGGAGTACCTCCAGATTGACACTAGCCACGTGTTGTTCATTTGTGGCGGCGCTTTCGAGGGCCTGGAGGAGGCCATCCTGCGACGGCAGAAGGGCGGCGTGATGGGTCTGGGAGCTTCCCCGACGAGTAAGAAGGAGAAGACCAAAGACATTCTTCGTCATGTCTTGCCCGAGGATCTACTTCATTACGGCTTGATCCCAGAGTTTATTGGCCGTCTACCGGTCTGTACAACCCTGGATCAACTCGACGAGGATGCGCTTGTACGGATCCTCACCGAACCCAAGAACTCGCTCATTCGCCAATACGCTCGCCTGTTCCAAATGGACGACGTTGAGCTGGAGTTTGAAGACGACGCGATGCGAGAAATTGCTGCGGAAGCTCTTCGCCGGAAAACAGGAGCCCGGGCGCTTCGGTCTATTTTTGAGCAGATCATGCTCGAGGTGATGTACGAAGTACCCTCAAGCGAGGGTATTCGTAAGGTCTTGGTGCCGAAAGGCGTGATCACGGACAAAATCAAGCCCCTCCTGCTGACTGAGGCGGACCTGAAGAAGGCGAGCTGAACCCCGTACTTGTACGAGAAAGTGCATCGTTTCTTTGGGTTATCCAAAGAAACGATGGGTTTGCTAACACCCCTTTGCGCGTATACTGAATCCGGGTAGTAGAAATGCAAAGGTGGTCTCTGAGGTTTTTAGCCTGCGGTGGAGCGGCAATGGGAACGCTTGCTTGGGGCAATGTCAATCTGGTCTTTTCGCCCCCGACCCAAACGGTGGCTGCCGGCGACCAAGTCAGCATTGCGGTTTACGCGGTTTCCGACAGTCCATTTGATCAGGCATTTGCAGCGCTTGATGTTTTGGTAGGCTGGGATCCGGCGCTCCTGAATCCAATTTCCTACACGAACGCGGGCGCCGGTTACGTTTGGGGCAACAGCGGCTTCTTGTTCCCGACCCTCAATGGCAACCTCAACGACGGGAACGCCGAGTGGTCAGGAGAACGCCAATTGGGCGGCCCCTTCCCGCTTGCCACACCCGCTGGCTTGAAATTGACGACATTCAAGTTCACCGCCGTAGCACCGACTCCAGGGACGCCCGTTACCATGCCAGCAACCCTATCTGGGCGAAATACCCGCGTTTTTCACCCCTCAATCCCGAACACAAATATATTGGGACTGCTCAGTCCTGATGCAATCGTGACGATCACCTTACCGGCAACCAATATTTCGGGCAACCTATTCCTGCAAGACACGCTATTCGGCTCCTCCTTTACGCGTAGTATCGCCGGTGCGGTCAAGCAAGGGACGGACACAATTGGATCCTTTGCCGTGACAGGGATCAATTCGCCAACTGCTTCATTCTCCGTTTCCGTCCCGGGCTCTTACACGGGTGCTGCTACTTTGGAAATGGATGGCTCCTCCTTCCTGAAGAAGAAGGTGGCTATTGTCCTCAACAATGGCACCATGAATGTCGGCACGATCAATCTGGTTAATGGAGACGTGGACCATAGCGGGGAAGTTGACGCAGTTGATGTTGATCAGGTGATCTTGGAGTTCGGAAGCTTGGTTGACACAGACGCGGATGTAGACGTGACCGGCGAAGTGGATGCGGCTGACATTGATGTTGTCATTGCCAATTTCGGACAGGAAGACAACCCCTAGCCGCCCTTCGTTAGCGTCAGAATTCCGACTTGCTCGGCACCAGCCGCCTTTAAGGCTTCGGCACAGGCTTGCGCCGTACTCCCGCTGGTCAGGACATCGTCCACGAGCAGTACCGATTGACCATAGACCGTCGGGTTGGCCCGAAAAGCTCCGACCAAATTCATGGCTCGCTCTTGGGGATGGAGTCTTACCTGCGGTCGCGTTGCGCGAATCCTGAGGAGGGCCCTGCGTTGCGAAGGGGCAGCCAAATCTCGGGCCAATAGCTCGGCCTGATTGAACCCGCGCCAGCATAGGCGCCGCCAGTGGATGGGTACCGGGCATACCAAGTCATAGCGTGGGATGGCCAATTGACGAGCCCTTGATGCCATGAGTCGCGCCAGAGGGTCGGCGAGCGACGTCACGCGATCGTACTTTAGCCTCCGGACGGCCTGCGACGCTCGCCCTTGGTAGTGATAGAGGCAGATCGCAAAGTCGACCGGCCCCGTCGAAAGGGCCTCGATCGGTGACTCGATTGGCTGAAACTCGGCCAGGCAGTCCGCGCAGATACCCGAGGTCGCGATGAGCCCGCACAGCCCGCATCGCATCGGAAAGATGGCCGAAAGCACCCCTTAGAATAGCGAAAAGCCCCACCCAAATGGGTGAGGCTTTCATATGGCAAACGAACCCTGCTAGGCGTCGCTACCGCCGCCAAACACCG
>JADZDX010000089.1 GCA_020850835.1 Fimbriimonadaceae bacterium
GAATGTACGCGCATCGCGGAGATAATTGCCACCATCGGAATCCGCGTTGAAGTCGTCAAAGAAGATTGATGCTTCCCATCACGGGCACTTTTCTTGACGAGATCACGCACGATATTCCGAGCCAAAACTGGGGTCGAGAAGAATGGCGCCGCGAGTTTGCCCTCTATTCGCGAATTGGCCTCGACACCGTCATCATCATCCGGGCGGGCTACAGGAACAAATGTATCTTTCCTGCAAAGTCCATCCCCGGCCTGCTTCCAGTCTACGACGATGTTGGAGCTGTCTTCTTTGAACTCGCTGACGAATATGGGCTCAAAGTCTTCTTTGGTACCTATGACTCGGGCTTTCATTGGCTGAAGATGGACGCACGGGCCGAGATTGAGATCAACAAGAGATTTCTCGATGAAGCGTGGGCGAGATATGGGCATCATCATTCATTTGCTGGTTGGTACTTGACCCATGAAACAGGGAAGCATTCCTCTCATATTGTGGAAATCATGCAGCAGATCGGGGGCCATTGCCGGTCATTGGCAGAGTTGCCCGTACTCATTTCCCCCTATCCCCAAGGAGCCAAACAAATGGGCGAGGACGCCCTGACTTTGGCCGAGAGCTTCAAGCATTGGGACCGGGTCTTTTCGGAAGCGAGCAAAGTGGTGAACATCTGCGCCTTTCAAGATGGGCAATTGCACTATGATCAGTTGCCGGAGTTCAGCGCAGGGATCGCCGAGTTGGGCGCAAAGTACGGCATCACCATTTGGTCAAATGTTGAATCCTTCGATCGTGACATGCCAATCAAGTTCCCGCCCGCGGATTGGCGCTATCTGCGCTTCAAAATTGAGACCGCAAGTCGCAAGTCGGAAAAGCTGATCACGTTCGAGTTCCCGCACTTCATGTCGCCCCATTCGTGCTACCCCTCCGCCCATAACCTGTTTCGAAGGTATGCGGAGCACTTTGAAATCAGCGTCTAGGCGGGAGGTGCCCCTTTTGTATCGCGGTTGTTTAATTGCTTCCCAGCACCCTTTTCCGCTGTGTTGATATAAGTGTCCTTATCTCTCATTACGGCTTGAGGAGGCAGGGTTTCGGAGAGGGTGTGGGCCCCCTCCACTTTCTTGACCGCCGTGCCGATTGCCATGAATTCAATCATGCCACCGCCGAGTTCATACACATAGGTTTTGATGCCCACAACATCGTCCGCTCCGACTCTCTCAGCATCAACCATGATGTGGTGCAAGGCATTCTCTCGAGCTTCGTAAACAAGTTTAGTGAGTTCATCAATTTCACCTCGTGAAAAGGCTTTGAAGAAGGCGGACATGCCACCAACAAAGCCGAGGGAATAGACACTGACGCCGAGTACAAGCTCCAATGGCATGTATCCCAGGTGGGCCAGGTTCCACATCTCCTCACAAGTCAGGTCGCTAGTCGCCGGGTCGTTCAGGCGCTCGGGCCCATAAAGGGTATGTTTTGCCGCCGTTCCAATCATCAGCATCTCCTGCATACCCCCGAAGGGAACGATCGTTGTGTTGATTCCGACAACACAATTCGCGCCAAACTTCATGGCGTCCGCCTTGATTCGTTGCAGGGCAAGATGACGAGTCGTGTTAAAGACCTGGCTAAACTCGACAACTTCGCCGCGTCCTAGGGACCGAAAGGCTCCCCGAATACCGCCCCCTAGACCGATCGAGTAGGCGACATTACCAAATACAAAGTGGAGGGGGTCATATCCGCAATCAAGTTGGCAATACAATTCTTGACCGTCTGCGCTGGAACTAAACTCTAGATGGGGAGCGGTGACGCCGGGCCGATGGACGGACGAAGCGATACTGAGGAATTCGCTCCCCGCTCCATGTTGAATCAGCTCACTCGTGACGCCTGTTATTCCGACCGCTCCGTGCAAATCAGTCCAGGCGACCATCCGATCAAAACTTGCTTGGCGACCATCGTGAATGATCTGCGTGACCTCATGCACTTCTCCCCCAGCTAGGGTGCGCATTCCCGCACGAATCGTACCGCCGAACCCCATACTCCATACGCTATTGCCGACCAGGAGCTCCCCGGGTTCAAGCCCCTTCTTCGCTAGGCAAAAGATCTCATTGCCATTTAGTCCGGTCATCACGGGCATATGTCTAATACGTTACCGAGTACGAAGGATGGTTCTTTTGGCTCATTGCAACCCGGTCGTAATCCACAATGAAGGCGAAGTGGACGATCTTCTCGCCTTTGCGTTGAATATTGCCAAAGAGGCCGGGGACATCACGATGCGCTATTTTCGGCAGGGGGTGCCCGTGGACCATAAGGGAGATGACAGCCCAGTCACGATCGCCGACCGGGCAGCGGAACGCCATTTGCGGCTCTCAATTGAGCAAAAGTTTCCAAACCATGGGCTATTGGGCGAAGAAGAGGGCGCCGCTGGCGATCAGTCGGAGCGTTGGGTCATTGACCCAATTGACGGGACCAAGAGCTTTATTTGTGGTGTACCGCTATATGGTGTACTCCTGAGCTACGAGAGGGATGGTGTCCCTGTCATTGGGGTGTGTCACTTTCCTGCCATCGGGGATACCGTGTGGACGATGGCGGAAAGGGGTGCGTTCCTGAACGGAGTACGGTGTCGAGTTTCGACGGTCAGCAACCTAAGCCGCTCGACCCTGTGCGTAGGATCGCACAAGACCCTGGCTGATACGGGGCGGATGGACGGCTTTATGAAGCTGGCGCGCCAAGCCATGACGACCCGAACGTGGGGGGACGCCTATGGACACTGTCTGGTGGCGACGGGTAGAGCCGAAGCGATGCTTGACCCCAAGGTGAGCTACCACGACCTATCAGCCGTGAGCCTCATCGTTTCCGAAGCGGGCGGTAGGTTCACCGACTTTGCCGGTCGGCCCGGAATCAGCGACAACGCGATCTCCTGTAACGTGACTTTGCAGCAGGCGATCCTTGGAGCGTTCCGGTGAGGGTCCTCGCAGTCGATTGGGGGGGTGCTAGAATTGGTATTGCCGTTGGCGAATCAGAGTTTGGCATCGCCAGTCCCCGCCAGGCGATCAAGGCAACGGGAAGCCTTGCCAAAGATGCTGCGTTGCTGAAACAACTGGTGGATGAAGAGCAGGCAGGCATGGCCATCATTGGCGTTCCTGTCCACGCGGAGAATCCTCGGATGGCACGGGTATGTTTGCAATTTGCGGAACGCTTGAGAGAGTTGGGGGTTGAAGTGAGAACGATAGATGAAAGCTTGACTACGGAACTCTCGCATCTTGATCTGGCGGAGCAAGGCTACACCGCCGCCCAGAGGAAGCATCTCGTAGATAGTGAGGCAGCAATGAGGATTGCATTGAGGTACTTCAGCGAAAATGGGTAAGAAATTAGCCGCCATTGGAGGTGCCCTTGCTTTGTTAGGAGTAGGGAGTGCGAGTGGTGGTTACCTATGGCTCAAGTCAAATCTTGGGCGATCTCCCATCAAGGAGCCGAGATATGTGCACCTTGACGGCACGACCGGGCGCCGGGTCATGCTCAATCGACTGCAGAAGGAAGGGATCATCACGAGTTCAGACGCCCTTGAGATTTATGCTCGCTGGAAGAAGGCTCCACCAACCGTACCGGCAGGCGTTTACCTGTTCAAGCCTGGCATGTTTCCCTATCAAATCCTCGATACTATGCGCGGGCCACTAAAACAAATGGTTCGCATTCCCGAAGGCCGGTGGATTGCGTGGGTTGGCGAAATTCTGGAAGGGAAAGGTGTTTGCACGAAGGATGAATATGTTGCCCTTGCGAGCAAGCCGGATGACTTTCGCGGCAAGTTTCCGTGGTTGCCGCCGGCGATCCCCACGCTAGAGGGTTATCTGTATCCCGATACGTACGACCTTCCCCCCACGATCGGTGCGCGGACGGTTGTTGAGCAGCAGCTACGGGCCTTCGAAAAAAGGGTCAAGCCAAAAGACCTTGCTCCGGAAGACTTGAAGCGTGCCGTTACGATTGGCTCCATGGTTGAGTTGGAGGCGGCCCGTGATGCCGAGCGTCCGATGGTGGCTGGAGTGATTGAAAACCGGATCACGAAGAACATGCGGCTCGAACTTGACGCCACGGTCCTCTATGGGATGCAGAAATGGAAGGTGTTGGGTCCAGGTCAAGTGCGCAAGGTTGAGTCCCCCTATAACACATACCTGCACGCGGGTCTCCCGCCAGGACCGATCGGCTCGCCGGGGCTCGCCAGTATTCGGGCCGCAATGAATCCAGACTCGCATCCCTACTTTTTCTATGTCGCAAAGGGCGATGGTTCCGGTGAACATCTGTTCGCCAAGAGCTACGCTGACCATGTCAAGAACATCCGAGCCGCCCGCGCTATGAGGCCCCAACCCCAATAATGTGTTTTCGTGCCGGGCGGATTGACAAGGCAGAGGTTCCCTCCCCCTATCACCAGTTCCTGCCGACGCGTACGGTGAACAGCGTGCTGGACGTCATCCCCGCAGAACTCGTGGCGAGTGGAAAGACGGTTGTCCTTCTTGACGCCGATAACACCCTCCTGCCGTGGAGAGCCGAGGACATCCCGGCAACGACCCGAGAGTGGTTAGCCAAAGCGCAAGGAGCAGGCCTGCAACTCTGCTTGGTGAGTAACACCCGGAACAAGGAGCGCCTAGAGCGGCTCAGCCAAGCCATGGGTATTCCTTATGCAGTCGGCAAGTTCAAGCCAAGCCGCGAGATGTACGATAACGCCCTCGACAGGTTTGACGCAGAACCGGATCAAGCGATTATGATCGGCGATCAGATATTCACCGATATCCTAGGGGCGAATCGGACGGGGATAGATGCGATCCTGGTCCGCCAAATTGACAAGCACGAATTCATCGGTACACGTCTTATCAGCCGCTTGGGCGAGAAACTAATTTGGCGCAAGCTACTTGATGCGATGGAAGAAGAGCTTGACGACTTGCCGATCGTTGAGCCCACGGGCTTCTTTCATCGGCGCATCGTTCGTCAGTTTGCCAAGTTCTGCATCGTCGGGCTTACAAGCTTTGCGGTGGATTACAACATCCGGATGACCTTGCAGTTCGGCACCAAGGTTAACGACGAATTGCTAAGCCAAAGCGGGGGGCATTGGATGGTGTCGCACGTACCGTTCATGGCAAACATGTCGTACGCCGATGCGTTCTTCCCAGTCGCCGCAGCGGCAGGGGCCTCCCTCGCTATCATCAACAGCTTCATATGGAATCGCCTCTGGACCTTCCGTATTCGGTCGCGAGAAGAGGCGGGAAGCCAATTTGGCCGCTTCCTCATCGTTTCAGTCGGTGGTCTTGTATTGAATGTGCTGTTGAGTTCTTTGTTTAACCACCTCATCCCCGGTGACCCCAAGATGTCCGCCCGGATTGCCACCGTGTTGGCTACGGGTTTCGTTGCTATCTGGAACTTCATGGGGCAGCGGCTTTACGCCTTCCGCCCATCTCCGGAACGGTAGGGGCTATGCGTGAATCGCTGCCACTCCAACCGCTTTTCGAGCTTTGGCGAACGCTTGATCTAGGTCCTCGATTAGATCATTCACGTCTTCGATACCGACGCTCAATCGAAGTAGATTGGGGTGGACGCCTCGCTCAACGCGTTGCTCCTCCGTTAGGCAGCCGTGTGACATGAGTGTCGGGTATCCGATGAGCGACTCAACGCCGCCAAGGGATTCGGCCAGCAAGAAAATCCGCGTACTGGTGCCAACGACTTTGGCCATTTCGACTGTCCCGAACTCAAACGAGAGCATCCCGCTGAATCCATCCATTTGCGACTTTGCGACTTGATGATAGGGGCTATCGGGCAGACCGGGGTAGTACACGGCGGACACGTCAGATTGCCGTTGAAGCCATTCTGCAACTCGTTGCGCATTCGCCGAGTGTCGCTCCATCCTCAGGGCCAAAGTCTTGAGGCCGCGCAAGCACAACCAAGAATCAAACGGGCTTGGGCTCGCGCCGGTGTTTTTCACCCACTCGGCCGCCGCTTCGCCGTAGGTGGCATTACTGGTGATGAAAGCACCCCCAACGACATCGCTATGCCCGGTGATGTACTTGGTTGTACTGTGGATAACAATGTCGCATCCAAGGTCAAGGGGACGCTGCAAGGCGGGGGAAGCAAAGGTGTTATCAAAGACCGTGATGAGGCCATGTTTCTTCGCTTCTGCGACAATTGCCCGAATATCGCACACTCGCAGCAGAGGGTTCGTCGGGCTCTCAAAAACGACCATCTTTGATTTCGGGGTGACGGCTTGGCTTATCGAACTGGGATTATCCGCATCGAAGACGGAATGTTCAATTCCTTGGCGCGGCAAGATCGCCTCGATGTACCGGTAGGTTCCGCCATAGATGTCGCTCGCGACGAGGACATGATCACCGGCTTCCAGTAAACTCAGCGCTGCTACGACGGCGGCCATGCCGCTGCTGAAGCACGTGCAATGCGTTCCATTCTCCATGCTAGCCAGAACTTGCTCCAGCACAAGGCGATTTGGGTTGTTGACCCGGCTGTAGGCGACTTTTGGTTCCTCGTCAATCTGATCCCAAGCAAAAGTTGAAGTCTGATACAGGGGGTACGAAACCGAACGGTGCTCGCTTTCGGGGTTCTGGGCCACTCGAATGGCCTTGGTTGCGAAACGCATGGTTCATGATACTCCCAAACGGCGCCACCTCCTAACAGTTGAATAATAATCGAATGATAATAAGCAATATTGATAAGTATTATTCAGACAAGATTTGATAAATAGCGGTGTCTTGCAAACATTATTAGCGATTTGTGCTTACGGTATCCTTCGAGCGTGTTCCGCCGCAAGCCAAAGGAAGTCCTTGACCCGCCGGTATGGCTGATCGCCGGCTTAGGAAACCCAGGGGTAGAGTACGCTGGAACTCGGCACAACGTTGGATTTGAGGTTATTGACCGATTAGCGTCAGCCCACAAGTGCAAGTTGGATGTTCGCAAACACCGTGCTGTCTACGGTCTTGGGCACATTGAGGGTGTCTCGGTTGTGTTGGTAAAGCCGATGACCTACATGAACCTGAGTGGACTAGCCCTGGCCGAAATCACTCGCCATTATGGATTGAAACCCGACCATGTTCTGGTGGTCGCGGATGATTTGGACCTATCGCTGGGCCGGATTCGCCTCCGTCCTGAGGGAGGTGCTGGTGGTCACAATGGACACAAATCAATTATCCAAAGCCTGGGGACCCAAGCCTATCCACGGCTTAGAATCGGAATTGGCAAGGCGGCAGAAACGATTGATCACGTCTTGAGCCGCTTTAGTCCCGAAGAGAGGACAACGGTTAATGAAGCAATAGAGAAGGCGGTTCGGTCAATCAAAACCACTCTTGACCGAGGGGTAGATGCGGCCATGGCTGAGTTTAACGCAGAGTAAGCGCTGGGGTCGCCCGCTCTGTATAAGTGTGCTGGATTCCGAGTACGTGCAACGGGCCCTGAATCGCATGCCATACGCTCACGTCGCGATTCATGTAAGCATGGTAGACCCGAGAACCATCCCGCGTAACATTCCATCTGGATGCTCCCAGACCGGTGTGCAACATCACGAATGCACCTGGCACAACATGAGTGTCATCACCGAAGAGGTGTAGGGCCACGGAATTGGCGGGCAAATCGCATCGACAGTCGGGAACGACTGCGCAACCGCGTAGCAACTGCCTTAATGCGCCCTGGTTTTGCAACAAAATGAACTCCCGGTCTGGGTCTGGGTTACGCTCAATTCCGACGATTCGAATCATCTGCCGCCCTCCGCTTATTCAGACGGCGATTAATTAAAGTTTAGAGCGTGTTTTCTATGTTTTGTATCGCCACTTCTAGGACGGACAGGGCGATTCCCTGGTTGGATTTGCCCACACCCGCTAACATGACATCTTCCAGATTGTTGAGGAGCTTTCGCACGTCCTTCAATTTTGCGTTAGAGTTCTTTGTCAAGCGCAGGAACTTGACACGCCGATCCTTCTTTGAGGTCACCTGCTCTAGTAAGCCCTTCTTGAGATGGCTAGCTACGGTCTCCGAGAGAGTGGCCGGAGAGATTCCCAGCCGTCGGGCAATCTCAATCTGAGAGACCTTTTCGCCCGAGTTCTGAACCGCCATCAGTAGGTGGAAAGTGTTGAGACTCAGCCCAAGTTTCTTTAGCTTTGGTTCAAGATACGCCGACTGCAATTCATACAGCGCCGCAACACGGGGAATGATGATCGGATCAGCCACACTATTAGGTTACCGAAAAATCAAGAATCCTCATTGCGAACACCATGCATCACATGGCCCGCCGCGACATCATTCTTCAATGCGCTCTCAATATGCGCTTCTTGGTCGTCGAAGAAGAAATCTGGATTAAAGGCCGATAGCATCTCACCTTTCTCCACGCCGCCCAAGAAGAATGCTTCGTCTACCCGAACGTTCCAGTTCATCAGCGTTCGAATAGCTCGGTCGTGGGCTGGGGCATTGCGAGCCGTGACGAGGGCGGTGCGGATCCGAATGGAGACATCGCCTCGTTGCATTGAGTGCAGAGCCGCAAGGAACGGAGCAAAGGGGCCTGGTTCAAGGGGTTCCTTTCGATGCTCCTTCTCGTGTTCATGGAAGCCAGCTAGTCCGGTCTCTTGGAAGACCCGCTCAGCGGAATCTCCAAACAGCACGGCATCACCGTCAAAGGCAATCCTTATCTCGTGGGGATTCCCCCCATCTCGAGAAGTTCCTTCATAGATACTCGCTGCGGGAACCCCATTGGCCAGAGCCTGACGGACATCGTTTGCTTCCGCGCTCAAGAAGAGCCCAGCCCGAAATGGTTTCAAATAGGGCCATGGCGATTCGCCTTGAGTAAAGGCGCCGCGAGATATCGCAAGCCCATGGGCTTCTGCGCTCTTGAAAACCCGCAGTCCAGACACAGGGTCGTTTCGCGAAAGGACAACGACCTCAACCCGGCTTGGCCCCCCTTCGTTTAAGCGCAGGAGTTTCTTAACGAGGGGGAAGGCGACGCCAGGAGCGGCGGGCTGATCCAGCCGCTCCAACTGGTAGTCGCGATAGGCGTCCTCCCCTTGTCCCGCGAACACCTGGTGGGCATCTTCGAACCCAAACAAGGCCCGCGATGAGATGGCGACGACCAGTTTGTCGTCAAGTGAGTACGCCAAGGGGCCTCAAAGGTGCCGTGAGATTAGGTTGGCGATCACGTCCTTAGGCTGTGCGCCGACCATCCGATCAACTTCTTTACCGTCCTTAAAGATCAGTAAAGCGGGGATGCTCATGATGCCGTACCGGGCGGCAATCTCTCCGGCGGCATCCACGTCTACCTTGACGACGTCAGCCTTGCCCTCAAACTCGGTAGCAAGGGCTTCAATTGAAGGTCCAATCTGCTTACAAGGACCGCACCACTCGGCCCAAAAATCAACGAGAACTGGCTTGCTGGAGCCCAAGACGCGAGTGTCGAAACTATCTGATTCAACGGCTAGATTTGTTGCCATGATGGTTCATACGTATACCATGGGTGGGTTGGTGCAATGTGCGCCAAAAGGCTGTAACCGTTGCGGGTCCTTCTTCCGTCATACTGGATGAGATGTTTCGATTTCGAACCTTGGTGGTCAGCGCGCTCGTTGTGAGCGGAGTATTCATCA
>JADZDX010000090.1 GCA_020850835.1 Fimbriimonadaceae bacterium
CCCAGCGACATGTACGTCAGCCGATTGCAGGTTGACCTCAGCGACACCTTACCGTTCCACGCTATCGTGGGACGATTCGGCGTTCGCTCCGCCAACCCTTACCTCTTGAAGCGACCGGACAACACTCCGTACTTCGAGAACGATCGCTGGGATGATGGCAAGTACATCATGGACGGCATCCAACTGGGTTGGGAGTTTGGCGACAATGCCAGCCTCAGCATCACGGGTGCTCGAAATGATTACCGACTGACCAACAATGGCACGGAAATCAATCCGTTGAACCTTGCCCCGTTCGGACCGTACGAGTTCTTCCCATTGGTACAGAACTCGCTCCTTTCTGAATTGCGCTTCGGCCTTTCGGATCGAGGCGGTGTGACCTTGACCTACAACCACCATGGCCTCAGTGCTATCGGTGAAGGTGTGTTCGGTGGTGAAGATAGCCTTGCTACCTATGGTATTGGCGCCAACTTCAAGCTCACTGACAATGTCACGTTGAACGGTGGCTGGACGGAAGCCGATCTGGCGGACGATGACAACAATGCCTACTGGTTCGGTCTGGATTACCAAGGAAGCAACTTTGGTCTCAATCTCGGATACCGAAACATTGAGGTTAACTACCTCGCCCCCGGCGAGTGGGAGCGCATCGGCACGTACTATAACCCTCGTGGTATTTCCGACTTCCAAGTCGGATTGAACACCGGTGTTGGTGGTGGAACGAAGCTGAACTTCCGTGGCATCATGGGCTCCATCCAAGATGGCGGTCCTGACTACTGGAGCATGAAGGCGGACGCCCACATGGGCTTCGGTGGTGGCTGGAACGGCATCATTGGCGCCGAGTGGGTCAACATCGAATCACCCGGGACCGATGCCCGACAGCGATGGTACACCCTCGGGGCCAGCAAGACCCTCGGTAAGGATGGACTGTTCAAGTTGTTGTACCAATACGGCGACCATAATGTCCCTGCCTTCAGCTTCGAGAACCGAGGCAAAATCGGTGATAGCGTAAAGGGCCACATGCTCTTCAGTCAAGTTACCGTTAAGTTCTAACGAGCTTAAGGCCTAAACAACTGGGGATTCAGGTCATCCTGAGTCCCCGGTATCTTTTGTTAATGCCAATTCTTAGCATCGGTTATGGTGGGCGGTCAGAAGGAGAGTTCTGGAACCTGCTACGAAGTTTTGACGCGGCCCACTTGGTGGACGTCCGGTCGCGACCATTCGGAATGTTTCCAGACTTTAACCGCCCAACGCTTGAGGTCAAGAGCCGAGAGTGGGGGATCCCATACAAGTTCATGGGAGACGAGTTGGGTGGCAAGCCCGACTGCCCGAATTGTTACGATGATGACGGTCAAGTCAGTTATCCCCTTGTCCGAGAGCAGGACTTCTACCAAAGAGGTATCGAACGATTGGTGGAACTCCAGTTAAACACCACCGCATGCCTCATGTGCGCGGAGCGACGGCCGGGAGATTGCCATCGCTCACTTTTGATTGGAATCGACCTGCTCCAACTGGGGATTGAGGTGCTCCATGTTCTTGAGGTAGGTCAAGTGGTTGGTCAGAGGGCGCTCATGAGGGTCGAACAGCCTAGCCTCCTTTAGGGGTAGAACGCCTGAATGATTGTCCCACTTTTGACCGGGCTCATCTTGATGCCACCAGAGCCGCCCATCGTTACCCGTGCGGAATGGGGAGCCAAGGCACATCTTGCCGGGGCCATCCCTCACACAATCACGCGCCTGACGATTCACCACACCGGGGTTCTGAGCAACAAGAGCCGTAGTCTCGAAGACAAACTGCGCGGACTCCAACTCTTCAGTCAGCGAGAGGACAAATTGGCGAATGGAAAGACCAAGCCCGTGTGGATTGATGTTCCCTACCACTACTACATCTCCATCGATGGCAGAATCGGTGAGGGGCGAGAGTGGTTTTTTGCTGGCGACACCAATACGGAGTACGACCCAACAGGGCACCTCTTGATCGTGGTGGAAGGCGAATTTGGCCAGGAACAACCGACGGAAGCCGAACTCAAGAGCTTGACTGATCTCACCACCTATTGCTGCTGGCGATGGCGACTGGACAGTACAAAGATCGAGAGTCACATGGACTACAGCAAGCAAACAGACTGCCCCGGCAAGGCACTTTACGCGTTCCTTCCGACCCTTCGGGCACAGGTCAAGCAGGTTCTCGGGCATTGATTGGCACGGCCTGTCTTGACCTTATTGAAGAAAGCCTAGCCGGGGCACCGACCTTGAACCTGCAGCGCCGGGGCTCGTCACTCATCATTACCCCGTGTCTGCCAGACGGCTATCCCGAGACGTTCTCGATCACGGTTTATGATGAGGGTCACGAGTGTATGGTTTCGGCGCTACGGTGGCATACGCACTTTGAGGACCCTGAGGAGGCTTGCCAGGGTGTTTGTTGGCTCCTAACTCCCTACAACCGCCTTATTGAAGAGTACAAGGGCACCCTATACGTCGCCAGTTGGCTTGAGCATTACACCGATACCGGGTGGACAAAGACTTCTCCCGTATACTTCCTCAACCCGGACCACGCGGCCGACTGGATAGCCGGACCAGACGAAGAATATCGATTGATCATTCACCAGCAAGCGGTCCTAGCTCCACCTGAACCATTTACCAGATATTTCCCAAATGCCGAAGTTGAGCCTGACACCCTGCTCCCGTCAGGCTCAAACCTAGGTAAGACTACGGTGCCATCAAGCGGGCCTCAAGGACTAGACATTGAGATCTAATCGGGTTCACTTTCCGTCACTTGTACCGTATCAAGTATGGGACGAGTCGCCATAATCGGCCCCTGACGGCATGACTACTTCAACTAACCGCCGCAAAAGGATCACGCTTGCCGACGTTGCCGGCGAGGCGGGGGTCTCGGTTCAAACGGCTTCGCATGTGATGACGGGCAACATGAATGTCCGATTACCAGAGGCGACCCGCGAGCGTGTTCGGCAAGCTGCTTTGAAGGTCGGATACCAACCCAATCGAATCGCGCAAGCGATGCGAATGGGCAAAACACACATGGTCTCGGTCTGGATGCCGGTCGACCGAATGGTCATGACCTACCTCCGCATGTTGAAGGAGATCACAAAGCATAGCCAGAAGGATGGCTACGATACGATGATCGTCGGCCTCGACTCCAGCTTTGCCTACAATGCGGAGGGCAGGACGCCCTTCCAATGGCCCGTTGATGGTGTCCTTGGCGCCGATGCTGGACGAGCCATGCGCAAGTTTCGTGAGAATCCGGCGAACGATCTGACTCCGGTCGTCGTCCTCGGCCATGAAACGTACTCCAATGGGGATGCGGTTGGCTGGGACGTGGTTGGCGCATCGAGACAAGCCACCCAAGACATGATCGCCAAAGGAGCGAGAAAGATCATTCACTCGACCCTGCCTTGGGTCATCAAGGACTACCCACGAGAGCAGCGTCGAACCGGCTATTCGCAAGCGATGGATGAGGCGGGCCTTGAACCAATGCTAGTCGCTTTGGAGGGGGAATCCAGCACTGAAGTCGAATTCAGGGCTCGGGAATGGATTCAAGCAAACGGGGTGCCCGAAGGCGTCTTTGGGTTTACAGATTCAATCGCGATCGGATTCGCGAAAGCTCTAATTGCCGAAGGGGTGAGGCTACCGGATGATTGTCTCATCTGGGGCTTCGCCGACTATCCAGAATCCGAAGACTTCCGGGTACCGATCTCATCCGTTCGTGTCCCGATTGAGGAGATCGTTGGTAAAGCCTGGGAGTGGCTGATTGAGCGGATCGAGAACGATCCTGGCGAGTCACGGAGCCTCATTTTCCCGATGCATCTCATTGAACGTGAGTCCTCGCAAAGATAGGGTCGCGCCCGCCCAGAAGGGCCCCAACTAGTATTTTTGCGGTATTTCAATAATTTGCCCTCCAGGCATTCCATTTTTAGGATTTTTGTTTTATCATAACGTTATTCCAACGCACTGGCGTGATTATTGCGCTTGCGTTGGGCTGAGGTTTCCCCTTCAGTTAGGTAGCCAATCATGATTCGACGACCCCAATCTTTACTATTTGTCGCCATGTCGGCATTCGCATTGTCGAATGTCGCTCGTGCACAGTTGACGGTCAATCTCCCGACCGTTGACTTCAACGACCCAGTGACCTCATTGCCAACACCCGGCTCGAATAATCCGGTTAATGTTCTGTACACCGCGACGGTCGGCAGTGGGTTCATCCTCTCAACGACCGTGAATCAGTTGGCCGGTGGAACTCTTGACCAAGACTGGGACAACATCGCTTCCAACACGACCTGCGGCTTTCGCATCACAAATAGCGCTTACCCGGGCAACTGGGCTGACTTCACCCTTTCAAACCAGGCTTGGAACAACTTCACGGCGAACATCACAGCTACGACTCGATCTGCGTTTGGGCCTCTAAAAGATACATCCCTGCCAAGCGGTTCTACGATGACGTTTGAGGCTTACAACAGCTTAACGACCAGCGCAGTTGAGGGCCAACGAGAAGTTCTTGGTACCAACATCGGCTTCACGTTGAATTCGGCAACCTTTACATCAACGGTGGTGACCACGTTCACGTACTCAGGGAGCTTCACGAACCTCTATACTGGTTCGCTGACGAGCGGAAGTCAGTTCACCGCAACGGCAAGTGGTTCGCAGTTTGTTTTGACGAATCAAACCCTAGTCAATAGCCTGACCATCCACAATGTGCATTCCTCCAACCAAGGAGGCGACGTAAAGTTTGCCGGTGAAAACAGCGCGTATCCCGGTCTGTACTTGACCATGACCCCATGGAACTCGGCCGGTGGCTACCTCATGGGTGAGAACGTCACTCGCTACTTCGCTGGAATCGGTGGAAATGCCGGCGGCACCTTGGCGGGAGGCGTGATCAACCCTGGTACGACTTGGACCTGGTACGTTTATGACAGTAGCGATGCCGGTACCGACGGTGTAGCTGATATGGGTGTCGAGAACATCAGCTTCTCGCTTACAGGAACTACTTTCTCAGCCACCTACGATTCCGCGACGATGCCTGGTCCCTTCAATGCAGGCGGTGCCTTGGGTTCACCGGACAATGCAACGGTAACGCTCCCGTCTGTCGGAACGGCCTTCATCATGGGGACTTCGGTAGTCTTCCACGGTACGGCTACACAAGCCAACACCGCCTCGGTAGCGTCCGAATTACGCGTGAGAATCCGCAACTCGTCCTATCCAACCCTGTCTCTAGACTTCCAGCCCACAGCGGCAAACTTTGCCGGTGGCGTGGTCAATGTCAGTGACTTCCAGATCACGACACCTTCCCAACGTGAAGTCTATTTCAACCGGCAGCAGAACACCCTCCGAGGAATGACAATGCCATCTGGGTCGTCCTTCACGGCAGAGTTCTGGGATAATAATGACAATGGCGCCGGAGCCGATGCCACCTGGTCGAACGTACGCATTCGCTTCCAAGCAGGACCGGCCGCCGGTAGCGGCGCAGCACCGTCCACCTTTACGGACTTGGGAACAGTCACCAATGCAAACTCCAGCTTTGCAACGGCCTTGAATGCCACGTCTCCGGCCATCGCACCGGGTGATGTTCAGTGGTTCAAGTTGACCGTACCCACGGTCGTTGATGGGGCTGTTGGCACTTACCTCAACCTGTGGGCATCCTCTGCGGGCGCGAATTCGGTAACGGATTCGGTCATCAGCCTGTATGACAATTCGGGTCGCCACCTCGCCTTCGACGACGACAGCAGCGGCGGCTTGTTCAGCATGCTGACCTTCGGCGCTCCCGGAGCGGCCACTCCATGGTCGGTAAACCAATTCGTGGGTGAAGAAGCCTTCAGCGGCAAGGACGGTCACGGGCTTGACGCTGGTACCTACTGGATCGCGGTAGCTCCCTACCATGCCGGCGGGACTTTTGCGGATGCATTCGCCGTCACGAGTGGCTCGAACGCCTCCTTCGCGGGGGGTGTGAAGCTGAACGTGATTAGTAACTTGCCTTCGCCAATAATGGCAAGCCAGTCGGTAACGGGTTCGCTTATGTTGAACGACACCACAACGTTTGGCTCGTCGCTTGAGCGATACATCCACTACACAGTTCGCCAAGATGGACAGGTCGTGGCAGGTGGCATGGTGACCGCCGAAGGTCAAAACACACCGTTCAACGTCACGATTCCGAGCAACATCTCCGGCACTGTCGAAATCACGTGGGACGGCTCTTCGTTCTTGGCCCGCAAGTCATTCGTCAACCTCACCGGTTCGAACCAGGAACTCGGCCTTGTGACAATGCAGAACGGCGACGTTGACGACTCGGGTGAAGTGGATGCCGCTGACGTGGACGAAGCCATCGCCAACTTCGGAGAAACGTGGCCCGGCGGCTACGGCAACATTGACGCCGATGTGGATGTCAGTGGCGAAGTTGATGCCGCCGACCTAGACATTATCATCGCTAACTTCGGAGGGATTAACGACTAACGAAGCGAACGTAGTACACCTGGCCAAATGGCCAGGTGAGCGACCTAAGGATCTTAAGACAATGAATACAACTCGACTTTCAATTCTCGCTCTGGCTACCGCTACCTGTAGCTTCGCAACGGCACAATGGTATCCCAACACCGTTCTTTCCGGAACGACCGCCGTCAGCTCAGTACCCGGCCTATCGGTCTATGACCTCACCTCGGTGAACGGTGTGCCGATCGTCCTCGGTGGACATGGAACTTCTACCGGTTACAGCGGCCCGATTGGCACGTTTCGAACGATCGGCACAGACCTGACCCAACGCAATTACGTCAAAGGGCTGAACAGCATTGGTCTCAATGCTGCATCCAGTTATTCGCAAATTCAGAACATCTCGTGGGATGGCAATAAGGTGAGCGTTGGGATGCTTTTGCAAACGCTGGATGGTAGTGTCCGCGCCAGCATGGCTGCCTATGACTTCACAACGGATCTCATCACCCCATTTGGTAATCTGGGCTACTACTCAACCGCTGTGACTCCGCCGATGGCCGCATCGGGGTACACAATTTCCGGTGATGGTAACACCGTAGGCGGACAAGCTTACTGGAAGGCCGCCCACAGCGGTACTTCCTCCACGGCCTCCTTTGTGATTCCAACAGTTGCCACCAGTAGTGCAATCCAAAGTCTGATCCCCAGCACCAATAACAATGGTCGCGTTGAGTGCCTGAACTTTGATGGCACGGCTGCTGGCGGCTTCGCTGTCGGAAGCGGCGACCCGAAGATTTGGCGAAAGGTGGCGGGCACCTGGCAAGCTGGCGTGGCGCCGGTGGGTGACATTGGAACCAACACCGCAGTCAGTCTTGGTTCACCAACCGCTTGTGACGCAACCGGGCGCTTCTTTGCCGGAGGCGGAGTGCTGGTTGGTAACGACAATTGTCCTTACCTTCTTGACACCACTACCTCAAAGGCGATGGTCATCGAGGCGCCGGTCAACCCTCCACCCGTTCCTGGAAATAATTGGAGAGGCTTTGTCAACTCGATGTCCTCTTACGGGGATATTGCCTACGGATCCTACCGAACATTTCCGAACCTCCTGATCGATTTGTTTGAGGGCTTCATTTGGACACCAACCAGCGGCATGCAGTTGATGGACGCCTTCATGGACACGCAGTGGCCGGGAGCTCGCCCCAACGTTCTGCACATCAACAACTTTGGCAGTACAACTATGTCACCGGATGGCGATTGGGCAACTTGCACCACTTGGTCAACTGATACAAACACCGCGGTGGGAACGGTTGCACTCATCCGCTTGGGAACTCCGGTGCGGGGAACCCTGACCCTGAGCGACTTCGTCGGTGACAAGAAGTCCAAGACGATGGGCTGGAAGCTTTTGGACAGCGGCGATAATGTCGTCGAAACCCTGTCGGGCAAGCTCGATGATCTCGGGCGGTGGGTCTGGCTCGTCAAGAGTGACATCAGTTCCGGTACCTGGAAGATCCAAGCCGACGGCGGTCAGTTCCTTAGGAACTCCACCACCTTCACGTACGCCACCAAGAATGCAGTGAACATGGTGATGACCAACGGTGACCCCGACTACTCGGGAGAAGTGGACGCGGCCGATATTGACCTCGTTATTGCCCATTTCGGTGAGACCCCGGCTTCTTCTGGCTGGAATGCCGATATTGACGTGGACGGCTCTGATGAAGTTGACGCCGCCGACATTGACATCGTCATCGCGAACTTTGGCAGTATCGACCAATAATCTCCCAAGACATGAACTCAGGCTGGCCAATTGGCCAGCCTATTTTTTTATTAGCGCGACCTTGCCCCGCCAGCAGCGCCGCCACCCGTACGGCTACCACCGGTTGGCCTTGACATTCCCGGTGGTCGGCCGCTACCCGTCAATCCGCCGCCCTGTTGGGCCTCTTGCATGCGCTGCTGGATCTCGCGCATTTCGGCCCGATTGATTTCGGCGATTACAACTTCTTGGTTTTCTTTCAGGCCCGACAGAACTTCAAAGCCATCATTGCCGGACCGACCGAGCTTGACCTCAATCCGTTTGGGCTTTCCATCCTCGCCTCTGATCCTCACAAATGTCTTGTCCCCATCGCGCTCCACAGCTTGCACAGGTACGAGAAGCACATTGGGCTTGTACAACGTAAGGAACTCGCAGGTGGCATTCATCCCCGGTTTGGCGGGAGCCTTCGGATCTTGCTTAATCTCGACTCGAACACGGATCGCGGTAATGTTGTTCTCCGTCTCTGCGCTCGGGTTAATCCTTGTCACCTTGCCCTCCAGTTGCTGACCAGGATACGCCTCGACTGTCACGCGCACGTCTTGACCGAGTTTGACGCTGGCGACATCGGCCTCATCCACGGCGCATTCAACGAACATTCGGGTCGTGTCACTAATCTGCAGAATCGCCGTTCCCTCGCTAAATGTACTCGTCCCCGGGGGAATGATCGTGCCCGCTTCAAGGTACTTTTTGGTCACAACCCCATCGCGAGGCGAGAGTACAGTCGTACTTGCTAGTTGGACCTGAGCGTTTTCAAGGGTGACTCGGCTTCTTACGGTACTCGCTTGCGCGCTTCGGCTATCAGCGGCGCGTGCTTGAATGTTGAGCAGGCCATCCTGAGCCTGGGCTAGGTTCAATTGCGCCTGCGCGAGGTTGGCCTTTGCTTCTGCGAGGTCGCGAGCGACGTTTGTGTCACGGCTCTGATTCGCGACCGCCGATCGGACGGTCGCTTGGGCCTGATCTAGTCTCGCTTTCTGCTGACGCACGCGCACGTCAATATCTTTCTCGACGGTTGTCATCTTCTGGCTTGCTGAATCGAAGGCAGACTGCGCGCTCGCAAGAGCAGCCCGAGCGCGATCGACGGCCGACTTGCTGACGTAGTCCTGTCGAAACAGTTGCTGCTGTCGCTCGTACTCGGCTTGGGCGGCTTCGAGGTCGGCCTTTGCGCGATCTGTGCTGCCGCGAGCGTCGGCCCGAAGTTGGGGGATTTCGACCGTTTGCAATTGAATTTGAGCCTGCTCTTGGGTTGCCAGCTCCGCGCGAGCTTGCCGCAGGCTACTTGAGGTGAGTTCGGGCTGCGTCGAAGCAATTGTTTGCGCTCGCTCGAAACGCACCTGCGCAATCTTGACCGCGTTCTTTGCGTCCTCGACGGCACTGCGGCGGCTCTTGATTTCAAGCGAGAAATTGACCTTGGCAGCATCCGCCCTCGCTTGTGCGCTCTGGACGTCAGCCTGAGCTTGCTCAACGGTCGTTTTGGTGTCGGAAGGGTCAATGCGAGCAAGAAGTTGCCCCTTGGTGACCAGATCGCCTTCTTCAACGAGGATTTGGTCAACGCGCCCTCCTGCTTTGCTTCGGATATCTACGCTGGTCAGGGCGATCATTTGCCCTGTGGAAGTAATGCTGCGGACCAACTCGCCTCGGCCTACCTTGCCGTAGCGATACTCAATGTCGCCTTCCCCCCCTCGATTGCAGCCGACGAAGGTTGCAATCAATGCGAGGGAAACGACTCCATACACCGGGGTTTTGTACTTCAACATTCTTTGACCAAGCTAAAACTACGTTGTTTGCTGGCTCAAGAGTTTCTCCCAGTTCTAACGCACTGGGAGGACTAATCAAGGCTGGACCTGAACGTAAGACGGACGCTTAGTGTGATTCCAGCCACTTGAGCAGGGACTCGACTGTGCCTCCTCGATGAACTTCGACGGCCTCGCCAAAGCGGTCCTTTCCCATGGCGCTGGCAATTGCGTTGAGGTCAACATCCCTCTCCAACTGATCGCTCTCGCTGAGCTTAACGCCGGCCCGTATCCGCATCTCTTCTTCAAAACCGTAGAGCGCTGCGGCGGTGTGCCAATTCGTTAGGCCAGTTTCGGCTTGGGCCAAGAATCGCACGCAGTCAAGGACAACGGCTCGAACGCTCATGGAATGAGCGAGTTCAAGCACCTGCCTCAGTTCTTCGCTTGCTCGCTTGAAGTCCCCTTGCTTTGATAGGTTGAGCCCAAGGTTAACCTGTGAATAGGCCTGAAGGTCTGGGAGTTGGTGCTCGCGGGAGTTAACCAGCGCTCGCTCGAACTGCTCGCTCGCTTCGACGCTCTTGCCCTGCAGGGAGTAAGCATTCCCAAGGATCAGGTGTAGTGTTGCGATGCTTCGGTAGTCCTTGGAGGCCTCACACATCGCCAGAGCCCTTTCCGCGATCTGAATTGCCTCGTCAGGATTGCCCAGGTAAAGCTCGATTGTCGCCAAGCCTATAGATGGTGACGCCAAAGCCCTCGGGTCCCCGGATGACTCCTGCAAACGGATTGCCTCGGTAAGGAATGTCTTTGCTGCTTGAAAGTCTCCTTGGCGGCGGCAACAAATACCGAGGGAGTGGAGGGCCGGCGCTCGAACAGCGTCGGACAAAGGCGTATTGACCAATTCTTCCAAGATTTCGCGAGGTTCAGAAAAAATAGTTTGAGCATCGAAGTAGCGATAAAGACCGACAACAATTCTGGTTGCTTTTTCTGGGTCGGACCCTCGCGAGTTCCGAATCGCTTGGCGGAAATTGTCCAGGTCCGAGTCCACACGATCCATCCATACATTGGGGTCTTTGCCTAGCAGCCCGATTGCGATTGTTTCGGCCTCTTTGAGGAAGTAATCTGAATGTGCGCACTGTGTTTGGAGCGTTTCGCCAGCATCAACAAGCCTTTCCGTCGCGTATTGGCGCATTGTTTCCAGCAGGCGATAGCGCTGCTGCTCCTGATCGTAAACCACGAGGGACTTGTCAACCAGGTTTATCAAGAGATCCAAGATGTCGAATTCATCGAGGGGATCGAATGCGATGACTTTTTCGGCGGCTTCAAGTGTCCATCCGCCCGTGAACACACTGAGGCGATTGAGTAGAGTTCGTTCGTCGCCGGAGAGTGATTCGTAACTCCAATCAATGAGGGCGCGGAGGGTGTGTTGGCGGCTAGGACGGCTGGTGTCTCCTCTGCCTAGGATCCTGAACCGATCATCGATCCGTTCGGCAATTTGCTCGACGGACATCGCTCGGGCGCGGGCAGCGGCGAGTTCGAGGGCAAACGGAATGCCATCGAGTTGGCGGCAGATTCGGCTAACCGCAGCGCTATTGGTCTCAGTTAGCTGCAAGTCTGGGCGTACGGACTTTCCACGCTCCAAGAAGAGTTGGACAGACTCATAGCCCATGAGCGAGAGTGGATCCTCTTGATCGCAGGCGGGAATGCCCAGAGATGGAACGCGATATAGGCCCTCGCCTGCGATGGTGAGAGGCTCACGCGAGGTCACCATGATTTGGAGATTCTCGGCTGAACGGAGCCACTGGGCGGCGAGTTGGGCGATATCGGCTCGGACGTGTTCGCAATTGTCGAGCAGCAACAGGAGCTTGCGTGTGGACAAGTACTGGGCGATTCTATCAGAGTCCGATGTGCCGGGAACATCGGGCGCTCTCAAGACATGAGCGACTTCAGTTAGAATCTCGTCTTCGGATGAAAGGCGATCGAGTTCGATGAGCCAGACCCCATCGGGAAAAGACTCAATGCACGATTCGGCAATATGTTGCGCGAGCCGGGTTTTGCCCGTTCCTCCAGGGCCAACCAGCGTAACTAGGCGATGCGACTTCATTAGCGAAGCGAGGTCGCTGGATTCCTTTTCTCGCCCGACAAAGCTTGATGCATTCCCGGGCAGGTTGTTTGGCGAGTTCCCGAGTGAGAGGAGCGGCGGGAAGTCGCTGGGCAAGCCTGGCGCGAGGACCTGAAAGACATGCTCGGGAGTACTGAGATCCTTGAGTCGGTGCGAGCCGAGGTCAAGGAGGTTCTTATCTTGAGCGGTTAAGGAGACGGCTTCCGAAACAATGATCTGTTGTCCATTGCAAACGCCTCGCAGTCGCGCGCAGCGGTTGATGACGGGCCCATAGAAGTCGCCCGCACGCTCTTCCGCTTCGCCCATGTGCAGAGCCATTCGAACGCGGATTGGGCGTGGAGTGGGCCATTTTGTACTGGCCAAAGCGTGCTGCAGCGCGATTGAGGCCTTAACGGCTTGGGTCGCACTCTTAAATACGCAGAACAGGGCGTCGCCTTCGCCGCGCTCTTTGATCACGCGGCCCTCGTGGGCTTCGACGATCTCTTGGCTCAGGGAATCGTGGCGACGCATCGCCTCGGCCATTTCCTTTGGCGCTTCTTCCCACAACCGGGTACTCCCCTCCACATCGGTCATGAGGAAGGTCAGCAAACCCAATGCGCTGGGCGAATCAGCCACAAAGCTAGTGTACTAGGGTTATTCGCCCCGAAGAGGAACTCCAATGGCGAGGCGAAGGCGCACCTCTGAAATCAGAGCGTCGTAGACAGCCTGCACCGCGTTCACTTCGGCCGTAACCAAACTCGTCTGCGCCAGCTGCACTTCGATCAAGCTTGATGCACCCAGGGCTTGCGACCGAGAAGCGGCTTCGAAGTTCTTTCGCGCGGCTTCGAGGGCCTTCTGCGATGCAGCGAGGCGGGCGACATTGGTGTCGTACGTGTAATAGGCCTGTTCAACATCGCCACGGACGTCCAGTTCGCTTTGCCCCAGTCGCACGCGGGCCGACTCATATGCCAGCTCGCGCTGGCGAACATTTTCCCGGCTGCTCCCGCCGTCGTAGAGCGGGAAGCTGATTGATAGACCGAGCCCAGAGCGACCCGTGTCGTACCGATAAAACGAGTGGTTATAGGTCGCATCAACCGATAGATCAAGCCCAGCATCGGCTTTCGCAATTCGAACCGCGTATCGTTGCGAGTCCAAGCCACGCCGCGCCGCAATCAGGTCGGGCCGGTTCGCGAGCGCCTGAGTGATGAGCTCGTCCAGAGTGCCCTCGTAAGCGGTCAACGCCGGCACCGCCTCTTCCTTAAGTTCAAGCTTCCCGTCTGAGGTCCCCCAACCAATTGTGGTTTTCAGAGCGGTCAAGCTGGTTTTGACATCGTTTTGTGCGCCGAGCAAGCTCACCTGAGCGTTCAGCTGATCAGCCTCCGCTTGCAGAATATCCTTCTTCGCAATGTCACCCACCTCAGCCCGAGCCTTTGTCTGATTCAAAATCAGCGTGGCTCGGTCGAATTGGGCCTGCTGTACGCGCAAAAGTTCCTTCGCGCGGAGGCTGTCGTAGAAATTCTGGGTTACGGCGACCAATTGGTTGCGAAGGGTGAGCAGAGCCCCTGCTTCTTCTCCAAGCGCACTTGCCTGTGCGCTTGCAAGACGGAATTGTCGTTGTCCGCTATCGAGGACCTTCCACGTCGCAGCAATGTCAAGGTTCGAGCCACTCGAGCGTGATGAAACCCCCGGACCGGAATAGATCTCGACGCGATCGTCCGACCAGGAAAAGCGGGGTGTTACGCTAGGGAGAAAGGAACTCTTCGCCTGGCGGACCGAGCTTTGGGCACTTTTTACATCCAAATACGCCGCGACCACAGTCCCATTGCGCTCCTTGGCAAGGCGCAAGGCGTCGTCAAGTGTAATTTCGGCCGCGATGGCTCCGGATGCGATGCAAAGAATGGCGAGGCAGTGGAGTTGGCGGATCATTGGCTTAGTGGTACCTGGGAATGGTTGGGCGGTGCTGGTTATTGCTTTTTGAGCTACCCAGCTACCCCTAGCAATACCCCGCCAGTCCCAGCCATGTCCTACGATAGGCACGCTGCACCGTGTTCCTGCGTTGCAACGTAAGAAGACTAAGGGACCAATGGACGCCTACCCACACCTTTGCCAAATCGTGGATCCGACCGATCTGCACAAATTCTCGGACAAAGAACTCCACGAAGTGGCGAAGGAGGTGCGCCAGGCGATCCTTGACAAGGTCAGCCAGACCGGCGGACACCTCAGCAGCAATCTCGGAACGGTCGAATTGACGGTCGCCCTTTACGCCGCCTACTCAATTCCGCCGGATAAGGTGGTTTGGGACACGGGGCACCAAGCCTATCCGCATAAGCTTTTGACCGGGCGATTGCCCCGATTCGAGACTCTTCGCAAGCACAAGGGGCTGAGCGGCTTCTTAAAGCGCGAGGAGAATGTGCATGACGTTTTTGGCGCGGGTCACGCAGGGACGGCGATTTCGGCGGCAGTTGGATTTGCCGTCGCGCGGGACCAAGCGGGAACCGATGAGAAGGTTGTGGCGGTCACCGGCGACGCGGCGATTTGTAGCGGCATGTGCTGGGAAGCGTTAAACCACGGCGGCGAACTGAAGACCGACATGACGGTGGTTCTGAACGACAACCGCATGAGCATCGCGCCGAATGTAGGCGCGATGACGCAGTACTTCACCCGCCTCCGTGCGCGACCCGATTTGCAAGATGCCGCGCAGCGGGCGAAGACGATGATTCAGCGCATCGGCGGCCCCGCCGAGCGCGTGGCGGCCGGCTTGCGCCATGGCCTCACACACTATTTTGCGCCCGAGGAAACCGGCACGATTTTCGAGGAAATGGGCTGGGAATACATCGGCCCGGTGGATGGCCACAACCTCGACGTGATGCTCGATATCTTCCGCAATGTGCGCCAATTGCCCGGGCCGGTTTTCGTTCACGCGATTACGGTGAAGGGGAAGGGCTACGAGGTCGCCGAGGAGGACAGCCGCAAGTGGCACGGCGTCGCGCCGTTCGATTTGGAGGCCCATGAGCTGGTGAAATCCGCCGGCGCGGTGGCTTACACGCAAGCGTTTGGCGACGTCGCGGTCGAGATCGCACAGGCCGATCCGAAGGTCGTGGCAATCACGGCGGCCATGCCCGACGGCACGGGTTTGACGCGTTTCCAAAAAGAAATTCCTGAGCGCTATTACGATACGGGCATCGCCGAGCAGCACGCGGTGACCTTCGCAGCGGGGCTCGCGGCGGGCGGAATGCGCCCGCTCTGCTCGATTTATTCGACGTTCCTCCAGCGCGGGTTCGATCAGGTTTTGCACGACGTTTGCATCCAGAATCTGCCGGTTCGGTTCTTCATGGACCGCGCGGGTTTGGTCGGCGACGACGGCCCGACGCACCACGGCGCGTTCGACATTTCGTATCTTGCCTGCATCCCAAACATGGTCCTCCTCGCCCCGCGCGACACGACCGAGCTCGCCGAGATGTCGCGTTGGATGGCAGGCTACGACAACGGTCCGACCGCGATTCGCTATCCGCGAGGCACGAGCGACGACCGCTTGCCCGAATCGCGCACGCCGATCAGCTTTGGCAAAGCCGAGACCCTGCGGACAGGGAAGGACCTGACGATTGTTGCCGTCGGCTCGATGGTCTCGCCCGCCTGGCAAACCGCGCTGGCGTTGGAAGCCGAAGGCATCGACTGCTCGGTCATCAACGCACGGTGGGTCAAGCCGATTGACTTCGACACGATCTTCGCCGACGCCGCGCGGACGGGGCGGCTGCTTTTGGTCGAGGAGAATGCGCGAATCGGCGGATTTGGCCAAATGGTTAGGGACGAGATGCACGAGCGCGGGCTTTCGGTGAAATCGGACGTGATGGCCCTGCCCGATAAGTTCATCGAGCACGGGGCGCAGCCATTGATTCGGGGCGACTTGGGCCTCGATGAGGCCGGCATCGCCGCGAAGGCGCGGGCATTGGTGAAAGGGACGAAAGCGACGCGAGGGACGTAAGGGATGAGCGAAGAGCCGGAGTTTAGGTCACCTTATCCCAGAAGGGTGAAGCAAGAAATCCCGCGACCCACTCTTTGGTGGTGGCGCTATGCCGGATTCGTTGTCATCGGCTCGGTACTACTCATCGCACTTGGATTTCTATGGCCATCGTCGGTCAACCCTCTTTTCTTTGGCTTGATATTTAGCGGACCAATTGGCTTCTTCGTGACGCCTATCATGGTTTCTGTTTCTGAGCAAAGCACGGGTAGCAAGGTTGTTCAGGGCTTTCTACTGACCTCGTTTCAGGTAATCGTTGCACTCTGGGCATTCTTTGGAATGTTGATTTAGGGATACCGTCATCCCGGCCCTTCCGCGCATCACTTTCGTTCGCCGCAGCCATAGAGCCGGGACCCAGGAGTAAGGCGTGGTTCCTGGTTTTTGCTCAGGGTTTGGCCTTGATATCCGAAGCGATGGGTAGGCGGCACTCCTGGGTCCCGGCTCTATGGCTGTGGTTCTCCGAAAGTTGGGGTCGAAGGGCCGGGATGACGTTTTTAAGAGAACCAGCTCAATGTTCGGACAGATTTCTGCTCAGATACGAAAGAAAGATCG
>JADZDX010000091.1 GCA_020850835.1 Fimbriimonadaceae bacterium
ACACTAAGGCATCCTGCCGGGAACCACGCGGCAGCAGGCCGGTGAACCCCGCCAGGACCGGAAGGTAGCAACGGTAAGTCGAACCTCTGTGCGATGTGGACCTCCCGGCGCTCCAAAATGGAAGCATCATGAGCCGTATTGCCCTCTACCGAAAATACCGTTCCCAGACCTTTGGGGACCTGATCGGGCAAGAGCATGTTGTCCGAACGCTACAAAATGCCGTGAAGGCGGGCACTGTGAACCACGCATTTCTCTTTACCGGGCCGCGCGGGACCGGGAAGACTTCATCCGCGCGGCTACTCGCCAAAGTTCTGAATTGCCCCAATCAGAAGGATGGTGAACCCTGTAATGAGTGCGAGCTATGCACCACGATTACGGATGGTCACTGCATGGACGTCCTGGAGATTGACGCGGCCAGTGAAGCTGGCGTCGAGGATGTTCGCCGCCTGATCGTTGACGTTATCGAGTATCGCCCGACGGTGGCCCAGTACAAGATCTTTATAATTGATGAAGTTCACGACCTGTCGTCAAAGGCCTTTGATGCCTTGCTCAAGACGATTGAGGAGCCACCAGAGCACATTGTATTCATCCTAGCAACGACCGAATTGCATAAAGTACCGGCGACCATCCAGAGCCGGTGCCAAAAGTTTCAGTTCAACCGAGCTTCAATTCAAGACATCTATGGCCGGCTTGCCCATGTCTTGGGACAAGAAGGCGTTGAGTTTGAACCGGCTGCTGTTCAAATCATTGCTCGGATGGCCGATGGCGGATTTCGAGATGGGCTTTCGTTACTTGAACAGGCCCTCGTCACTGCGGACGGAAAGTTGTCCCTGCAAAGCGTATTGGACCAACTTGGATTGATTCCAGGTGAGACCGTGGATGAATTGCTTGTTTCGATGGCCGGGCGCCGGCCCCAAGATGTTCTGAGGCTCGTGGATGAAATATATCGGACTGGTCGCGACGCCAAAGCTATCCTCGAAGCGATGCTCCAAAGGTTGTCCGAAATGACTAGGGCTTCATTCGGGGTGGAGGTGGGAGCATCCGGCGAAGCAGCCCTTGAAGCAGCGCTAAGGGCCACTGCTTCTCAGCTTGGGATAGAGACCATTCTGCGCCTACGCGAGCTATGTGCAGATGGTATTCGTGATGTCCGCGACGTCAGCTTGCCTAGGCTATGGTTGGAGTCACATTTGCTTTCGTTTGGGCTTGTGCCTGTGGCCGAGCCAGCATTGGCACCACGGGCTGCGCAGACTACGCCGGCAAGGTCGGTAAAGGTTGAACTTGTAGAGGAGGCGCCGAAAGAGCCAGTTGCCGCTGGACCAGTCGAAACCTCGCCAGAGCTTGCCGAAGCCGCGAAGCTCTGGGCCCAAGCTACGGGCAAGCTCATCGAACAGTCCAAGCTAGCCGCTTCACTTTTGCAAAAGACTCGTCCGACCAAAGTAGATGACCAATCCGTCACCATTACCTTCGCGCGCAAGCTAGATATGGATCAGTTCCAAGACAAGCAACCGAAGCTTTTGGCGGCGGTGAGAACAGGTTGGGAACAGGCGCGGGGGGACAAGGAATGGAGCTTGGTTTTTGAGGCCGAACGCGTAACGACTAAGCTTGACAGCAATGCGGCGGTAGAATTGCCAGCAGAAGGAGCCCGATTGGCAGAAATGACCAAAGAGGTCTTCGAACACTTCTAGAAATATGAAACTGCCTAAAGGTTTTGGTGGACAGGGTTTTGGTGGCGCGTTGCAGCAGGCGCAGCAAGCGATGGCGCGGGCTCAGAATCTCGAGAAGGAACTTGCCACGGAGCGAGTGGAGCACGAAAAGGACGGCGTTAAGGTTGTCTTTGATGGTACGGGCGATCTGCAGTCCCTATCAATCGATCCGGAGTTGGTGGATCCCGAGGATGTAGCGGGCCTAGAATCGGTGATCGTCGCCGCCATCCGTCAGGGCTTTGCAAAGGCAAGCGAGATGCGCAGCCAGCGCATGCAAGACATCATGCCCGACATCCCCGGGCTTGGCGGCTTGGGCCTCTAAGAGTTGCTTTTTGCTAAACCTCTTGGTGATCTGATAGCGCAGCTTGAGAAGTTGCCAGGTATTGGCCCCAAGTCAGCTCAGCGTCTGGCATTTCACTTGGTCCGGCAACCCGATGACGATGTGAGAATCCTGAGTGAGGCCCTAATGAGGGCAAAGCTGGCGATTCGGCTATGCGAACGGTGCCAGAACATTAGTGAATCTTCAATCTGCGAAGTCTGCGCAGATTCCCGGCGCGATGGGACCACGATCTGTGTCGTTGCCGACCCAAAGGATGTTGCCGCCGTTGAGCGTATCAATGAGTACCGGGGTCTGTACCACGTATTGCATGGGCTCATGTCACCTATGGATGGTATTGGCCCGGAGGATCTCAAGGTGCGAGAGCTAATCGCGCGGCTCGGCGAAGTAACGGAGGTGATCGTGGCCACTAATCCGACAATTGAAGGCGATGCGACGGCGCTCTACCTCGCGAAGTTACTCAAACCCAGCGGCGTCAAAGTAACGCGGTTGGCCCATGGGATGCCCGTAGGTGGTGAACTGGACTACGCTGATAGTGCAACGCTCCATAGTGCCTTGGAATACCGCCGAGAACTCTAGTTGGCGACCACCTTACCGATGTCCGTTCGCGCAAATGCGCCGTCAAACTGGACCTGCGCGACCCCGTCGTAGGCTCGTTGTCGGGCTTCCGTGAGGCTGGTGCCGACGGCGGATACCGTCAGTACGCGGCCTCCATTAGTGACTAGGACCCCATCTCTTAGGGCGGTGCCAGCGTGAAAGACATGGACTCCGTTGGGCATTTCGCCAAGTTTGATTGGAACGCCCTTCTTATAGATGCCAGGGTAGCCGCCACTGGCAACAACAACGGAGACTGCGCAATCTTGTTTGACCTCCACCGGAGGGAGAGCCTCGCCCCTTGCGGTCGCTAATAGCAAGTCGGCAAATCCGGACCCGAGCCGCTGGACGACAGACTGAGTTTCTGGATCACCGAAGCGGACATTGTATTCAAGGCAAACAGGTGCGTCGTCCACAACCATCACGCCGCTGAACAGCACCCCGTTGTACGCAATGCCGTCCCTCACCAATTGGTTAACCATGGGCTGTACAATGAGTTCCTCAGCCTTCGTCACCTGAGAGGGCATGACCCATTCGCAAGGACTGAAGGACCCCATACCCCCGGTATTTGGCCCTCGATCCCCGTCAAGCGCTCGCTTATAGTCTTGAACGACGGGCAGACTCCAAAACTCTCGACCGCTGACAACTGACAAAAGACTGAACTCACGCCCAACGAGCCGGTCCTCGATGATTACAGTTTGCCCTGCGGTGCCAAACGCCCCCTCAACCATCATCTCAGCGATGGCTTCCGCCGCCTCATCAAGACTCGGGCAGATGACCACGCCTTTGCCGAGAGCATTGCCGCTAGCCTTGACCACGACCTGTCTGCCCGAATCAAACCTCGATTGCGCGTAGGCGTAAGCGGCTTCTGGGTCGGAGAATGTACCGGAGGCGGCAGTTGGTACGCCGGCTCGCGCCATCATTTCTTTGCTAAATGCTTTGCTGGCCTCCAGTTGGGCGCCTTCCGAACCAGGCCCGAAAACAGAGAAGCCTGTCGTCCGTAGCCGGTCTCCCAAGCCAAGCACTAAGGGGTCTTCAGGGCCAACGACCACCAACTCTGGCTTAAGGCGATCACAAAGAGCCCCTATCCCTGCATGGTCGTTGGCGAGAACTCCGAAGCACTCACAATCCATACCTGGATTACCCGGCGTGGCAAAAACTTCTCCTTCTTGCCCAAGTTTCCAGACCAGAGCATGCTCGCGCCCTCCGCTTCCAACTACAAGAATCCGCACGAGCTTATTGTGGCATTAGCCTGCTAATTAACCAAAAGGTTAGCCCGGCCATCGTCAGCCACTGGAGCAACCCAACCACGATCGGCTTCCAACCTGCTTGGATAACCTCAAGAAGCCTAGTCTGTAGGCCCACTCCCGCCATGCCGACGCTGAGGACCAAGGGTACGACCATGTCTCCAAACCACTTGGCTTGGGGCTCAACGCCAATTTGAGGAGCGAACGTGCGCAAAGTAGCCATCGCTAGGAAAGCCCAGAGGAACCACGGCACTAAGCCTGCCTTTCGATCGGCGACTCCCCCCGACCCTTTAACGAACCACCCCAGGCCGATTATTGTCGGTGCCAGCAGGCAGACACGAGCTAGCTTAGTGACGGTTGCGACGTCCTGGGCCGGTCCCGCAGCCGCCACCACTTGGGCCACCTCGTGGAGCGTTGCTCCGCAGAAGACACCGTAAGCGTGAGGCAGGAAATGAGCAAGCATCGGGTAGAGAAATATCCCTACCGTGCCCCACAGGGTCACTACGGCGAGGCTCACAGCCGCATCCTTGTTTTCTCCCTGAATCACCGCATCGGCGGCGACGATCGCGCTCGCCCCGCAAATAGACCCTCCCGTGGCGAGGAGAAGGGTTGGCTTCTGCCCAAGGCCGACGAGTCGGCCAAGGAGGACTGCGACGAAGAAGCCAATAATGGTCACGATGAGAATCACCGTCAAGGCGCTGCCGCCGATTTCAACAATCTTGGTGAGACTTAGCTTTATTCCCAAGAGAGCGACTCCGAGGCGAAGTACCGGCTTCTGGCAATAGGCCACACCATCTCTAAAGAGGGCAGGAAGAGCAAGGGTGGATCCGATTGCCATACCCAATAGGATCACGATTAGCAGGGGGCTGAACCGTAGATGCGCCTTTGACCAAGGTAGCTCGGCGAAAACAACCGCCAGCATGGCCAGCAGAATGCAGAGCCCTACGCCCGGTGCGAGCTTTTTCAAGCCGTGTAGCTCAACTCCCGTCGTTCCTTAGTCCAGCCACCTTCACCGGGAATAAAGATGTTGCACCATTCAAGTTCATGACCATAAACATGCACCGTGACCGTTGGCTCGTCTAGCAGGGCGTTTGCAATGGTGTGGTACTCAAATGGCGGAATAAGAGCACCGGCTTCGCCCGTGCCCGCCATGATCGTCTTCTCCTCTTTGAACTGAACCAATGCAGCGGATTCCGAACCGATCAGATCATAGCTTGTGACGGAGATCTTTCCCCGATAAACGCACTCCACACACCATTCCCCAGCATGGTCGTGCAAAAAGGTTCCTTGTCCCACGCCCCAAACCATGATAACAACTGAATACCTTCCACCTGGGTCACGGTGAAGCAGACGCCGAGCGTACTTCTCAGGATGTGGAACGATGAACTCTGGCGGCAGCAGGTCTTCACCATTGTGAAAGACATCCTCCAAGATAGATTTCACTCTTTCGCAGCGGGTGTCAAGGTTCTCTACATCAACCGCTTCATCAAGTTCTTTCAGGAATGCGCACACCTTTGGGCAATAGTCCATTTGAAGTAGTTTACAGGAGAAATCAATCGTTGAAGTTTCAATGATTCTTGAAACTTCAGCGGTATACTCTCCCCAATGGCCATTGCACCGGAAAAACTGGTTGGTTCCGACCTTATGGAAATCTATCGTAAGGTGGAAAGCGGTGAGCGGCTGAACCATGAGGATGGTCTCCTCCTTTACCGTACGCCGAACCTCACGGGTGTGGGTTATCTTGCTAACATCGTGCGAGAGCGAAGGCATGGCGCCAAGACCTTTTACGTCCGGAACCAGCATATCAACTACACAAACATCTGCAACAAATTTTGCAAGTTCTGTAGCTTCTATGCAAAGAAGGGAGGCCCAGCTCCCTACGAGATGGATATGGCGGAAGTCAAGCGCCGTCTTGATTGGCACAAAGACATACCCATCACCGAAGTGCACATGGTCGGGGGCATCAATCCACGGCTGAAGTACGACTACTATCTTGATCTCGTGCGGCTCGTGGCCCAAAGTCGCCCCGAAGGCGTTCACGTCAAGGCATTCACCGCGGTCGAGATCGTACAAATCGCTCAGATGGGTAAGGTCACGATTGAGCAGGCCCTTCGAGACCTGATGGACGCTGGTTTGGACTCGCTGCCTGGAGGCGGCATTGAGATCCTAAGCGACCGCGTGCATCAAGAACTTTTTGGTAAGAAACTCGGCGGCGAAGAGTGGAAGGAGGTCGCAAGGATTTCAGCCAAGCTTGGGCTGCCCCAGTACGCCACGATGCTCTACGGGCATATTGAGACCGATGAAGAACGAGTAGATCACTTGATTCAGATCCGCGAACTTCAAGATGAAACGGCTCATTTTCTAACGATGACGCCCCTATCCTTTCATCCAGAGGCGACTGAACTCGAACATATAGCACAGCCCACGGCGGATACAGATCTTCGGAATATCGCTGTGTCTCGCCTGCTCCTGGACAACTTTGACCATATTAAGAGTTTCTGGATCATGAACACCGTGCCCGTGACTCAGATGGCCCTATGGTATGGGGCTGACGACGCAGATGGGCTCGTGCAAGAGTACGAAATCACTTACAAGGACGGGGAGTTTGGCAACAAATCCCAGGCTTTAACCCACGAAAATATGGTGCGAATGATCGAAGAAGTTGGGCGAATCCCGGTGGAGCGGGACTCGTTCTACAACGAAATCGTGCGCGAAGAGCCGGTTGCGGCGGGCCGCACGCTCAAGCCACTCACCGTTGTCTGATGCTGGCTTCCCGCGTTCTGATGGTGCGTCCGACTCGGTTCGGATTTAACTCAGAAACTGCGGGGACCAACGTGTTCCAAAGCGAAGACCCAAGTAACGAAGCATTAGCCGAGTTTGACCAATTGGCGCTCGCCCTTTCGGATGCCGGAATTGAGCCCATCATCTTCGATCAGGCACCGGACTGCCCATCGCCCGATGCCATCTTTCCCAATAATTGGGTGAGCTTCCATGAAGAAGGAGCTGTGCTTTATCCAATGCTGTCGCCGTTGCGGCGTACCGAGCGGCGGACGGACATTCTGGATGCGCTAGGAAAGGAGGTCATTTGTGACTTCTCGCATTTCGAACAAGACGCACGTTTTCTGGAGGGAACGGGCAGTATGGTTCTTGACCGCAAGGAGAAATTCTGCTTCGTTTGTGTTTCGGATCGAACCGATCGGATGCTGGCTTTTCAATGGTGCCAGCGCATGGACTTTCGGCTCATCGATTTCGATACTCGTGGACCGGGCGGTGTACCGGTCTATCACACCAATGTGGTCGGCTCGATTGGAGATGGGCTAGCTGTCGTTTGTCCGGAGGTGATCGTCGATCAGACCGTGCTCAATCTGTTTACGAGTTTAGAAGAGTACGAGGCGATATCCATCACCATGGACCAAATGCAGAACTTTTGCGGGAACATTCTTCAGCTGAATGGTAGCAAAGGAAAAGTTATCGCGATGAGCGAGTGTGCTCGTTCTCATTTCGGGCCGGATCAGCTCCGAAGTTTAGAGGGGCATGGCGCAATTGTCGCAAGCCCCATCCCATCCATTGAACGCATTGGCGGCGGGTCGGTTCGCTGTATGTTGGCCGAAATCTTCTAGTCCTTGATTCGAAACTCGATGCGCCGATTCTTGGCCCGCCCTTCCGCGGTCAAATTTGATACTATCGGATCATCTGGGCCAAACCCTTCGGCGGTTAGCTGGTTCCGGCCGACACCCTTTGAGACCATAAACTCCAATACAGCCTGAGCTCTGCGTTGGCTCAGCCGGCGGTTTCCAGATTCTGAGCCCGTTGAATCGGTGTATCCAGCGATCAGGATTGGTGTTGTTGAGCGAGACCGCAGTAGTGCCTCTGCGGCCAACTTCAATGTGCCCATACTGGACTCGGAGAGTTGTGTCCCACCGCTTTGGAAACTGACGGCCATAAGCTTCGTTGCATCAAGCCATTCTTCTATGGTGGGATTGGACATTGCCGCGAAGACGCCTCCTAAGTCCGGTTCATCGGATTGGAGCCTAATGGTTAAGCCAGACACCCGATCCCGCAAAATTTCTGCCAACTGATCCATGTCGCGGTCTGGTAGGCCATCTAGGGCGACGTGATTGTCAGAAATCGAGAGCTCAAGGCCCTTCGGCATATCCCGTACAAGCTCCTTGACCGAATCGATCCAAACCGAACGCGTCACGCCGAGGTCAACGTCAATCGTCCCCGTTGCTTCAACGTCGTCAAGAGCCCTCTGTAGCTTTTTCCTCTCAATTGGATCACGAAGGACGGCTGAATAAACAATGCCCGCATCTGTTCTCGTAGCATGAAATAGCGAAGGGGATAGGCGCGGGGCCCGTTCGACACTTGCGCTCCCGACGACCGGCTTTGGTGAAGAGGGAACCCTTCCCCTGCTTGCGAACCATGCTATGACCAAAATGATCCCGAACAACGCCGCTATGGCCGGGATTCCTGATGGCTTGGACAGGTTCGGGGCCTTGGTCTCAACGGTATCCGCTCTCAAGGCCTTCGCCGGTTCCTGTACTAGGGCAGGCATGGCATAGGCTAGAGCTTCGGCACAAGTTCGAGCGTTTAGGCCAAGCTGGTCCGCAAGTGCTTGGAGTCGGTCAGTGCCGTATATTTCTTCGAAGGCTTCCGGCGTGATTGGAAGATTAGCCCCTTCGCTAAGCCAAGAAGTTACCTCTTGGGAGTACCCGTGATGACGCCATTTGTCCGCCAGAGCCTCCTGATCCACGTCAGCCAAGAACTGGTCCAAGAGTGCTCGCGCTGACGCCCCCAAGCCAAAATTCAACGCAATTTCACGGGCAAGTGCATCCAGCATCAACTTATTCTGACTGTTGAAAGTCCCGGATGGACCTGTTAAGATTATCGGGCTGGGAACCAAGACCCATTCAAATGGTGTTGCGGCAATTACTTATGGGTATTGCTGTAGCCAGAGGTATCCTCCCTAGCGCCATGCTATTTCGGAAGGATGCCAAGCGAGACCGCTTTGAGCGACTTACCGAACAGGTGTTTCCCTCGCTCTTTGGTACAGCATTACGTCTAACCCGCGATCGAGAAGATGCCAGTGACTTGGCGCAGGAGGCGGTCATTCGAGCCTATGAAGCGTTTGACCGGTTTGACGACCGTAATTTCAAGGCTTGGATGCTGCGCATCCTGACCAATCTCTATATCAATAAGTATCGTCAGCGAAAGCGAACTGGGTTGAGCGAAAGCCTCGATGATGAGTACGCCGCTGAACCGGTAGCCCCTGAGGGAACCACTCCCGACCGAATGCTGTTTGATAACTTGGTCGGAGCCGAGGTGGAAGAAGCATTGGGCCGTGTCCCACCGGATTTCCGCACCGCCGTCTTGCTGAGTGATGTTGAAGGTCTGACCTACGAAGAAATCGCTGAAGCGACCCAAGTGCCAATTGGGACAGTGCGTTCAAGACTAGCAAGGGGACGGGCAATTTTGAGGCGCGAGCTGGAACAGTACGCCTTGGAACAAGGTTATATTCGAAAGGAACAGTCAGGATGAAAGAGTATCTAGATGTACACGCAATGGCCGATGGTCAAGCAACTGCCGAGCAGATGAAGGCAGGCGAGGCCGCGATGGATGCGGACCCAAAGCTTCGGTCCGAATTTGAATCGGTAGTCATGCTCAAAGATGCTCTTAAGACCCATTGCAAGGGCATCCACTGCGAGGATACGTGGTCGGCATGCCAAGGTCGTTTAGCTGAGATTGAGAAGGCTGATCGTGTTACTGGATTTGTTTCGAAGTACGCTTGGCAGCTTTGCGGGTCATTCGTTATGCTGATGCTCGTAACTGGGCTTTGGACTCGTTCGCTCAATCATAACAATTCCCTAGATCCAAGCCAAGTGACCGCCATCGCTGGCTTCTCCCCGATGGCCGCGGGCGCACAGGACGAGTATGGCTTCCAGAAATTCCTCCACTCCTTCCGAATCACAGGAATCTCACGTTCGAGTATTGAGGGTCGTCCAGTTTATCGCTACGAGATGGCGGATGGCCGCGGAGATTTCTACCTCTATGTATCACCTGGTGTGACAAGGCTGGACGGCGCATGCCATCGAGAAGTCCAAGGCCTCAATTGCTACAGTTGGATTCAAAGTGGGGCTCAGTTCATCCTAGTTGCTGATCGTGACCACGCCGACCTTGAAGCCATCGCTCAGCGCATTAGCGGCGCTCGCTGAGAGGCCCCACTCAGGTACACTTCGGTGTTGGACTATGAGCGCAGCGACCTATCCGAATTACAGCCCCGGCCTTGAAGGTGTCATTGGTGGCATTTCGACGATCAGCGAGATCATCAGTGAGACAAGTAGCCTGGTGTATCGCGGATATGATGTCCATGACCTAGCTAGCAAAGGGTGCTTTGAAGAAACCGCTCACCTTCTCATTTATGGGCACTTGCCCAATCAGGCGGAACTTGATGCCTTGAAGAAGACGCTCGCGAATGAGCGAGAAGTGCCCGAGCAGGTCTACACGGCAATGAAGCAAATGCCGAAGAACGCCCACCCGATGGACTTGACGAAGGCAGGGTTTGTGGCTTATGCGCCTTTCGACCCCGATTATGCTAAGCCAGCTACGGACGACGCGGCTAATGTTGCGAAAGCGATCCGTATCCTCGCCAAGGCGAGTACGATCGTCGGTAATGGTCACCGAATACGCCAAGGTCTTGAACCCCTGAAGCCCAAAGCCGAACACACAATCGCCCAAAACTTCTTGTATCTGATGTCGGGCCAAGAACCTGATGCTAAGACGGCCCATGTTCTGGACAGTTCATTGACCCTCTACGCGGAGCATGGTTACAATGCCTCGACCTTCGCATGCCGAGTTACGGTTTCCACCCTGAGCGATTTGTTCTCAGGCGTGGCAAGCGGCATTGGCACACTCCGGGGCCCATTGCACGGTGGAGCCAACGAGGAGGCAATGCGGATGCTCCAAGAAATTGGCGCGCCCGACAAGGCCGAGGCATGGATCCATGATGCATTGACCAATAAGAAAAAGATCATGGGTTTTGGTCACCGCGAATACAAGAAGCGCGATCCGCGTGCGATCTACATGACCAAGGTGGCCAAAGAGCTTTCGGCTGAAAAGGGTCAGACGAACTGGAGCGAGATCGCCGACATTCTGGAACACGTGATGGAAACGGAGAAGAACATCTATCCCAATGTAGACTTCCCGGCCGCCTATGCTTACTATGTTCTTGGCATTCCGATCGACCTCTATACTCCGATCTTCGTGATTGCGCGAGTCAGTGGTTGGTCTACTCATATGATTGAGCAACTGCGTAATAACCGCTTGATCCGACCGAACTGCATATACGAAGGGCCGACCAGCGCGACGTGGGTTCCGATTTCCGAACGGTAGTGACCTAACGTCGAAGAATGCGGGGACCAGATTGGTCCCCGTTTTTTTGCCAGCTTTTCAGCTGGAGAAGACTTTTTAACATTTGTGTTGAACTTTTCCAAACTCTTTGCGAAGAACTGGCATAAAATGGGTGGTGAAGCAGGTGCTTCGTTGGAAATAATCATGATTACTCGTAAAACAATGCCAGCGGTGGGTGTTTTGGCCCTTCTGGCCGCATCGCCATTCGCGAGCGCACAGACAATCAATGTCGCCGGTCCCTTTGACTTTGTAGATACGCTTGTGGGCCCTGAGGCAGGGAGCAATAGCGTGGCTACCGGAGTCGGTACTGTAGGATCAGCGTACACGCTCGGTTCATCGGTGACCGTCAACTCGGTTAACCTCACATCGGTGATTGCCAGTACTTACGCTTCTGAAGCTTCCGTACAAGTGGTGAACTCTGGTTACCCAGCGATGGCCGCTAGTTTCAACTTCTCGGCGACTGCCACCTATACGACCGTGTCCATCTCCTCGCCAACCGTGCGACCCCTTGCCAACAATACGATTGGCAATGCAAACATCGCAGCGGGCTCTACTTGGGATCTAACGTTCTACGAGTCATTTTCGGATGGCACGGGACCGGATTCAACGGGCGATACTCTTTCCTTTAGCCCGGACGTTTACGTCGCCCCTCCCCCCGCCGCTCAGACGATCACGGCCGCTGGTCCGTTTGACTTCGTAGACACGTTGACGGGGCCGGAAGCGGGAAGCAACAGCGTTGTCACCGGTGTCGGTGTTGTGCCAAGTGCCTACGTGTTCGGGGCTTCAGCTCTGGTGAACTCAATTAACCTTACGTCTGTACTTGCCGGTACCTATGCTTCGGAGGCGACCATTCAAATGGTGAACTCCGGCTACCCGGGATTGTCCGCGCACTTGAAGCCATTTACAACAACGGGGTTCTCGACATTGGCGATTTCCACGCCTACGCAGGTGAGCTTCTATCTGAGCACGCTGTCTGGTGCGAACATTGCGGCAGGCAGTACCTGGGATCTGACGTTCTACGAAACGTTCTCTGATGGCACCGGCACGGATTCGACCGGCGATACTCTTTCCTTCGGTCCGTATGCGGGCCCGGTAATTGAGCAAGGGAATTGGGAGACCTTCGAGCCTCTCGTAGATGGCACGATCTATACCGGTGTGACTGGTGGATTCACGGCCGATCATGATTGGACGTACCAGAACAACAGCCCTGCCATTGGCTCGACGAGTTGGTTTACGGGCAACACTGCTGTGTTCGGGGCCCAACAGGGCGCCCACTATTTAGCCGCCAACTTTAACTCTTGTACAGGTGCCGGACTCATTGATAACTGGTTGATCTCTGAAGAGAAGGCCTGGGATAATGGCGACGTTGTTTCCTTCTATGCAAGGACGGCTGCTGGGAGCATTTGGCCCGACCGTGTCCACCTGAAGCTCAGCACGAATGGAGCGAGCACGAACGTAGGTGATTTCACGACCGTGTTGGCCTCGGTCAATCCAGCGTTGACGACGGGTGGATTCCCTGAGGCTTGGACCAAGTTCTCAGGCACCATCAGTGGCTTGAGCGGCACCACAATGGGCCGTATCGCGTTCCACTATGACGTGACCGACGGTGGCCCGGCAGGAAGCAACTCCAACTACTTCGGCATTGACGATGTCTCAATTTCGGTTCCCCTTACGGGCAACCTGATCTTGGGTGATACGGCGTTCAGTGGTGCGAGTACTCGCGACATCGCCTACACGGTGATGCAGGGCACGGTAACGTTGTCCAGCGGCACGGTTACGGCGACGGCCAGCAGCAGTGCGATGAGCATTCTCGTTCCGAAGTCGGCAACAGGTGCTGCTGAACTCGTCCTGGATGGTTCCTCGTTCCTGAAGCGCAAGGTTGCCTTGACGTTGACGGGTTCGAGCCAAGCAATTGGTAATGCGACGATGCAGAACGGTGACGTTGACGGCACCGGCGAAGTTGATGCGGCCGATATTGACCAAGTCATTGCGGCCTTCGGCAACATGGGCGACAACGTTGAAGACGTTGATGTCTCCGACGAAGTAGATGCAGCTGACATTGATATTGTCATCGCCAACTTCGGCGGCATGGACGACTAATCGTTCACCCAACGTGATGAATCACGGGCCGGCTCAATTGAGCCGGCCCTTAACTTTGGTCTAACCAGTTTTTGGGAGCTGCGCCACCCGAGAAGACCCCCTCTTGAGCCCGGGCATTCAGATTGAGGATAAGCCCAACACAAGAAAGGCAGAGCCACAAGGCGGTGCCACCATACGATACAAAGGGTAGCCATAGCCCGACGACCGGGCCAATTCCCAGGTTCATGGCCATGTTGACCATCCAATGGAAGGCAAGTACAGAAAGGACGCCGATGGAAGCCATGCGACCAAAGAGATCGCCCATATGGAGTGAGAGCATCCATCCCCGCACAAAAAAGACAAAAAATGCTAGGAGCAGGAGCGCCGACCCAAAGAATCCACCTTCTTCCCCGATGACCGTAAAGATGAAGTCATTGTGCTGCTCAGGCACCGCACGTCGTTCTCGTTGTTCACCCTTCAGGAAACCTTGCCCCAACGTTCCGCCGACTCCGATCGCGATCATTGCCTGGTCCTGTTGGTAGTGCTCTTTCTTATTGTCCTTGCTACTGGAGAACAAGGTGCCGAGACGCTCAAGTTGGTAGCCATGCAAGAGGGTTGTTCCCACAATAGAGCCACCCAAGATGAGGGCTGCGAGTAAGCCCAAAAGGTGTCGCCAAGGCACCTGAGCGGTGAGGCAAATCGCGAGCCATGATACAAAGATCGTGATCGTCGCTCCCAAGTGAGGTTGCATGAAGACAAGAAGCAAGGTGGGTAGGACATGCAGGAACGAGAGGAGGAAGGTGCTGAGCTCGTTAGTGTGATCCTTACGGCGGTTGAAGAAGACCGAGAGCGTGATCACGGTGATAATCTTGCTCATCTCGCTTGGCTGAAACTGAATGGGGCCGATATCGAGCCAGCGTTGTGCTCCGCCTGCGGTGGACCCCTTTACCAAAACACCGGCGAGCATGACAAGGTTGAGGGCATACAGCCAATTCACTATCCGATTCCAAACGTTGGCGGGTGTTAGGAGGAACACGCCAAAGGGAATCGCGCCAATGGCAAGAAGGAGGAGTTGCTTCTTAAATGCCCCTAAAGCGGGCTGCGCTTGATTGACCGAATAGATGGCCACGAGCCCGACGAGCACAAGAACTGTTGCCGAACCAACGAACAGGGGATCAAAACCGCTGACCTTAAGCAGGCCGGTCCGTCGCTGAGCCGTGGCCACTAGGGACCCTCATCAGGGATTCTCGTTGAGGATGCTGCGAATTCGCGTTTGACCATGCCTTGACCCGCGACAAACCAAAAGCTGAGTTTTCGCTCAGCCGGGGTATCGCTGCCGCTTGACATCCTCAAAAGGACATCTACACGAGTGGACTCCACTGGACCGGCCCTTAGGTTTAGCTTATCACGAGCAATGGCAACATCGGCGGAAGCCGGAGTTGAGGCACCCGGCCCCGTCAATGGGACACCATCAACAGCGAGCACCATGTGCCCATTCCAAGCCCACTTTGATCCGATGACGACCGGATTCTTCAGAAGTGGGATAACCGGGTCATACATTTCGCCACCCGCTCTCCACAATGCGAATCGGTCAGTATCAAACTGATAGGCTTCGTGCTCAAAAGTCTCACCGTGCCGCGAGTCCAAATTGAACACGACCTCGCCCGGACGTCGGATTTCCTTGAGGGTAACTGGAAGTTGACTCCCAGCCACGACTAAGAGCCCCTTCGCGTACGGCAATCGGTCGGCTTTAAAGTCGGCCAACGGGGTGCCGTCGCTTGGTGTATGACAACCCGCTCCGAAGAGCGCCACGAGGCTAATGAACAAGGTAATCCTCGCGTTGGTGCATGTCATTTCTTGAGCTCTAGTACAAAGGTTTGCGGAGTTTGACCATTGAATGTGATCGTAGTCTCCGACTTCACCGCTCCCATATTCTTTACAAAGTAAAAGGTGCTGGTAACTTTACCGCGTCCCTTGGAGGTTTCTATCGTGCCGGTTAAGGTGACTTTTCGAGCTGTGAACTTACCGGCCGGAACCGATACTGGCCCGTCCCCAACCACTTTGTATGTGCCAGCATTCTTGATCGTCTCCGTATCGGTCTTGATGTTGTACTCGAGCTTCCATGTCTTCCCAATGGCGAGGTTCGCCGGGAGCTCAAGGCTGGGGGCACTCAGTTTTCCGATCGAGACGCCTACCACGGAGGCACCCTTGTCATCAATTCTGACTGTGTCCGTGCCGACAGCAGCGAGGGCGCCGTCCCGAGACCGCTCAATCAGAATTGTCCCGTCGGTAGAGGGCTTAACCTTTTTCGTCTCCGTGCCTTCTCCGTCCGCTTGCCCCGAGACCTTCACCACGAAGGTCTGCGTTCCTTCTTTAGCAAATCCTCCGTACACGAATCCATCGTGGTGGAGCTTGACCGGAACCTCAGCGGTCGGGGCTGTGGCAGGAATGGGTTTTGATGTCGGCGGTTTTTCTACCGAAGGGCTACTCGTCGGCGAGCAACCGATCGCAACGACCATTCCGATGACTGGTACCAAGAATCGAATCTTCATTCAGCCTTCTTGAGGGTTGTGCTAATGAGACGCATGGTCGAGACGGCTACCGCTTGCTGCTTGACTGGCTTGCCTTTGACCATCACATCTCGAACAGCCACGACCTCCTGACGGTATCGGGCGATGCCCACACCTGGGGCCCACCATGTGGTTTGGGCTGCTCGGCCAGTAGCCCAGGAGATTGTACTGAGAATGGGAGTAGCCATCATCCGGCCCGCGTCAGTGTCGACTTCCTGATTCTTCTGGACGACTGAGTCCATCTTTGCATCGCGGCTCGTACCGTCCGGAACAAACCCGTGGCCTTCCCACTTGAACTGCGTACCCTCCTTCATAGGGAATCTCATCGCCGGTTGAGGGGGCGTGAATGCCTTGGGTGGATCACCGACCGAAACCTGGAAGAGTCCTTTCCCTTTCTCAAGAATCCATTGCTGACGTTCGTTCACCATCCCCTTGGCAACGGCTTCCAATGTGCCATAAGTGCGATCGCCTTGAGTGTAAACATTGGTACATCGAAAGGTCATCTCTTGCTTGTCAGATCGACTCGGTGAACCGCCGACCGTGACGTTGGTGGAGACCTCATAGACCCACTGATTGCCTCGGGCCATGGGGAAATAGTCCAGGTCAGCGGCCTTGGCGGCCTGAGCCGCATTTACAATCTTGATTTCTTCCGGCACGTAGCCGGACGCTTGGTTTTGGTTGCATCCCGCCAGAGGCAGTAGGCTACAAATGAGGGCGAGATGAGTTGGTTTCACTGTTCTAGTTCCTATTGTGATTGATTGCGTCGGCGGTGTCTTGGGCCAAGCGGGGGTCGGTGAGCTGGCTGATCGTGACTTCATGGCTCATAAGTTCGGTTCTAAAGCGTGGCGCAGCAACCGGGATGCCGTCTACGGTCAACAATACTTGAAATCCCTGATTCTCACGACTGTACTTCCAAAGACGTTTCATCCCCTCATCATTGAGCCCAACTTTGAGGTTATGAAAACGTTGACCATTGGCGGCATCATAAGCGGCGATGACGGCGGACTTCATTTGCTCAGAGTTTAAGATTACGGAGGTCGCTGCGAGTACCCTTTGAGGAGCCTCGGCTAGCTCACTCTTTCTCGGTTTTGAATATTTCGCCCGAATTGAATTGATAACGTTTTCCTTGGCTTTGGCCCCTGCCAATATCTTTCGAGCTTCGTCCACGTATGTGCCTCGGATGGTCGCCTCCGTGATGGTGGACCTCTCTTCAATTCGGTTCATAACATCACGCGCAAACGATGGTCGGTAGTCAACAAGGACTCTCGCTTCATGTAGCTTGCCGTCTACATTGATGCCGACGGGGAAGTCAACCACAATACCGATCTCGAGGGCGCTGGGTCGAATCTCTTCCAAGGGTGTTCCATCAAGGCCAACATTAATGTCCTTTACGAGTTGGGATCGCAACTTCGAGTCACCCCCGAAAGCCTTCTCCAGATCCTCCTCCCGCCAGACGACGGGGCTGGGAGGCAGGTCGTTCTCGCTGATCTTGTTAAGATTCATGACGAAGCTGCTGAGTGCCTTGGTGTTGCCTTGAAGGGCCATCAGCAGATCCTTTACAGGCAGGCGGCGTGCGCTGTCATCGGAGGATGACTCTCCGAAATCATCGTCGGAAAATCCAGTCTGTTCGTCACCGGACTTTCGCTCGACGACTTGTGCGATCTGGTTAGCCACAATGATACGGTAGCCCGCCTTTGGATCCAATGCGATGAGGTTTACCTCCGTGACGGGCAATTTCCGCATGACGAAGTGCTGCAGCTGTACGAAGGCATAGCCCTGCCATGCCCCGTACCCGGCGGCCACCAGGACTACGAAGCCGAGTACAAACTTAAGCGAGCCTCGGCTGAACCTCATTTACTCTTGAGTTGAACAACGGTGGCGATGCCCCGGTTCCCGCTTGCATTTTACTCGTTTGGGTTAAAGCTGGCAAAGAGATTGCCGGCCACGTGTGCGCCGACCAAGGCAACCGTAAGGCCCATTCCTAGAGCGGGGACCGTAGCCATGAGCGGTGCCCATTTAAGCCCCAACTGGAGGCCCAGGTAGGTTCCCATTGGTGGTACAGCGAATATTAGAAATACGAGCAACTGCACTAAGCCTCTCAGACCTCTTTGGGACGGATCCTCTACATCAGGGAATAGCACCGTTGAGAGCCCAATGCACACGGAAGCGACTGCCGAAGCTCCGATCCCGAGAAAGTTGCCGGCCAGAAGTGGCTCCCACGCAGGGGGCTTGATACAAAGGGCGACCAAAGTTATTGATGTGGCCGTAAGGGCCCCGGGTACTGCCTTGCCAAGAACTTCGAAGTACATGGTCTTTCCGGGCGAGAAGGGCAAGGGCTTGAGAATGTCAATGCGGTTTAGCATGTCAACAAACCCAGAACTCGCTGCCATACTGGTGCTTGCAAACGACATCATGACGACCACCATGATGATCGCTAGCTCCATCCCCACCCCATCCTTGCCGGTTGGACCATGCGAGAGCATGGCGACCATGGCAATCCCGGCAAGCGGGATCAGGAAGAGCACGAGGCTAAAACCCCTGAGGCAATTGATCCCATCCTTCCAGACTAGCGCCCACGGGCCTTTGGGTCTCAGGCGGACCAAGAAGCTAAACCGACCCCGAATGCCTTTACCAGCGCGCATGCGTTGGGCTGTCGCCCCATAAATATCCCCCGATCGCGCAAATCGAGCTGATTGCACTGTTTGATTTACCCGCTGTGCTGCGACCTCATATAGCCAACTGGATTGGCTGAGTGCGAGGGAGACACATACGGCAATGAAGGCGATCAGAGTGGCAAGTCCGGCAACCGCATCTTGGACGGAGCCCGTTATTGGGGCGAGCGTTAGCTTTACGGCCGCGTTCGGCAAGAAGAGAATGCCGCGTAGCCAAGGGTTGTTTAGGGTGGCAATGATGCCCTTACCTTCCAAGTCCCGAATGAGCATGCCGTATACCGCGTACCCCAGACCCGCAAGGAACACAATCAGGCCCAGTCCAATCCCCTTCCTCATTCGATCAAAGACCAAGCCTGGGCGGTTGGCCATGAGGCTGACTGCATATCCAAGAGCAACCCAACCAAGTCCCATGAGACAGTAGCTGACGGTAATGAGGCGAACTGATGATGATGCGGCAGCTGGATTGAGACCTCGCGATAGGGACTCCCATGCGCCTGCGGTAGATCGCCAAGACACGAGCATGACCAACAACGGCAGGATCAGGCTCACCAGCGAGTCTCGAAGCATTCGAAAGATTAATACATGCTTTGGGGACACTGGAGTGCTGAAAAGCACATCAATGTCGGCCGGATTATGGCCCCCACGGTAGCTCATTAAGCTCATGATGTACAGCAAACTCATGACGCCAAAGAGAGCGAAAAAGACGGCATCAATAACCTGGATGGGAGGCAGGTTTGCAAACGGTATGGTCATCCATCCGGCCGAGGATTTGGTACCTCGGAACGGTCGGAAGATCATCAAGTAGTAACCGACGATGAAAAGGATACCGATCAGCCGGCGTGGCGAGGTTAGGGCTCGCCGGATACCGTTGATGGTTTGGCGCCAACTAAGCCATAGGAGGGGGTGCACCTTGGTCTCCTTCCGTGATTTCCAGAAATAGCTGTTCGAGGGTGGCTTGCTTGCCCCCACGAAGCGTATCCAGCGTCCCCTGAAACAGCAATCGTCCGCGAGAGACGATGAGGATTCGGTCGCAGAGTCTTTCTGCGGTGTCCAATAGGTGGGTTGAGATCACGATGCTCGCTCCTTCGCGCTTGGCATTCAGAAACTCTTGTTTGATCTCGGCGACCCCGGCCGGATCAATGCCGATCAACGGCTCATCAAAGAGCAAGACATTAGCCCGATGCACTAGGGCGCAGGCCACACTGAATTTCTGACGCATACCCTTGCTAAGGGTTGCGATCAGGTCACCCCGCTTGTCTGAAAGATGGTATCGATTCAGCAACTCATCCTTGCGCGACTCATATACGTCGAGGGTGTCGTAACACATTGCAATGAACTTCAAGTGTTCATCTACAGTTAGGAGTTCATAGAGACTGGGGACTTCGGGAACGTAGGCAAGACCGCTCTTAGCCTGTGCCTGGTCCCCAACAATGTCGTGACCATTGATCCGGATCGAACCGCTGGTGGGCCTTAAGATACCGGCGCAACAACGCATCGCCGTGGTCTTACCGGCCCCGTTTGGCCCGATTAACCCTACGATTTCGCCGGGATGTATTGTAAAACTAAGCCCGTCAACGGCGCGCACGTCCTTGTAGGTTTTGACGAGGTTAGATACTTCGAGCACGGTTTGACCTTGTGATACCCCGTTTGATCGAAGGTTTTGGAACTTGGCGAGCCGTCCGTGTCAAAATAGCTCAAAGGTATGGCTGGTCACTCCAAATGGAAGAATATTCGAATCCGCAAGGGTAAACAAGATGCGATTCGAGGAAAGCTGTTTACAAAACTAGGTCGCGAGATCATTGTCGCGGCGAAAGCTGGCGGGGGCGATCCCGCAACAAATGCCCGTCTTCGTGTGGCCATTGATCGCGCCAAGGAAGAGTCACTCCCAAAGGAAAACATTGACCGTGCAATCAAGCGTGGTACGGGTGAGATTGAGGGTGAGCAGTTCGAGGAACTTGTGTATGAAGGCTATGGCCCAGGTGGCTCCGCTTTGATGGTTGAGGTTTATACGGAAAACCGGAATCGTACGGTGGCGGAACTGAGGCACGCCTTTAATAAGAACGGGGGAAGCCTAGGTGAGAATGGATCGGTCGCTTGGCAATTCAAGTATGTGGGACAGATACTCGTTCCCAAGGCGGGCCAAGACGAAGACAATGTGACACTCGCTGCATTGGACGCTGGCGCGGAGGATGTTGGGGGCGACGATGAACATTTCGTTGTTGAAACGAGGATTGAGAATCTGCACAGTACCAACGATGGCTTGATGAAGAGTGGGATAAGGACGACAGAGGTAGAGCTCGCTCGAATCCCGACCAATTTTGCCACCCCGTCTCCCGATGACATCCGCAAGATTGTAAAGCTCGTTGATGCCCTTGAGGAACTTGACGACGTCAAGGAAACCTACGTTAATGTGGAAATTGCGGATGAGTACTTTGAGGAGGACTAAACGGGACCTCGCGTACCTTGGCTGACTATAGCGCTACTCCTTGCCAACTTGGCACTGGCGGTTCAAGTGACGCTGTCGGGCGGAGGTTTGGTAGAAGCGGCGGGGTTTCGTGCGTCTTCGCCATCTTTGGCAGCTGCGTTCGGCTCCTTATTCTTGCATTGGAACGTGTTTCACTTGCTGGGGAACATGCTGTTTGTCGCAGTCGCCGGCGCGGCAGTAGAGCTGGCCCTAGGCTGGTGGCGCTACCTTATTGTTTATCTCCTTGGCGGGCTTACTGGTGTTCTTGTGCATTGGGCAGCGTACCGGTCAGCTACTGATAATGGAGTTCTGGTTGGGGCTAGTGCTTGCGTTGCCGCATGCGTTGGCTTTGCTGCAATACGTTACGCGAGGCAACGAGTTCCGATTAGCCCAAAAGTCCATGTCCCTGTGCTGGCGGTAGCTGGCACTTGGATCATATTGCAAATACTGGGGACATTTGTCCGGTTGGGTGATTCCTCAGGCGGGACCGGGTTCGCGGCGCATCTCGGCGGATTGGCCTTTGGTCTGAGCATGGCCTTCGTTTTCGGTGCTTCAGGGAACGCGGAACTCGATGCCGCTTACTCGCGACTCTCTCAGGCAACTGGGCCAGACGCGGCCCTCGTCACCGCCAAAGCGATCTTGGAGCGCCGGCCGAATGATCAGATAGCTTTGGCCCAAGCTGCCAATGCGTTACAAACGCTTGGTGATCGCCGTCAAGAGGTGGTCTTTCGTTTGCGGCAGTTGCAAGTGGATTCCGAACAGGCACTGCCTCGCCTCATTGCCCTTGGGGCACTGGGACAAGTCCCGGCTCTCGATCGGATGAAGCTTGCGTGCTCTTCGGAGCTCCGAACGCAAGTCCTCAAGAGCGTAGCGATTGAAGATTGCGTGGAGCGACCAGACGCAATGCTAGAACTGATTACATTAGAACCAAATGGAGGCTGGCGGGAATCATTGGCGCGCGATTTCCCCCTTCATCCGGCAGCAGATATTGCCCGGGCGCGAGGTCTCTTTTGAGGCTCGTCCCAACGAACTTGAACCGCAAACTGATCTCATGGTTTTCGCCGGTGTTGATATTCTTGCTTGACTGCATTGGCCGCTCACTCCGCATCAAGAGCGTTGGCTACGAACGATATCAGAACACAGCTGAACCCTTGATCTTCTGTACGTGGCACGGCCGGCTATTCGTCGGAACCAGATTCTTGAAGGGAAGGGGCCTGACCGCTATGGTGAGTCAGAGCCGCGATGGGGATGTAATCAGTCGACTGCTCCTGCGGTGGGGATACCAGCCGATCCGTGGAAGTACCGGCCGGGAAGGTGTAAAGGTCTTAGTGGAAGCCATACGTTCCCTTAAAGAAGGCGCCTCAATGGCTATTACCCCTGATGGTCCACGCGGGCCAGCCAGAGTTGTTCAGGATGGGCTCTTGGCCATGGCCCAAAAGAGCGGGGCTGCAATCGTGCCTACTTCATCAAGCGCTCAGTGGCGCATCAATGTATCAAGTTGGGATCGTTTTCTCGTCCCATTGCCGTTCTCCAGAGGTGTGATGGTGTTCGGTGAACCGATCTTTGTCCAAGATATTGAAAGGGCGAGGTCTCAAGTACAGGAAGCTTTGGACGACGTGCAACGGCTGGCGGATCGGTTGTGATAGATACGCATTGTCATCTGAATGACTTCGATGCGTTTCCGAACGCGGAAGATGCCATTCGAGAAGCTCAGGACGCTGGAGGGACCGGGTTGATTGTGGTTGGGATCGACGAGGAGTGGTCGCTCCGGGCCGTTGCGCTCGCGGACAAGTTTGCGAACGTGTACGCGGTTGTCGGGCACCATCCGAACTGTGCAGCATCGTTTTCACCCGCTTCCCTAAAACTGTATGGAGAGCTCTGGTCACATCCCAAGGTCGTTGCGATTGGTGAAATTGGGCTGGACTTCTATCGGGATCGCGCCTCGCCGGAGCAGCAAGCCCATGCCTTGAGGTCACAGCTTGATCTCGCAAATGAACTAAACGCTCCGCTTGTGTTCCATTGCCGCCAAGCCTATGACGAACTCCTTTCCATGCTGGAAGCCCGCCCACTCCACCCATACTTGATGCACTGTTGGGCGGGAGATGCTGAGGCCGCTCAGCGCGCTCTTCGGCTGGGCTGCCTACTCGGCGTGAACGGCCCGATTACCTATCGAAAGAACGACGAGCTTCGGGAAATTGCAAGGTCATCTCCCCTTGATCGGCTAGTGATCGAAACCGATGCGCCATGGCTCCCACCAGAACCTTACCGTGGCCAGAGAAACCACCCCAAGTATCTACCGCTCATCGCAAGAAAGCTGGCAGAGACCCGTGGAATTGGAGTGAAGGACCTTGTTGAGGTGCTGGACCGAACCGCGTTAGGATTCTTTGCGAAGATGGGCCTGTAAGCAGCGCGTGGAGCATCCCTACTCCGACGTCCGTTTCCAACTGTCCTTGTTGTTCGCGCTTGCCAAGTTTGAACGTTCCCGCCCTACCATTGGTTCCCTGAGTCGGATGGTAACTAGATAGTGTACGATCTGCGCAAAGTATGTCGAACGTCATTGAGACGGCAGAACGGTTGCGCTCCGAGGTCGGGAAGGCCATCGTTGGTCAGACTGGACTCATCAATCAGGTTCTCGTGGCGATCCTTGCCAACGGTCACGTTCTCTTGGAGGGTGTTCCTGGTGTTGCAAAGACCCTGCTGGTCCGCAGCATTGCCCAAGCACTTGATCTTCAGTACACTCGAATCCAGTTTACGCCTGACCTAATGCCGAGTGACGTTATTGGCACGAACGTGTTCGATCCGCGCACGGTGGAGTTCAAGCTGCGAAAGGGACCAATCTTCACTAATATTCTATTGGCGGACGAGATCAATCGGACACCTCCCAAGACCCAGGCGGCCCTTCTGGAGGCGATGGAGGAGCGGCAGAGCTCTATTGACGGTGAACGCCATCCCTTACCCGACCCCTTCCTAGTCTTTGCAACCCAAAACCCGATCGAGTTTGAGGGTACGTATCCCTTGCCAGAAGCCCAGCAAGACCGATTCCTCATGAAGACGCTCGTCCCATATCCAGCACCCGAAGCCGAAAGGGAAGTCTTGAAGCGATTTCACGAGGGCTTCCGATCGCAAAACCTCAGCGCCGCCGGCATCCAGGCGGTGGCAAACGCAGACCAGCTGAAGGAGATGAGGGCGCAGGCCGATGCGGTGGCTGTCGAACCGAAGATTCTTGATTACATCCTGAGCATTGTCACCGCCACGAGGGACCACCATGAAATCCAAATCGGCGCATCACCTCGTGCGGGACTGGCCCTGCTCGCTTGCGGCAAGGCAACGGCGGCTTTGAAAGGAAGGGATTTTCTGATTCCCGATGACGTGAAGGAGTTCGCTCTGCCTGTTCTGCGCCACCGCGTGATGCTCCGCGCGGATGTTGATACGCAGGGCATTACAGTTGACGAGGTTCTCCTAGACCTCATTAACTCGCGGGAGATTCCTCGTTAGATGAATCCCCTCCTGGGGCGCCCGATCGGTTCTCTCTGTCAGCCTGTCGTGCCAGTCGGTTCAGAGAGTTCTCTGCAACTAGCTGCTGAACGAATGCGCGACTTGGGGCTACCCGCCCTTCCGGTCAGCGAGGGATCTCGGGTTATTGGGGCTCTGGATGAGGGCGACCTGACCCAGGCACTGAGTGCGGGATTTGAAGAGACCGCTTCCGTGAGTTCTTTGCCGCTTACTAAGTTGCCTATGCTCTTTGCTAACGCTACGGGAGCGGAGGCACTCCGAATCTTTGAGGAACAGCGCGTGCCGTGTGTTGTCGTGGTGGATCAGCAGATGAACTTGGTCGGAATGCTCACCCCGTCTCGGCTATTTCCTCACGTGCCACGAGGGTTGCGACCGCCTCTGGTGGGAGGGATGGCCACTCCTGTCGGGGTCTACCTGACCAATGGAGCCCAAAGCGGCGGCGCTGCGTGGCCGGCCCTAGCTCTTACGGGGCTGTTTCTCGCCGTGATCCACATCATTGCGATGAACGTCTCGTGGTGGGCGGGGATGGCGATGTCACAAGCCAAGGCTCCCGTCAGCCTTGTGGAAGGCGTCATGGGGCTAGGCGCCGTTCTCCTATTCCTCGCTGCGATCCGCCTCACTCCGTTGGCCGGATACCATGCGGCTGAGCACATGGTGGTTCATGCTATTGAGCGGGGCGAGGATCTCCATCCGGACATTGTTAAACGGATGCCTCGGGTGCACCCGCGTTGCGGGACGAACTTGGCCGCGGGAGCCAGTTTGTTCTTCGGAATTGCCTTTGCTAATTGGTTCAATGACCAAGAACTTCAGATCCTTGTTGCCATTCTCGTAACGATGTTCTTTTGGCGTTCGCTGGGATCATTTATCCAGTATTGGTTTACGACGCGCCCCCCGAACCGGCGTCAGCTTGATGCGGGGATTCGAGCGGGTAAGGACTTACTCACCAAATATGAGAACAACCCTGTTGTCGCCCCAAGCCCTTGGCAACGTTTTGCCTCATCTGGACTGCCATTCATCCTCCTCGGTTACCTGGGATCAGCATTCGTTATTAGGCTGATTGCGCAAGTCTTGAATCTAAAATGGCTTGTGGGAGTATAATCTAGCCTCCGTGTCGAACCAACAGATCTATAACTTCCTGCTTGGGCTTTCGATCTTGATTGCCGTCGTGTTCATTGTGTTGATCCTTGTGACCAGCAAGGGAGATGCCATGTCGGGCGGGGGTGCGGTGCGCACGACGTTTAAGGGTCGGGCGACGGTGGACGACCAAATCGCCAAGCTAAATATGTATTTGGCGGGGGCATTCCTTGTCTCCATGATCGTGCTGGATTACTTTGCCAACCGACTCCCTCGATAGCCTCCGGCTCATCCACCTTAACGACCTGCACGGGAAACTCCGGCCCGAGCACGTAGGTGTAATCAGCGCTTTACGGACTGACAATTGTCTATGCCTAGAAACTGGTGACGGCATTCTGGCGGGAAACCTAGGTATTCCCGGAAAGGAAGAAAAGGTGTGGGGGCTATATGCCCAGATTCCAATGGATGCCGGCACGATTGGAAATCGTGAAACTCACCTGATGGCCTCCGCCTTTGAGGCGAAACTTAGAGGACATCAGCATCCTCTTCTTTGCGCGAATCTAACGAGGAAGGACGACGGCACCTTCCCACTGCCAGGCTCGCTCATTCTGGAAAGAAATGGTTGGCGAATTGGCCTCCTTGGAACGAGTGTGGCGATGGTTACGGCCAAGATGGCGGCTAGGGCGGCCAGCGCTTTCATTTGGGAGGATCCGATCGTTGCCGCTCAGCGGGAAGCCCGCGCTTTGCGGCCTGGGGTGGACTTGCTCATTGCCCTCACCCATATCGGCTTGAGCAAGGATAAGCAACTCGCCGAAGTAGTTCCCGAGATTGACCTCATACTTGGTGGGCATTCGCATAGCGTTTTGGATACGCCCATACGCGAGAACCAAACCTGGATATGCCAAGGGGGATCGCATGCGCGATTCGTTGGTGTCTACGACCTCGATGTGCGAACCAAGCAGCTCACCGGCGGCCTGATTCCGCTACCCTAACATGAAAAAACGCCTACCCAAAATGGGCAGGCGAATTCAGATTTTTTGAACGACGCGCTCGTTATTTGCGTCGTCGGCGAGCCATCGCCGCGAGTCCCAAACCAAGGGCGGCCATGGTCGCGGGTTCGGGGACAGTTACAATGCGCTTATTGGTAGACATAACCCAGGTGCTTCCCGGAGCAGTTGGTCCACCAGCCGCATTGGCGGCCGCAAGGTTGAGGTTCCATTGAGAAGCAAACTCAATATCACCACCGCCGACCGGGGTTACCGCATTGGCAAGGTTGTCAACATTGGCGTCCGACAACTTGTTCAAAAGGTTGGGGTAGGTGTTGATTTCCCAGCGATCAGCGTAATCAACCGTTCCGACCATGCCGTAAACCGGGTTATCCCATTGGAAGAAGTGACCATCAAAGCTTGCACCTTGGTCAAACGGAGTACCGTTGAGGTCAAAGTCGTTGTATTGGAACAAAGTCAAAGGCAATGCGAACGAGGCGTGGTTGGTGATGCGGACAATCTCGGCGATATCTGCCGTACCGGAGCCTGGTGTGCTACCGCCCAGGATATAGTCCACGCTGATCGTGAACAATCCGGGATTGTTGAACGTGACCCGAGAGTAGTTGGCGGCGATGTTGGTGATCACACCGGGGCCGAGGGCACCTTGGCTTTGCTCAGGGGTGTTCCCGATCCGCCAGAAATAGTCTTCTCGGAACAGGTGATCCACGCCGTCGATAAACCAATCGTTCAGACCAGTGACGTCATTGCCGACCACCGTCGAGTTCCCATCCGACAAAGTAAAAGTAGCACCATGGGCAGCCCCGAAAGCACCGACAGCCAAGGTCAATAAGAATAGTTTTTTCATTTCACTCCTCAAAAAGCCCCACAAGATTGCTCCTGTTGAGGTTACGAGGTCATTCTATCACGACCTGGCAAATGTCACATCATCATAATGCCCCGTATTTCTTCTGGTTTTGCAAAAGTTGGTCATTGTCCAGGACCTTCGTTATAATGGGTTCATGAGAAACCTCATTCTCTCGTCGTTATTGCTCCTGCCGATCCTCGCCGTTGCGCAAGAAGGCCCAGCCATGAGCCCGCCTAAGGAACTCGATATCTTCAAGCCCATGATCGGAACATGGGGGGGCAAGCTCGATGCCACCTTCCCGGGCATGCCAGAGTCCAGCATAGACATGAAGTTGGCCTTCTCATGGGATGGCCAATTCATCAAGAACGTCGCTTCGATGGATATGGGGGGAATGAAGATGACCGAGACCATGTACTTCGGGTGGAACGCCGAGAAGAGCAAGTACCAGTCATGGGCATTCACCAATTGGGCGCCCACCCCACGAATCGAATGGGGCGTGGTCGAGGGCAACAAGAGCGTTTGGACCTGCGAACCTTGGGACGGCGGCATGGGCCAGAAGACGGTCAGTCGGACCACCATCACCGTGAAGGACGAAAAAACCGTTCACTTCCTGCTGGAGTTCCAGATGGGCGACAAGTTCACCCCGGTCATGAACGGCGACATCACCAAGGTCAAGTAAGTCCCCTCGCCAATAATTAGCTGGAGCCAACCCAAGATCATACGGGGTTGGCTCCTTTGTTGGTCGTTCCAACTGGGAAGTAATTTCTAGCGCCGCTTGCGTCGCTTCAACAAAGCCACCAGCCCAAGGCCAACCGCCGCCATCGTCCCCGGCTCCGGCGCGAGGACAATCGTCGAATCATAGATCGACCCATAATTCGCGCTACTCGTTTCCCAAAAGGTGCTGTTAAATTGCGCGAGGCGCGCGGTGCTGAAGAACATCCTCGTTTGAGCGGTGTCAATCCCAAAGCCCCAAACGAAGTCGCCATGCCCTTGGGCGAGGCTGTCTGTTTTAACCACGTAACCGCCTGTCGCTCCAACGCTCCCCAATGTGGTCCCCGTATAAGGAACAAACCGCCGGTCCGAAAACTGAGTCGCGCCCACACCAACGTGCGTATCCGTCACGACCAGCGAGTGCAGAGTGTCAGTTGTGTTATCAAGGAGGGTCACCGATTGGGCGATCACTCCCGAACCCGCCGCATAGCTCGTCAATGTGTACTTGGAACCCGATGAGGTTCCGGCTTGGCGGCTGAGGACGAAGGTGATACCGCTGGCCGTCGTGACCGCATCAACGGCTCCCAGCGTACCGGCCGGCATGCTGTACCCACGAAGGAGCGTCCCCGCTGTCGAATAAAGCCTGGCTTGCTGAGTGCCGCCAAAATTGCCCGCCACGAGCAAGTTGCTCCCCACATACCGTGCCGCCGCGATAGTGGTCATCGACACGCCAGTACTCAGACCTGAGACGAAGATCCCGGTCGAGTAATTGTATCGCCGCGTCGTCAGAACTCCTGAATCAATCTGGATTAAATCCACCGTTCCCGGAGCGGCCGTATTCAAGGAGAGTTCGCTCGAAGCATGAGCATCCGCAACCAAAAACTGACCCAAATTGAGGTGATTGATCGGATCCCACCGCGTAATGTGCAACGCCGTCGGACCATCCGCCGGGTCGTAGTTCTGCAAAATCAACGCCAGCTCAAACGAACCAAACGCCCGACCCGCAACCGACAGCGCACACAAAAGGGCCAACCTTTTCATCACAGGGCATTATAAACCAACTTAGGCCCAAAACCAAGCGCCCATTCGCAACCTCCCCCCTGCACGCAGGGGGGAAGTTTCATTCAGCCGAGGGCGAGCAGGGCTTAGCGAGGGCGTCGCCGCCGCAGCAGGGCCACCGCGCCCAGCCCCAGCGCCACCATCGAGGCCGGCTCCGGCACGCAGATCGTGTCAATCACCACCTGATCGAGGAACACGTCGCTCGTGGTCAGGTTTGTGATCGTCACATCTTCCATCGGCGGGCAATGGTCGAGGCTCCAAGTGGCCGTCGTATGATTCCATCCGCCCGCCAGCGGAACCGTATTGACAAAGCCCGGCGTGATGTGCGCGCCCGTCGGCAGCACGACCTGCGCGGTGGGCAGGGCGCTCCACCAAGTCATCTGAAGCCAGATATGCTTCGTCATCTCGGGCCCGCCGTCGAAGTTCGGGATCCTGAACGTAATCGGCACGCCCGGGCCTAGCGTGACGATGCCCGTCCGGCCTTGGAAGGTCGGCGTCCATCCGCTATTACCCGGGAAGAACAGGGCCGGTTGCCCCAGATTTGGGTTCTGTAATGACCCGCTGTCGGGCAGTTGAGGCCCGCCCGTGGAGGGCTGGTTAAAGCCCCAGTGTTGAAACGTCGAGCCAAGGAGGCCGCGCCATGGTGGAGGGTTCAAATCATCGGCCATCGAGACCGGTGCCAACCCCAAAAGTGCTCCCAGCAGGGAGGCATATTTAAGCATTGAGCTCATAGTTATTCTCCTGCGCGAGGCGCTTGCCGGTTGTCGCTATGGCGAATCACGGCTCGTGCCTCGCGCAATCTCAGTATAAGTACTTTTCCGAGAAATGATCACTTTTTTACCAAAATCTTCAAAAGATTGGCGCGCCCCGGTCGTGACGAACGTGATAGGAGTTGAAATTGGCGCGGCCGCTTTTGAAATCGGTGTGCCGGTTTTCGAAATCGGTGCCGCAAAATTGGTGTTTGTCGTCATGAAATTCGAAAACGACGAGGTGATTTTCGAAAATGGCGTCATGAAATTCGAAAACGGCGCGACCGCGTTTGTATTTTATGGCGGAATTTTTGAAAATTATGGAATGTAGCCCTTAGCCGAAAGGCCAAAGAGGTAAATGATGGAATTCAAATTCGTAATGCCCAGTTCCGATACGGGCGTAGATGCCAAACTCACGCAGTTCAAAACCGGCGCCCAAGCCGAATTGCTCAATCTCGGTTACGATGCCGCCGATCTCGACGCGGTCGTTGACGCCGCCACCAACTTTCATACGGAGCTCGTGGCAACCGAGAACGCCCGCGTGGTCTATCGCAATCAGGTGGGGACCAAGGATGAGACCAAAGCCGCGAGCATTGAGACCATCCGCATGTGGGCGCAACGGGTGAAGACCAACCCCCTCGCCACGCCCGAGATTCTCGCCAAGTTCGGCATCGAACCCAGTTCGGTTGTGGCCGGTCCGGTGACATCACCGAATAATTTGAGCGCCCAACCATTCGCAAATGGAACGTGTACGCTCAAATGGAGCGGCAATGGAAATGTCTCGGGGACGACCTACGTGATCGAATCGGCCCTGAGCAATGGCGTTTGGAATTGGGTGGACAACACGACCAAGAAGACCTATACGGACGAGTTTGCGACGCCGGGTATCCAGCGAACCTACCGCGTCCGCGCCCAGCGCGCCGGCCTCACGAGCCCGCCCAGCTCCGAGACTTCGATCTACTTCGGGGAAGGCGAAGACGGCCTGGAACTCGCGGCGTAGTTCCGGGTCGAAGAGACGACAAAAGGGGCTGGCGTGAAGGCGCCAGCCCCCTTTGTTTTAGCGGCGCTTTCTTCGCTTGAGCAACGCGGCGACGCCGACGCCAACGGCGATGAACGTGCCGGGCTCGGGGGCAAGGACGACGGCGATTTGTCCGGGGGCCGTGACCTGCGGCGTCAGGATGAAGCGATCGCCGCCCTGGGCAATGCCGCTGAACATGCGATAGAGAGCCTTATCACCGGCGTTTGACTTGCCGTACATGTAGTAGCCGTTGTGCGAACCCGCAATATCCACGAAGGAATTGACGAATGAGTTGCTCCAAAAGCCGGTACTGACCGCGAATGTACCCGCTGCACTGAGAGCTCCTGAATGAAAGGCCGTGGTTGTGTTGGCATCTTGGTCACCCATGAGATAGAAATTGTTGGTAAGAGAGCCATCGAAAGCAACCCTCCCCTTGTTTGGGCCAATGGATCCGGCACTGTAGGACGTGCCCTGAACTCCGGCACTGTTGAAGCCGACCAAGGAGTTGGCCGCGCTATTGTAGAGGAGGTAAGCCCCATTCTGGGCGAAGGCGAAGTCGGTGATATTGCTCGTCCAAGTCTTGACAAGAGCTTGGGTCCCGGTGGTCTTGTTGACGCTGTAAAGTGACGGGCCGTAAGCGCGATATAGCTGGCCATTTGCGATGCGTATGGTGTTGGTTAAACCGGAAGAAAAGTTGCGATTCACTGCGCCGGTGCCGATGTTGTAAACGGTGATGTGGTTGCTGGACGCGACATAGACTTCGTTCGCCGCCGAATCTACCGCAAGGTCGTTGATGCTGCTGAAACCAGTCTCGATGAAACCAAGGTAAACGCCGCTGTCGCCATCGTAGCGGTGGATTTTGGAAGTCGTGGGCCCGGCAAAGTTGCCCGAATTGTCCGCGACGAGAACAAGGTCGAAACTAGCTTGCGCCCCAGCGGCAAGGGTAAGTGACAGGAGCGCGATGCTTCTCATGCGTTCATTATAAGGGAAGTTTCCTAGAAACTGACTAGATTTGGCGCAAGAAAAGTTTTCCTGTATAGTAATCCGATGAAGCGACTCGTCATTTTGGGTTTGGTCATTTGTGCGGGCATGGCGCAAGCCTCGTTTGAATTGCTCTTGGTGGCCGACAATGGCGTTGGTACGTTCGACACACGCAGGATTCACCGATTTGATCCGACAACCGGGGTTTATCTGGGCGCCTTTGGTGGGTTTAGCAACCCGATCATCAGTACCCATATTGACCAAGCCACCAACAGCCTTTATGTGATCGAGCCCACGACGGTAACGCGGTGGGACTATAACACGGGGATGCTCCTCAGCAGTCATCTGGCCGTGAACGGGGCCTACCTGTCGTCCGTCCGCCCCGATGAAGGGCGGATTGCCGTTTTTGACGGCCAGCAGGATTTCTTGACAAAGTCATTCCCGGGCACGGGCGGCACCGTCGCCACCGCCGGCTTCGTAGCGAGCTCGACGTACCGTTCTGGCCTTTGGTTCCAGCAGGACTCGATCTTGGCATGGGACGAGATGAGCCGAAGGTTTCGGCTCGTCCGCATGGACCCATTGGGTGAAGGTGGCAACGTACTTCTGGAGTCTCCTAACTTCGGCACCGGTGCTTACGGGCAGATGTCACTGGTTGGAGGGGATAACCGAGCCGTTATGGCGGCCGGCAGCGAACTGCGCTTCACCACGCTGGACAGCCTTAGCCCGGGGTCAATGGCTTCGCCCTTTGGCCTCAGCAATGCCGCGGCAAGGGCCCATGACGGTTTCTACATTGGAGGAATCAATTCCGGCACTGGAAGGGTGACTTACTACGATCGAAACTTCAATGTCCGGGGCATCTTCACGAATACCGCCCTGATGGATCCGGTCTCAATGCAGACCGTCCTCGCCCCCGAGCCAGGGACATTTGCGGCGGTTGGCGTCGGCGTCGCCGCCCTTCTTAGAAGGCGAAAGAAGAAGTAAGTCCTACGCGCTGGGGTGGGTCATGTCCATCGGGACAACCCATTGATCAAACTCGGCCTCGGTGAGATATCCAAGCGCGAGGGCGGCCTGCTTGAGGGTGGTGCCTTCCTTGTGCGCCTTCTTCGCGATGCTCGCCGCTTTGTCGTAGCCGATGTGGCGGTTCAGCGCGGTGACGAGCATGAGATTGCTGTCGAGATTGGCCTTGATCTTGGGCAGATTGGGCTCGATTCCCACCGCGCAATGATCGTTGAAACTGATCATCGCGTCAGACAAGAGCGCAATGGACTCGAGCACGTTGTGAATCATCACCGGCTTAAAGACATTGAGCTGGAAATTGCCTTGGCTGGCGGCAAACGCGACGGCGGCATCATTGCCATAAACCTGCACGCAGACCATCGTGAGCGCCTCGCACTGGGTTGGATTGACCTTGCCCGGCATGATGCTGCTTCCCGGCTCATTCTCCGGGATGGTGATCTCGCCGATACCATTGCGCGGGCCACTCGCTAGCCAGCGCACGTCGTTGGCCATCTTCATGAGGGTGCCCGCGAGCGTGCGGAGGCAGGCCGAGACATTAGCAAGCGCATCATGGGCGGCGAGGGCGGCAAACTTGTTGTCGGCGGACCGGAGTGGGAAACCAGTTTCCTTGGCCATGTAATCCGCGGCGAGCCCGCCAAACTTCGGATGCGAGTTGAGCCCCGTACCAACGGCTGTGCCGCCTATGGCAAGCTGATGCAATCCTTGCCGGGCGTGCTGGATCTCGCTCTTGGCGAAATCTATTTGGGCAACCCATGAGCCAACTTCTTGGCCAAGAGTGACCGGGGTAGCGTCTTGGAGATGGGTGCGACCGACCTTGACAATCGAGGCGAACCTGTCTGACTTGTCGGATAAAGTCCGACTCAGTTTATCGATCGCGGGAAGGAGTTTCTCGTTAAGATCAATCAATGCGGCGACGTACATCGCAGTCGGAAAAGTGTCGTTGCTGCTCTGCCCCCGGTTCACATGGTCATTGGGGTGAACGGGTGTTTTGCTCCCCATGACCCCGCCCGCCAACTCAATCGCGCGGTTGCTGATGACCTCGTTCGCGTTCATGTTGCTCTGCGTGCCGCTACCGGTCTGCCAAACAACGAGCGGGAAGTCAGCATCCAGTTTGCCTTCGATGACCTCATCGGCAGCGCGGGTGATGAGGTCAGCAATTTCGGTAGGAATTTGGCCAAGGTCTTTGTTGGCCAAGGCGCAGGCCTTCTTCAGAATGCCAAGTGAACGAATAATCGTGCGTCCCCAAACAAACCGATCCCGACCGATGGGGAAGTTTTCGATGCTACGTTGCGTCTGCGCGCCCCAATACTTATCGGCCGGCACCTGAATCTCACCCATTGAATCGGTCTCGGTTCTCATTGGCTTGATTTTACTGTGTCGGGCGGGGCGAACGGACGTGCCAATGGAACCATTCGGGCGTCCATCTTTGTAAGAGTAAATATGCGATCAGTGTTTATGATGGCGGGGTTGATGGTCTGTGCCGCGAGTATGGCGAATATTACGGGCGACTTTATGGGAATGTCGGCCGAGGCTTTGGTCAAAGAACTGGCAAAACAAAGCGGACAGGATCTTCGGGCGAGTGCGACCGTTCAGTCAGAAGTTCTCTTTATGTCGGTGCACGACAAGCCACTGGAGGACGTGAAAGCCCGCCTTGCCAATGCGATGGGGGCCGAATGGAAGAAAGAAGGCGATACTTGGTTCCTCACGCGGTCCGGCGTTCTCGCACAGCAGCAGAAGAACAAGGAGATTGCTGATCGAGCTGAGCGCCTGCGCGCCGAGTTGGCGAAACAGATTGAAGCCCAGGCAAAGCTGGCCGCATTTGATGCTACCGAGGCTAATCGCTTAGCACAGGAGTTTCAGACTGCGATAGAAGCAGCGCGCAATGGCCGCGACCCAAACAATTGGCGCCGCGTCATGGGTCTAGCCGACCAATTGCCCGGGACTCGGGCCATCATCACGTTGCTCGCTCGGATGGACATGAAATCTTTGGCGGCGATCCCGGCGGGAGCGCGGTTGGTGTTCTCGACCAACCCAACTCAAATGCAGACAGCCCTGCCCAGCGGCACCGTACAGCTGGCGCAAAAGATGTCCGCTGACCAAGAAATCATGAACCAGTTTGGTGGCTCTCGGGGCGGCATGATGGGGCCGTTCGGGCGACCTCAAGGCGACGGAGCGCTTCCGACTGGCCCGGCCACGCGAGCGATGCTGGTGGCTACGAGGTTTGGGAACGGCGAAGGAATCAACCTGAATTTTGCAGCAATCAATGCAGATGGAAAGGCGATCACAACCAGCAACTTCAGTTTGGGGGAAAGCCGAGAGAGATTCTTTGAGGATGAGCAGGCGGAGAGCGACAAGACCGATACCGAGAGCAAGCCAGTAACTCTCCGCCCGGAGAGCAAGGAGCTCTTGTCCTTATTGCAGCAGAGCTTGGGGCGCGGCGGGGGAAATTTCATGGTCAGCGGCGATGGCGGGGAATCGGTCATGGTCGCTCGGACGGTCATTGCCGGCTCGCCTGAGGGAACAAAGAACACCCCAGCCAAGCTCAGCGACAGCCTTCGCGCAAAGATAATGCGGCCGGATGTTTATGATCCGATGTCCTTCTTTGTCGCGGATGCGCTTAAGAGTGTGAGTTCGGGCCATGGCAGGGATATCGTGGCCGTGCTCCCTGATGAGGTGTTTCAGAACTTGGTAACTCCTCTGTCCGGTAAGGAGCCTCGGACCAAGGCTGTGCTTGATGCCCTGCGTTCAAGCGAACTGTTGGTTGACGATGCGGAAGGCTGGCTCACCATTGTTCCCCGAGCACCGGTGACAGCCCGAGAGTCGGTTGATCGGGAAGCGTTTTCAAAATTGCTTGCCGCGATTGACCGTAGCCCGGTGGTCAGGCTTGACGACTTAGCCAATTACTATGCCACGGCACCCGCGCATGGTGGTTTTGGCTTTCTTAGCTTCGAATCTGGCTACCCAAACATCATCGGGGGCCGCGGGGCTTTCGATGGCGTAATGGACATGTTCGGTGGCGGCCGGGACGGGCTACGCTTCTATGGTCGGTTAACGGGGAATCAGCGGAACACGCTGAAGAATGGTGGACGCCTTTCTTTGGGCAGCCTGTCACCTGACCAGAGAGAAGCCGCTTTCCAAACCATTTTCTGGAGTATGGATGGCCCGCGCCTTGCACGCCCTCAACAGCCAGGAAGGATGCAGGAATTGACCGTCGCATTTGGTGGTGGTGGATTCTCCATGTTTGGCGGAATGGACCCCGCAAGTGAGCGGACAAACATTTTGGCTTCCGGGTTACCCGGGGGCGGCATGATTTCAATGCGCGGACGTCCGGAGCAGGCCGTGCTCGTTAAAGAGCCCGGCTCGGGCCCATCGGCCAAGTCCCTCATGCAACTAGCCGCCGAACGATCAGGAGCCTTTGAAATGGATGGTGGAGGGGCTTCCAAGGAAGCTCTGTATCAATTGATGAGCCAAACCAATTACACCCTAACGTTCAACCTCATACCGAATTACACGCTGTCACGATCATTGAAAGACCCACAAATGGATCCTAACGGAAAGTACTTCCTGTGGGAGCAATTGCCCGTCGCCTTCCGTAATGAGATTGCTAAGATGGCAGAGTCATTCGCGCGAGAGGAGCGAGCCGCTTCGCAATCTGCCAGAGGCGGCGGTACTCGACAACCCTAGAGTAACCTCCAAGAATGCTTGTCGCATTGCTGGCTCAGGCCGGAACGATGAATCGGTTTGATTTGACCGCGCCGTTTCCCAACCTTCCAGCTGTTCGGATTGACAAGATTGCGGCGGGCGTGGGGGTTGCCCAGCAAACGGCTCGGTCCCATGGTTGGCAAGCCCGAATGCTCTGGGTAGACGCTACGGCCAACCTTGGAAACTACAACTCCGAAGAGCGGGTGATCGCCCTCGTTGATCGTGCCTATCGCATGGGCTTCAATACGATCGTATTTGATGTCAAACCAATTATCGGCTATACCGTTTATCCGAGCGCTTTGACCGATCAGCTCACCCAGTGGCGGACGAGTTCGCAACCAAAGGGCTATGACCCTGTCGCACTCATGCTTCGCGAAAGTCGCCTTCGGGGACTCCAGTTCTTCGTTTGCCTGAATGCCCTCAGCGAGGGTCACCAGATTGCCCGCAATCAATCGGGAACCGAGTTTGCTAACGGGCAAGCTGGGCCCGGGTACGGTTGGCCGGAGCAACAAAGTGTTCAGTACCGCCCCGCCCCCGTATTGCGAATTGGAAAGTGGAAGGTGAGACTGGCTCCCGCGAAAAACAGCATGGCGGGTGGCGAAGCGGGGCTGTATGATACGAAACCCCCTGCAACGGGTGCGTTAGTTCTGATTCACGCTGACCGAACTGTTGGTCCCTATCGAGGTGCAAACCTACTCCCGGGTGAGCGGGTACTCGCCCTATCGAAGACGGCCATGAAAGGTTGCCCCGACTCTGGGATTGCAACTCTGGAGGCTGAGGCTCGCTTTCTGCCCAGTAGCCAAGAGCAAAATCAGGTTCCCCTCATGATGAATCCGCACGACCCTCGCGTGCGAAAACGCGCCTTGTCCTTTGTGAAGGAGGTTTTGGATCGCTATGATGTTGATGGGATCCTATATGATGATCGCTTACGGTTCACAGGAATGGACGGCGATTTTAGCGAGTCAACGAGAAATCAGTTTGAACAATGGGTCGGGGGCAAGTTGACTTGGCCCAAGGACGTATTCGAGGTTACCTATACTTGGGATCTTGGTCGAGGCATCCGGCCGGGGAAGTATTGGGATTCCTGGTGGAGCTTCCGAGCTCGCTCAATGAAGCAATGGGTGATCGAAACGAGAGAGGAAGTTGACCGGAAACGCCGATCCAAGAGTCGCAACGTTGCCTTTGGAATCTACGCCGGCTCATGGTATGGCGAATACGATAACTACGGGGCGAATTATGGCTCGCGCGATATGGTGGCCGGATTTCCGTTCATGTCGAGAGCGTTCCGGGACCAGGGGTTTGCAAGCTATTTGGACATCTTCATCGCTGGCTGCTACTATCCAGTTGCCACGATCTACGATGCGATGGTGGCCGGAAAGCCAGAGGGTCGGACGGTTGAAGCCGCTGCCATCACGACGAACCGCATCATTAATGATGATGCTTGGTCAATCGCTGGGATATCGATTGAGGCGCTTGGATACGACAGCGTTGCCCTACAGAACGCTCTTCAAGCTGCGGCCGCCGCGAGCCAAGGGGTCATGGTGTTTGACAACAGCCACAAGATTGAGCGGTTCGAGTCTGAATTCACCAGGGCCTTTGCCAAACCATTGTCTCCGCCCTATGCCCTTGCTTCACAACTGCAAGAGGTGCGTGGCATCAAGGCAAAAAGGCATGCCTTAGGCGCGAAAGACCCTCCGATCTTTATCTATCCGGGCGCACCAGGGATGGGGTTCTGAACTCGGGCTACTTTTCGTCCTGCTTACCGCTAGCAATCTCGATTCGAGTCTCTGAATCCGCCTTCTTGCGCTGGACAACGATGAGCGTTTTCGTCTTGGCGTCCTCTGTTCGGAATACAGTCATCGCATCCCCGCCAAAGCTCATTTCAAGGGGTTTAACCTTCGGGTACTTGCCCTTATAGAACTCGGCAACCTTCGCTTGATCATCCTTGGTCTTGAAGGTCACGAGTTCCATCCCATTCGCTCCCATCTGAGCTGCGACACCTCCGTTTTCGGTCTTTGTAGCGCCTGGGTAGATCGCAACCCCAAGGGCGGTTTTTTCACCCCCAGAGCATCCGGCAAGAATCAAAAATGGCAACGTAAAGCGCAAACTCCTAACCACAAGCCCAGTTTACACGGCCCGTGCAAAAAAGGAGCATGTCAACCGACAACCCGCATCATTAATGCCAACTGGAAATAGATGACTAGGCCGGTGGCATCAACAAAAGTACTGATGAATGGCGCAGACATAACCGCTGGGTCAATTCCTGACCGCTTCGCTCCCAGGGGCAAGACGCTACCAACGACCGTCGACCAGATGACTATGCAAGGGAGGGCAACGCCAACGAGAATGCAGAGTTTGGGGTTGGCGCCCCACCCGACGGCGCGGATATACCCGGCGATGCCAAGGGTTGAGCCGACAAGGCAGGCGGTGAGAAATTCACGGGACACAATCGTGAACCAATCCCGAGGCCGAACTTCTCCCACGGCGAGAGCTCGGGTGACCATTGTCGTGACCTGGGAGCCCGAGTTACCGCCTGCGCCAATGAGTAGAGGAACGAAAAACATGAGGGCGCTAATCTGAAGCTCTGGTGCGACGTTCGCATAGTGCCGCATTACGAGCCCGGTGAGCATTTCGGCAAAAAACAAACCCAAGAGCCAAGGGATACGTTTCCACGCGAGTTTCCAGACACTGAGTGACAGATAGGCTTCAACTGGGCCCGAGACGGCGCCAAGACTTTCCAAGTCGGCAGTGGTCGCCTCTTCAAGGATTTCTTGGGCGTCATCACCAGTGAGGAGCCCTACCATTCTCCCGCTTTCGTCCACGACCGGAAGGCCGTAAAACCCGTACCTAGACATGCGCCGAGCGGCTTCTTCTGCATCCTCGGTGGCGAGGACGCTGATAACCTCATCGCGCATGATGTCGCCTGCTTTGGTAGAGGGCTTGGCTCGCAGTGCTCGGCGCAAGCTGAACACTCCGAGCAAGGTTCCCTCTGCGGACAGGACATAGACATCGTTAACCGTCTCGTACTTCTCATCGCTTGCCTTCCGGATGTCGTCGAGCAGAGCGGACATGGTCGTTTCCGGCGCGACTTCAAAGAAGCGCTCGGTCATGAGGCGTCCGACGGTGTCCTGAGGATAATTCATCAACCGACGAATCTCTTGGGCATCCTCGTCCGGGATGACTTCAAGAAGGTCGTTGAATCGCTCCGGCCCCAGTTCCTCTCGCAGGTCAAGAGCATCGTCCATTGGAAGGACATCAAGGAAGTGGGCGACCGTATAGTCGGGGAGTTCCAGCAGAATTGAGCGGGTGGTGGCTGTTGGTAGTTCGATTAGAGCGTTGGCAGCCGTTTCGTGGTCAAGTAGCTTGAGCAGTTCGACCGCCTCATCCGTACCGAGCCGGATAACACCCTCGGCGAGGTCTTCCGGCAAGATATCCTTGAGTTCCTCGGAAACAAGCTCTCGACTTTGCGATGCGACAAGCGCACGCAATTGCTCAACGAAAGCGGTGAGGTCTTGGACCATGAGCGGCAGTCCAAACTATACCGCCGCCCGCACCTCCAAGCGGATTTCCGTTATGATGTTTTTGTGAGTTCTCAAAGCATTCTAGAACGGTATGCATCCCCCGACGACCATGCGGAATGCAGTCGCATTCATCGCCGAATGGGAACAACGTTCTTCTTTGCCTCGCGGCGGCTTCCAAGAGAGCAGCGCTTGGGTGTAGACGCGGTCTATGCATTTGTCCGGACGGCGCCAGCTGGGCTTGCCGAGGCTCGCCATGACCTGATAGCAGCGGCCTATGGGAAAGTCCCTAGTTCGCCGGTGATGCGGGCCTTTGCTGACATCATGCGCGAGTCGTCCATGCCCCTAGATGAACCCTTTAGGTACCTAGACGCCATTGAAAGCGAGCCGTCGCAATTTCCAACATTTGAGAGCCTCCGAAGCCACCTCAGGAATGAGGCAGGCGCTATTGCCGCGATGACGCTGTGGGTATTTGGAGAGGGAAGGAATGCTGACCTCGCAAGGTCAGGTCAAGCGCTTGCTATAGGTATGAAGTTGACCAGCCGTCTGCGTAGCATTAGGTCGGATGTTGAGAGTGGCCAAATCTACCTCCCTAAGGACGAGATGGAACGCTTTGGCGTTACAGTTGATGACCTTGAACAAGGCCGGTTAACCAAGGGGTTGGTTGATCTCCTCCGCTTGCAGATCAGTCGGGCTCGCACCCTGTACCGTGAGTCCGATGAGGGGATCAAGGAGTTGCCAGAAGGTTTGAGATTCGGTGTGACTTTAGCTCGTGATATATATGAGAAAATTCTCGATAAAATCGACGAAAATGGGTACGACATCTTCCGCAAGCCCATTCGAACCACGCCACAAGAAAAAATGGTCGTTGCTTGGAGCCTATGGAGCGGTAACTCGACGACCGATGGCGCGTAAAGTAAACTGAACTCAGATGAGAAGGTCTTTCATTGCACTGTTTCTTGTTCCGCTTGTGGCGATTGCTGCTTCCGTTCCATGGAAAGCGGGTCGAAGTGTGGAGTCATGGTCAGATCGCAGTTATATTCTGAAGTTGCCTAAGGCCATTGAGCAGGATGGGTCGAGATTGCCCTTAGTCGTCTTGCTTCACGGCTTCACCGGTTCGGCAGATGCGATTGAGGCCTACAGCGGCCTTGGTAGCCTTGCTGAATCCGAAGGGTTCATTCTTGTCGTGCCCCAAGGCCTCGGACGTCCAGCCGGTTGGAATTGCGGCTTCATCAACCTAGGGAAGGCCGGGGTGGATGACCTTTCCTTTTTGAGCAAATTGCTGGACCGAGTGACCACGGAACTACCCGTGGACCCAGCACGTGTGTTTGTCGCGGGCCATTCTAACGGAGCCATGATGGCGAACGCGCTCGGAGGGTTACGTCCGGATAAGATTGCCGCCATAGCCGCCGTGGCCGGCGTGATTGGAGTAGGAAAATCCAACCCAAAAATGATGCCCAATCCCAAGGGCCTGATCTCCGTGCTCCACATTCACGGAACGGCTGACCAGGTCGTGGCCTACAGTCCCGGAGCCGCCGCAGTGCTTACGGGCGTTGGTGCGAAGGATGCGGCCAAATGGTGGGCGGAAAAAGATGGTATTACCGCCTCGCCAACTGAGACTCATGAAAAGGGCTTTGATTCAATCCTTTACCAAAGTCGTACGGCTACCGTGCAGCTCCTATCGCTGATTGGTTGGGGGCATGACTGGCCCACGTCACAGCAATCGCCTATCAATGGAGCGCGGACGATCTGGAACTTCTTTAAGGCCCATCCGAAGCGGCTCTCATCAAACGATCCCAAATAGCCGCCCATTCAGCGGTCTTTGGCGGTCGCTCGACATGGATCGCACCAGGGGTTCGGTCAAGCTCGGCTAGCTTGGAGTAGAGCGTCCTTGCAAAGTCTCTGGGATCACTGGTTAGGGCTATTAAGCGATCTGTGGTCGAACCTGGTTCAACAAGGATGACCGGGTTCCTTGGTGAATAATGTCGGTGGTGTTGGCCCGGAGAAGTATTTAGTGCGGATTTTTCGGCGATTATTGTTGAGGCGAACTCTTGTAGCTGGCTTTGCGTGATCACTCCTTGCCTCAGTATGGCGAGGGAGTCTGAATAGACGGCAACAACGGTTGACTCAATCCCCACCGCACAAGGTCCTCCGTCAAGTGCACCAGAACAGTGCTCAAGAATATCTGGACTGATATCCTCGAAACGAGTAGGAGAGAGTTCTGTGAATCGGTTTGCGCTTGGGGCGGCCAGTGGAAGATCCGTAGTAAGTAGAAGTGATAAGAAAAGTGAATGATTAGGAATGCGAAGGCCTATCGTCTTGCCCCCAGCAAGAACGTGTCGAGAAACGACCCCGCTGTCGGGAAGGACTAGGGTAAGTGGGCCAGGCCAGAGCGACTCCGCAAGCTTTGACGCAAGGCCAGACCATACCGCAAGTTGCTTCGCCTGCTCAATTGATCCGACATGCACGATTAACGGGTTCCATGCTGGCCGCCCCTTGGCCGCGTAGATGCGCTGCACAGCCTGATCGTCCAACGCATTTGCCGCCAAGCCATAAACGGTCTCCGTTGGGACGGCTACCAATTCACCACGGCGGAGGGCAGCAGCGTAAGCCGTTATGTTCTTAGGTTCTGGGCTCACGGCAGGGCCTCTCGCATGGCTTCTATTGGCGCTGGCTGGTGAAACCAGAACTCATAGGTCAATGCGGCCTGATAGAGGAGCATTAAGCGTCCGTCATAGGCATCCCAGCCATACCTTGTTGCTTCTAACATGAATGGGGTCGGGGTCGCTGAGTACGACAAATCATATACCGAGCCCGTACCCGTCCACTCTAACTCGGGGCATGCTCCGGTTGCATTGATGACGATATCAAAGCTTCGCACTTCGGGTGGGGCTGGGATCGCGCTTGCTAATCGCTTTCCAAGACGATTCCAATTGTAAACTTCTTGACTCTTTGCAAGTTCGTTGCAAGCCGCTTGTGCGGCACCGCCAGCTCCTATGATGAGTATCCGGCCGCGCAATTGGAGCTCGTTCAGAGCGGCCATGAGACCAGCACCATCAAAGCTCTCGCATTGCCCGTCCCCCTCAAAGGAGACAACATTGCATGACACACTGGATTCATGCCCGAGGGCCGATCGCACACGACCCTTAAAGGGGGCCGTTATATTCAGGCCCTTCATACGAGTCTTCAGGGTAGCAATGGCATCTTCAAACTCAGCTTCCGAACAATGAATCTTGATGTAGCGGCATTTGCGCTCAACGGCTGCAAACGCAGCGTCAAAAAGGAGGGGCGACCAAGAATGGGCGATAGGGTCTCCAATGACCCCAAACTCCTCGTCTACTACATCTTTCCAACTTACGACGGCCATTCAATCTCTATTCCTTGTGCCATGCACAGGTTTTGGAACTCGACTACTTTGACCGGGTGCTCATAGAGGGTTTGCGGCGATATGTCATCCCCAATACAGTAAGCGGCCAGAAGCCCCGCCACTTCACCAATGTTCCATTCCGTCGGATGCAAGCGTGTACATCCGTTCGCGATATGAGTGACTCCAATGTTTTTGCAAGCCGGAATGAGGTTAGAGGTACGTTCAGGTATGAGGCTTCCAAGCGGGAGTTGGTACGGCCAAGCATCATTATCAATTCCATTTCGCCCACTCGCCGAAGGATGCAAATCCATTCGGTATGAGCCAACGCCAACGCTGTCCCAGAAGGTCTCCGCCCCGTTTGACCTCATGCTCTTTCCAACATGTCCCTCCGTCAGCGTAAACAGAGGTCGAATTCGACGAGACTCTCGATGGTAAGGAGCCATGGCCAGCCCGTCAAGGGTCCCCACTGGTCCACCAGCTGCATAAAGCTCGTGGTAACCAACCCCCCCATCATCACGCTCAGCCTCTGTCTGGAGCCAGTAAAGCAACGACAAGGACTGTTGACGAGCATTTTCATAGACCAGCCTAGTCCGGCTCTCATCTTCATCAATCACTCGGTCAAAGTGGTCATTCTGCACCCAGTTAATCATTGAATAATCGTTGGAAATGCCTTCGAAAATAGAGCTGTCCACGATTCGACGATAATTGAACATCCCATTATTGCCACGGAACTGTAGCCGCTTTTCCGCCCCAGAAATGGCATCGAAAAAGGACCACGAAAAGAGTTTCCCGGTCCAAGCCGGATCCATGGCGGGTTGGTAAGCACGCCAATAGTCGTACTGCGCAGGCTTCTCGATGATCCTCCCGCCGGCCGGGTCGTATCCAACACAAATGCACCACGTAAAGCCCTGAACATCGCGTGGGCTTGACACCTCGGGAGCATGCAATTCCCCAAACTCAGAGCTGCTCTCCGACCCCACTCGGTACTCAGTACTCGTCATGGGTAGGAGGTCGCCGATTTCCGTTGCGTCAAGGACGAACGAGAACGAAACGTCGGTCTCTTCACCCGAGGTAGTGTCTCGAATGCGAACTGATGATACGGCATCGCCAAGGACGGAAGCTGACACGGGTCGGCAATGATGCCATACCTGAAGTAACCCTGTTGTACGATAGTGGGCGAGCATCTGGTTCAGTACGGCGACGCCGACCCTTGGGTCGTAGCATAAGCGGCTCACCCACCCATTGCCCGGATTGAGGATAGGGTTACGCCGAGCTCCTGCGGTGAGTCGGTAGTGATCCCGGTAGTACTTCCGAATTCCTTCGCGGAACTGCCTGTATCGCTGCGTGCACCCGTGGCTTTCAATCCATCGGTGCTCATCCGGGGGTACGGCCTGGCTAGTCAATTGTCCGCCGAGCCACTCGGTTTCTTCAGTAAGAATCACTCGGTAGCCTAAGCTACATGCGGCCAAGGCGCCGGCGCATCCACCCGCTCCGCCACCGACGATCAAGATGTCGCAATTTGCCTCCATGCCTGATCAGAGGTTACCCAGCAGTCACGGACTCGCCCTTAAACTGCTCGTCGTAGAGTCTGCGGTAAAGACCCTGGCGGGTGAGAAGTTCACTGTGCCGCCCCGACTCCACTATTCTTCCCTTATCAATCACCAAAATGAGATCGGCGGATAGGACGGTTGATAGGCGATGGGCTATGGCAAAGGTAGTTCTCCCTACCATGAGCGAATTGAGAGACTCTTGAATGAGTCGCTCACTCTGCGTATCAAGGGCAGAGGTGGCTTCGTCCAGAATCAAGATTCGCGGATTCTTCAGGATCGCACGAGCAATTGAAATCCGTTGCTTCTCACCGCCGCTCAGCTTATAGCCTCGCTCACCCACGATGGTTTCATATCCTTCTGGTAGCCCGGCAATGTGCTCATGAATCGCGGCGGCTTTGCAGGCAGCAACAAGCTCATCATCGGTTGCGGCTGGCTTCGCGACAAGTAAGTTGTCCTTGATTGACGTATGCATTAGATAGGTCTCCTGAGTCACCGCTCCAACGATCGCGCCGAGCGAGTCCAATTTGATGGCTCGCAGGTCGATCCCGTCAAGCGATACGGAGCCTTGATCGGGGTCATAAAGGCGAGGAATCAGGTACGTTAATGTCGTCTTGCCGGCGCCGCTCGGTCCGACCAGCGCTACGAGTTGCCCAGCCTCCGCGGAGAAACTTATAGCACTGAGGGTCCAATCTGGTTGGTCATCTTCATACTTGAAATAGACCCCATCGAACCGGACATGCCCAGTAATGGAACTCGGCACAAGCGGCTTGGCATCAGGGGCGTCTTGGATATCGCGCTTCATATCCAGATACTCAAAGATGCGCTCGAAAAGGGCGAACGATGACATGATTTCTACTTGAGCCGAGAGTAGGCCCGTCATCGGGAAGAACAACCTCGCCTGCAAGCCCGTAAAAGCAACAATTTTGCCCAGTGTGAGCGAACGATCCCCGTGGGCAATAATCAAGTATCCGGCCAGCCAATAGACCAAAGTGGGGGCAAATTGGGTGATCAGCCGTACCATGCCAAAAAACATGTACTGGAGAACTGAGCTCTTGATCATCCAACCGGCAAGGATCTTGTTTTCAGTGGCGAATTTGTCGCTCAGGATCTTCTGATTGCCGGCGGTCTTACTCAACAGGATGCCGGAAACCGACAAAGTTTCTTGCATCATGGAGTTGATCTCGCTGGTCTGTTCTTGGGTGCCCTTACGAACCGTACGTGCGTATTCACCGACCCCCTTCCCGACCCAAGCAAAAAACGGAACAAGGGCGATGCTCAATGTGGCTAGTCTCCAGTCTAGAAGCATCATTGCGGTCACCGTGCTAACCACGATTGCAATGTTGGAAAGTTGATCCGTGATCGTGTTGCTAACCACGTTTTGAACGCCCCCCACATCGCTAATCAAGCGAGTTTGGATGTCCCCAGTCCTTGCGTTCGTAAAGAACTTGAGGCTCATGCTTTGCAGATGCGTGTAAAGCTTGTCGCGAAGATCGCACATGATTCGCTGGCCCATGACAACGCTCATATATCCGTATAGGAGCGTGAAGGCGGCGCCCAAGAGGACTGCAAGTAGGGTGAATGCGCTGTACCATCCAATGACGTCAAGGCGCTTCGGGCCAACAAGTTCATCAATGATGACCTCGTAGAGGAAGGGTGGGACGATCCCCAATCCGGTACCTACCAAGACGGCGAGTATCGTGAGGACGACGTATCGGCGATGCGGCCCAAACAGGGCAACGATGCGCTTGACTATCTGCTTGTCGGTACTGGCAGCTTCCGCCTTCACATGCCCTCCGGCATCCACTTGGGCAGGTGCGCGATCTGAGCTTTAGCCGCAGTGGAGACAGGTACGTGCCATTTGTCGAAGAAAGGCCCTAGGTTTCTGCCTACGGCAGTGGAGAATGTGGTCATCCAGATATCCCGCTTTTCAGAATCGTTCTTGGGCCGAACTTTCATGTTCTGGTAGGTCTTGAAGACTCGCTTGAATGCATCCCAACCAAATTCATTTTGAAGCTGCGCGTACATGGTCAAGGCTAGGAACGGATCTTCCTTCCACTTGCCAAAGCTGGGTGCCTTTGAGTAAGCCCTGTATCGTTTCAGACAGTCATCGGGAGAAAATTGCCGGTCCTTTGGACGTTCTCCGTTCAACTTGTCGAAGCAGTAGAGGGTGAACAAATTGTTAGTGACCTCGCCGGTGCCGTCGAAGGTCCAATCCCCCTGTTGGTGGTTGTGCCCGATCTCATGGTAGTGCCCCCAGCTACCTTCCCTTTGCAGCCGTTCGCCATCTACCACCAAATCGGCAACATCAAGCCAGGTCATCATCGGATAGCCGGAATGCATATAGCCTGCAGATATCTGCTGGTCTGCGACAAATCGCTCCTTAAAACCCCGCCAATGAGGGATCTGGGCCAAGTCTGCTACGGCATTTGCCATACGATCCCAGAATTTGGCCGCACTTGTAGGATCCTTGATCTTTTCTGCCGAGGCTCTCGGTACGGTGACCACGATGTTGTCGCTCTCAACCTCTGCCCAAGGAGCTGAGGCGATTTCAAGTTGGCGTTGCCATTCCTGGGGTGAAGTTTTCCCGAGCACAAAGTGGGGAGCTCGTACAGCGTTCGAAATTCGAATCGTGATTGGTGCTTGGAGGGGTTTGTCAAGGGTGATATAAATGAGACCACCGAACGGGTTTTGGTAGGAGCCGTTAGGGGTGAGTCGCCATTCACGGCTAATTTCGGGGAAACGCTCCCACTTATCAAGGTGCCACAGGTTGTCCGTGTGAGCCCCAACTCGGATGCCTAGCTTGAGTCCCTGTGGAAAGGTAACTTGCACCGGATGCATTGGATCGGCATAGAGGCCCGTGCTCTGCCATCGTGTCTCATTGGGGCGCAATGTAATCTCCTGAGCCTTTATCCCCTGGAAAGGAGCTTTGGGAACGCCGGGAAACTCAGCTGCATACGGGAGCCCAAGGTCCATCCTCTCCCCTCGTTTAAGCAAGTGGTTTCGGTAGGCGACTTCAAAGCGGTCTCGAAACTGCGACTTCGCTAGGGGCCGTTTTGCGCTCATCACAAAGGGGGCGGACTTCAACGCATTCGTGGAAAGCCAACGGCTGTCCGGGGGGAGCACGTTCATGATGTCGGTCAGGGTCTGTACGGCAAGAGGTCCGTCTCCGGGGGCGCCTTCCAGAACTCGTAGAGCGGGTTCACCACCCGACTCAGTTCTTGGAGAGCGAGTCGCATCAAAGCCATTCGCATCCTTTTCGAGGAAGCCCTCTCCAAAGCCGATACCGAATGGAGCCAAGGCCTTATTGGCACTAAACTGATCCATTGACAAGCCGCTTCCTTGCTGCCAGCCCCAACCGGTTGCGGCGATCAAAAGCCCGCCTCCGCCCCGAATATAGGCTTGGATGGCGGGAATATCCTTGGGGTTAACCTGATGAGCGTCCACCACTGCGACTTCGCCGCGGCCCCCATTCCAGTCGGGCCAGCCGCTCTGGCCCTGAAGGTAACCCGCAAGGTCGCTGTGCGAGCAAATCACCTTGGTTGGCTTGCCAAAGCCGAGCCAGTTCACACTTTGCCTCAAGAATGTGCCCGAATCAGCCGTCTTGTAGGCTCCGAGAAATCCATTGTGGCCAATCGCCAGAATACGCCCTGCTCCCGTATCCACCGAGGCCGCCATTATGCGCCCATCGCGGTCAACGACTAGGGGCTGGCCCGCTTTCCACAAAACTACATTACCGGGCAAGCCCGGTGCCGCGATGGTCTTCACCCCATCGAGCGGCGAAGCGAGAAGGGCCATGAGCAATAAAGCTTGCATAGCTCTATGTACCTCATGGCTAATGGAGCGCTCCTAGTGGCACAACCGTGCAAGGAGGGCAAGCTTCTTCGAATCCGCGAAGCGCGGGAGCAAGCTGTGGAGTGCCCTCTGCTCTACGCGACGCCATGGGAACGGCGGTGCCATCGGGCCTGCCTCCGCCGCTTGGATATGGTTTGCCGCTTCAAGCTCCATACCCGTGTAGGTGATATGGAGGTACGCCATCAGGTAACGAACCATCGCAATTTCACGATGTCGAAGAATCTCGTCACACAGGCGCGTTGCGTCCTCGACCAGGTGGCAGTCTATGAGTAGGCACAAAACTTCCATGACTGCATCTGGGTCGCGAGCAAGCGGCGCCATGAGAGGGGAAGGATGCTTCGAGTGCTCGGACTGGCTGAGGAAGCTCTCGACCCGTAGCGCGGGGTCAAGCGGGCTGAGAAAGTGGGCATTGAGAAGCTCGGGGCGTTCCTCGACGACGCCTAGGTGCCGCTGAACAACCGCTTTCAGCCACCAAGCCATTGGATCATCACCGTTGTAGAGGAGCGAGGTTTCGAGATGATGATCAGCCGTCGCAAAGTCGTTGGCTTGCAGCGCATCGAGCGCGTACTGCCAATGAGCGAAGTGTCGGGTACCTGCGTGTGCTTCGTATTGCTTCGGGACGGCTGCAGGCCATTGAACTAGGACTTCACCGTCGTTCATGAGGGCAAGGCCAGCGACCTCACCGGGAATGGAATCAAGATTGATGGTATCTGGCTTGTTGAGCTTGAGTGAAACAGGAGCTTCTAGGGTTCCATTCTCGGTCTTAACGACGAGCTTAGAATTTGGGGCTTCGACGAAGCATTGCAAGTGGGCTGTGCGACCTTGGAGGCCGATCGCTCCGAATGGACTTGTCGTCAAAGGAGGAAAGCCAAGGGGATGTACGGCTAGCTTGGTCGTGAAGACCTCGTGAGGAGCCAGCAAGATCGCCGAACTCCCCGGTGCAGTCAGTCCAACCTGACCATCCCAGCGCCAACCCACTTCAACCGTCGTTGTCTTATCGCCACGATTTTGCAGGGTAAGAGTGAGATTGAGACCCGTCGAATTGGACAACAGTTCAGCCCGCAGACCCCAACTTAGGCGACGCCCATGAACTAGTTCAACCATAACGAGTTCAGCGCCATCTTCGTCGGCGGTCGTGAATTCAACGGCGGCCATTGCCCCAGCTCTCGTGCCGTCCAGGAGCAACTCGAACCCACCAAGGGCAGCTACGCCGCGAAGTGGATCGCCAACTAGGGTGAGGCCCTTTGTCAGAGCCTCCGTACCATCCAAAAGGTTGCGCAGGCTGATCATTCGTCCCCCCAAATCCACGCAAAAGACGGCTTCAACGAAAGCATTGCGGAGGGTGATGGTGCGTAACGAGACTTGACGGATCTGGCCCGAACGTCTTAGCATCGGGAACGGATAGCCGGGGCCAATCGTCTCTGGTACTGAAGGATCCGGCAAGATGGGTTCGAGTGTCTCCAATTCGAGATCAAGCGTATCGGAGATTACTTCGCAGCCCATCAGCGCGGCAAAGGGTACCCGCCCGGTAAGCTAGACAAGAGTAAACGCATGGCAGGCAAAATTTTCATGGGAGTTTTTAAATGGCTCTTGGTTCCGGTGGCCTTAGCCTTTATCGGCTATGCGTTCATTGGACCCCATATTGGTCGAAATCCCCCCTCAAGCCTGAAGAAACTCGCAAGTAATACGGTGACTCAACCCGAGCCGACCTCTGCCACAACGCCCAACACTGAACCTGAAGGTACCGGAAAGGACTGGCCTGCCCCGAAAGTTGAGGTTGAATTGCGTCGTCTTAACGGTAATCGTGTAAAAGACCGCACCATTCATAAACCGGAAACATCTTCCGCGGTCTCCGAACCCAAGGTGACCGAGGACAATGCGCCTGAGGAGGCTCCTAATGTCGAAGGAGAGGGCGAGCAACCCTCACCGGAAGAGCCCCCGGCCAATGACTTACCCGAAGGCCCAGGCCCGTAGGTTTCATGGTCCCATACATTTCAAATTCTTTAAGCCAAGAATGAACTTGGAACTTCGTTCCATCAGATCATTTAAACTGCCGTGACGCCCACACCTCCCCAAACCATAGGGAAGTATCAGATCATTCGGGAAATTGCCCGTTCAAACGATATTGTTTACGAGGCGTATGATCCCGCAATGAACCGGCGGGTCGCCATCAAGGAACTCAATATCCCCGGTGGCTCCAGCGATCCACAAAGGCTGGAGCGAATCCGGCGGTTTGAGCGGGAGGTGAAAGCCGCCGGCTCCCTTGCCCACCCTAGCATAGTAACTATTTATGAGGTTGAAGAGGATGCCGGTCGCCATTACATGGCCATGGAGTACCTCGACGGGAAAACCCTCCGTAACGAGATTGATACGACGGGCCTCCTGCCCACCCAGAGGGCTCTGGAGATCACCCTTGCCGTTCTGGAAGCCCTTGCCTTCGCCCACGAACATGGAGTCATCCATCGAGATATCAAGCCGGAGAATATCCAACTCCTCAGCTCTGGACGGGTTAAGCTGACGGACTTTGGTATTGCGCGCTTGACTTTTGAGCCAAACATCACGATCGACGGGCAAGTATTTGGCACGCCAAGCTACATGTCCCCTGAACAGGTGGTGGGCAAGGAGATTGACGCACGGAGCGATTTGTTTAGCGTCGGAGCCGTTCTCTTTGAGATGCTGGGTGGGCAAAAGGCTTTTCCGGGCGATAGCGTGGTCAGCATAAGCTATGCGATCATGAACACCGAGCCGGTGATCCCAGCCTCGGCATCGAATACCGTGCAGGAACTCCTGCGTAATCTCCTCAACAAGTCCGTGAGTCAGCGATACTCAAACGCTAACGTTGCCATTGACGCAGTGCGCGCGGCCCTACTTGAGTTGACGTCAGGCGCAGTCATGGCACCTCCTCCAGTGGTGGCAGCGGCGCCCGCGTTCCCAGCTCAAGCCTATAGCTACGGCTATAATCCGCCTCCCCAGGCTCCGATGCAATTGCCGCCCGGTCCAATTTTCATCCCCCCCCATCGCATGCCGCCAATGCTGAAGCCCGAGACCAAGCTGGCAATTGCGAGGGTCTGCGGAATTGCTATTACTCTAGGGCTCATCCTTGGCATTATCGTAGTAGGCGTACAATCCATGCTACAAGCCGCAAACCGGGCTGCTTACGGCCAAGTTCGGAGTGCGACTCCCTCACCACCAGAGGCAGCCCAAGGAGACGCGGTCAAGTGGTCGGCCAACGCCGAGCAGCACGCGATGATGGGGAACTTTGCCGAAGCGATCCGCAGCGTCGAGGCAGCCATTAAGATTGACCCGGGACAGGTGGGATATTTTGTCCAGTTGGGTGAGTATCAGCGGCGACTCGCGGAATTGTCCCTTGGCGCGGAGAACCAAGCAAACCTGTGGATCAACTCTGCCGAGAGCTATGCCCAAGCCGTCCAAATGGTAATGGACGACCCGGCAAGACAGGACCGCTATCGTGAACAAGCGGCGTCGGCCCGCTACAATGCCGCCGTTCTTCTCCTACGCCTTCGTGATCGCACCGGAGCTCGAACGCAATTGACGCATGCCCTTGCCTTGGCCCCCGAAGGTTCTCATGTGCGCCGCCTCGCCGAAGAGTTGCTAAATTCGCTAAGCTAAGTGCATGCGAATCGCGATTTATCCCGGTTCATTTGACCCGCCGACCTACGGGCATCTTGACGTTGTCGAACGCGCAACGACTCTTTTTGACAAGGTTATTGTGGCTGTAGGTGAAAACTCATCAAAGTCGGGTTTCTTGTCTGTGGGTGAGCGGCTCAAGGCGCTGTCTGCTTGCACCACCCACCTCTCCAATGTCGAAATTGCAAGCTTCGACGGCCTCTTGGTGGAGTATTGCCGGAGGCGGGAGGCGAAGTTCATCATCCGCGGCCTTCGGGCCGTAACCGACTTTGATACCGAGTTTCAAATGTCCATTACGAACCGGCAGCTCGCTCCCGACATTGACACGGTCTTACTTATGACCAAGTGGGAGTTTGGGTTCATTTCGAGCACCCTCGTGCGAGAAGTGGCTCGGCTAGGCGGCGACCTTCGTACCTTCGTCCCCGCCCCCGTTCTGCCCATCATCGAGCGCGCTCTACAAGGGTGAGGGGCTTATTCCTCAGAAAACTCGACAAATAAATGCCTTGGGATGCCAGAATGAGGGTTATTACCGTCCCTACGGTAGAGGTGGACTGACGTTGGACATTTTGCGAATGCTTGAGGACTTGGAAGAACTGGCCGTGGATCGGCCCCGCCAGATTGGCCCCATCACTTGGGGAGTGAACAAAGACG
>JADZDX010000092.1 GCA_020850835.1 Fimbriimonadaceae bacterium
ACCGGCTTGCTTGGCGACGCGACCCGACTCGATGCTGAGGGTCTTGCCCCCAACTTCGAAAGTATGGGTGTGAATCATTTTTTAACCTTCGCTAGAATTAGCGAGGCTTAACTTCACGAATACCGAGAGACTTAATCAATTCGCGGTACTTAACAACGTCCTTGTTTCGGAGATAACCCTCCAACCGGCGCCGCTTACCGACCAGCATGAGCAGGCCCCGTCGGCTGTGGTTGTCCTTTTTGTGGGTTCGAAGATGGTCCGTGATCTGGAGGATTCGAGCTTGCAGAATTGCAATTTGAACCTCAGCGGATCCGGTGTCGCCATCCGTGGTCTTGTACTCTTCGATCGCTTTCGCTTTGATAGTTTTGTCTAGCGGCATTTTTTGGTTATGGCCTCTGTTTGCGTTCACCCGGCCGTTCTAGCGAAGTCGCACCGGGAAGAGGCTTTCAGATCATTAGCCGCTCTATCGAACCAACCGTAGCAGGTTCAAGACAACGGCCCACAACTTGAAGCCTCAGGCGCATGATACCAGGTTGGTCATCCTAGATGCTAGTTTTCCTATTCCGCTAAGTAAACTAGTCCAGTGATGCCGTACCGGGTTCTCCTGTACTACCAGTTTGCCGAAGTGCCCGCTCCCAAGGCCCTTGCGGAGTCCCAGCTACTACAATGCCAAGAACTTGGCCTGCGGGGGCGGATCATCATCGCGACAGAGGGAATCAATGGGACGGTGAGCGGCCCCGCTGAGGCATGCGAGTCTCACATGGAAGCGCTCCGTGCGGTCTTCCCCGAAATTGAGTTCAAAATCGATATGGTCGAGGGGCATGTCTTTAAGGGGCTCAGCGTCAAGGTGCGCGACGAGATCATCACGATGGGCGTCCCGCTCGGCACCCCGGTCTACCAAAAAACCGGCCGGCACCTTTCGCCCGAAGAGTGGCGCGAGGCGATTCAGCAGGATGATGTCGTCCTTCTCGACGGCCGCAATGACTACGAGAGCGAGCTCGGCCATTTCGAGGGCGCGCTCCTGCCCCCGCTCGAGAGCTTCCGCGATTTTCCTGCTTGGATTCTCGCCCACCGCGAGCAGCTCGAAGGCAAGCGCATCCTCACCTACTGCACCGGCGGCATCCGCTGCGAAAAGCTCTCCGCGTGGATGCTCCAAGAAGGCTTCGAGGAAGTCTATCAGCTCGATGGCGGCATCGTTCGCTACGGCAAGGAGACCGACGGCGCCGGCTTTGTCGGAATGAATGTCGTATTTGACGACCGTGTCCTCGTCCCACCCACCCCCGCGCACGAGCCGATCACCCATTGCCGCGAATGCGGTACCAAGAGCGCCAATTACGTCAACTGCGCCAACGTCCTCTGCAATCGCCGTATGATCCTCTGCCCCGTTTGCGAAGAGTCCACCAGCCGCTGCTGCAGCGACGAGTGCCGCAACGCCCCGTCCCTTCGAGAAAAGAACGCGAAGCTGAGGGCCTAGGTGGGAAAGATAAATTGGCGGGAGGCCTCGAACCTCAATTTGTTGAAGGATCGGCGGCCTAAAGTTGTTGAAGGATCGGCGGCCTAAAACCCCAAAGGGGTGGCGTATCTTAGCGAAGGACGAAGTCCTGGTAACGAGGCACCCCTACCCTTCAACCCCAACGGGGTGTCGTAGCACTGTCTGGACGAAGTCCGGCCAAAATACGCCATGCCCCAATCGCACGCCGCCGTACTGATTCACGCGGTCTTTCGACCGCGAACCGTGCGCCACTCATTTCGCCGGAGGCGAAACCCCAACTCCATCGCTACATCGGCGGCACAGCAAAAGAAATCGGTTGTCCGCCCATTTGCGTTGGCGGAACCGAAGACCATATTCACATGTTAGTCCGCCTCGGGAGGACCATAACGGTCGCCGACATGATGAAGAAGGTAAAGGCCAGTTCTTCCATATGGATGAAACCCCGCCAACCCGCCTTCGCGTGGCAGCAAGGCTACGGCGCGTTCTCGATTGCGGAGGACGCCATCGGTGTCGTGGTGCATTACATCGAGACCCAAGAGGAACACCACCGCAAGGTGACCTTTCAAGAAGAGTATCTCCAGATCCTGCGCGAACATGGGTTGGAATGGGACGAGAGATTCATCTGGGAATGAGTTCTTGCTACACCGTCCCTTCGGGACTCCCGAAACGGGCGCCCTCCGTCCAGGACTTCGTCCTTCGCTAAGATACGCTACCCCTTCGGGGTTCACCGCAAGCGGCCAATGGGCGGAGGCTTCTTAGTGCAGCAAGCTGCGGAGCTATGCAAACCGTGCCAATCTAAGACGGCAGCAAGCTACCCGCACTCCAAACGCGCTCAAACCGCTAAACTAAAACCTCATGGCGCAAGCGATTACGTTCCACGGGGCCGCGCAGACGGTCACCGGCTCTAAGCACCTCATTGAGATTGACGGCAAGCAGATCCTGATAGATTGCGGGCTCTTTCAAGGATCACGCGACTTGCGCGACCGCAATTGGTTACCGTTCGGATTCAATCCGCGAGAGATTGATGCCGCCGTGATCACGCACGCCCATATTGACCACATCGGCCTCCTCCCAAAGCTCGTGCATGAAGGTTATCAAGGCCCCCTATACGCAACCCCTGGCACCATCGGCCTCGCCAGAATCAGCCTTCCCGATAGTGGGCGTCTGCAGGAAGAAGAAGCCCGCTTTCACAACAAGAAGGGTACGTCGCGCCACCAACCTGCTCTGCCTCTCTACACCGAGGCGGACGCCTTTGTGGCCCTGAAGCAGTTCCAACCGGTCCGATACGGCCAGTTACAAAGCTTGCCAAGCGGCTGCAGTTTCCGCTTCAGTCCGGCGGGACACATCCTCGGTTCAGCCTTCGCCGAGGTTTTCTTCCCCAATGGAGAGCGCATCCTGATGGGCGGCGACCTTGGGCGGTTCAACACCCCGATCATCACCGATCCCACGACCATGGAGCACGCGGAGTACCTCGTCGTAGAGAGCACCTACGGCGACCGCCTTCATGCTCAAGAAAACGCTAAGGAGAAATTGCGTGGCCTGATCAACGATGCGATTGAAAGTGGTCTGACGCTCATCGTCCCCAGCTTTAGCATTGGCCGCACGCAGGAACTCCTGTATTACATTAACGAACTGCAACGGGAGAAGGCAATCGGCTTCATCCCAATCTATGTGGACTCTCCCATGGGCGTGAGCGCGACCGCCCTCTACGACCGGACTATTGAGGATCACGATATAGACATGAAGATACGCCTTGATGAAGGCGATGATCCCCTTGACCCCAAGGGTCTGACCCTCGTGCGCGACGTCAGTCAAAGCAAGGCGATCAACAGCATGACCGGCCCGATGATGATCATTGCCGGCAGCGGCATGGCCAATGGTGGGCGCGTGATCCACCACCTCAAGTACCGGCTTTCAAGGCGGGATACCGTGGTGCTCTTCACCGGATACCAAGCGGAAGGCACGATGGGCAGGCGCCTTCTTGAAGGAGCCGAAGAAGTCCATATCCACGGCCAAGAAATTGCGGTTAATGCACGCATCGAAAAGCTTAATTCGCTCTCCGCTCATGCCGACCAGGGTGAAATCATGCGTTGGTTGGCCGGGTTCAAGGAGCCACCGCGCCAGACTTTCATCGTCCACGGCGAACCTCGAGCCCAAGAGGCCCTTGCCGCCAAGATTCGCGAAGAACTTGGCTGGAAAGTCGCGATCCCCGCCCAAGGCGAGAGGTTCGAGCTGTGAACCTCGAAACTCTCGCCGTCCATGCTGGCTTCGAGCAGGATGCGGCGACCGGCGCAGTCATGCCGCCCATCTATCAGGTGAGTACCTTTGCCCAGCGAGCACCCGGCGAGCACCTAGGGTACGAGTATTCCCGAAGCGACAATCCAACCCGAACGCCCCTGCAGGCCGCCATTGCCGAACTTGAGCACGCCAAGCACGGCTTGGTTTTTTCCAGTGGCCTCGCCGCCATTGATGCGGTACTCAACACCTTGAAGGCGGGCGATCATATTGTTGCCTGTGATGACTTGTACGGCGGGACCGCACGGCTATTCAATCAAGTCGCGGCCAACCGGGGCCTGACTTTCACCCTCACGCCACCCCTGAAAGCCGGCGAAGGTCTGATCGCCGCCATGACGCCCAATACAAAGCTCGTTTGGATCGAGTCGCCGACCAATCCGATGCTCAATGTCCTTGACATTAGCGCTGTAGCCGAGGCGGCCCATGCTCGCGGAGCATTGCTTGCCGTGGACAACACTTTCCTCAGCCCCGCTCTGCAGAATCCAATCAGCTTCGGCGCGGACATCGTCATGCACAGCGTGACCAAGTACATCAATGGTCACAGCGACGTGATTATGGGTGCCCTCGCCGTCAATGATGATGCCCTGTACGAGCGCCTAAAGTTCCTTCAGAACGCCATGGGCGCCGTGCCCTCCCCAATCGATTGCTTTCTCGTCATGCGCGGCATCCGCACCCTCGCCCTTCGCATTGCCCAGCACGATCGCAATGGGCGAGCCCTATCGGGCTATCTGGCTCAACATCCCAAGGTCGAAGCCGTGATCTACCCCGGCTTGGTCTCCCACCCGGGCCATGCTCTGGCCGTAAAGCAGCAACGAGGTTTTGGCGGCATGCTCTGCTTCTACCTGCGAGGTGATCTCGAAGCAATCCGGAAGTTCCTTTCAAATCTGCATCTCTTTAAGATCGCGGAGTCCTTGGGCGGGGTCGAAAGCCTCATCGAACACCCGGCGATCATGACCCACGCAAGCGTGCCGGAAGAACGGCGACGGCAACTTGGAATCCTCGATAATTTCATCCGAATCAGTTGCGGCATCGAGCACGCCGATGACCTGATCGCGGATTTGGAAAGGGCGCTGGGTTAGTTCGGGTTCGTGCGGGTTTGTTTGGGTTGGTTAGGGTTTGCTAGGATTCGCTTGGGTTTGTAAGGAAGTTCGGATTTGGTGCTTGCAGATCGGCACAGTCCAAATTGTTTGACAGCCCTTACGAATCCTCACCAATCCAGACCAACCCTAACAAACCCTAACCAACCCTAACCAACCCTAACCAACCCTAACCAACCCCAACAAACCCCGAACAAAAAGAGCGACGCTCAAGCCCATCCGAACCGTATTAAGTTCAGTGCTAAAGTTTCGAACACTCATCATCGCCGCCTGCCTCGCTGTTTCTGCCCTTGCGGGCGCCCAGAGCGACCCGACCAAGCCGATTGCGACCGTCAACGGCGAAACCATCGGCGGCATGGAGTACTTCCGAAGAATGGAGTTCCTGCCAGGATTCGGCAAAATGGTCGGCGCGCGTTTCATTGAATCCTGGCCCGGCTATCTGGCATTGCAACAACTCATCAACGAACGCTTGATGCTCCAAATCGCCAAGGAAAAGAATGTCTACCCCAAGGATGCAGATGTTACTGCCGAACTGGACTTACGCCTGAAAAACACCCCCACTCTCCTCGAAAGTTTGGCCAAGGTCGGCATTACAAAGGCCGACCTTGAGCGCCAGGTAAGGGTGGATTTGGCTGAGTTTAATATCACCACGATGGGCGTAAATGTGACGGACCAAGAGATTGAGCAACACTACAAGGATAACCCGACCCGATTTACGGTTCCCAAGCGCTATAAGCTTCGACTCATCGCGGTTTCCGAGGACAAGAAGGCCCAAGTGGATAGCGCATTGGCGGGTGGCAAGCCGTTTGCCGACGTGGCTCGCGACATGAGTAGTGACCCCAGCGCCCTGCAAGGAGGAGCCCTCGGGGAGATCCCAGCCACGGCCTTTGCCGAAGTTGTTACCAAACTTCTGGATGCAACCAAGATCGGCTCGACGACGGAGTGGATCAAGGGTACATCCGGGTGGTTCAAGTTCCTCCTTGAAGATGTAAAAGCCTCTGAAAAGATCCCCCTCGATGCCAACACCAAAGCCCAACTCCGCCGATCACTGATGCTTGACCGAGGACGGGTTCGCAACAATCTCGATAAGATGATGAGCGACGCGCGAAAGAAGGCCAATATCTCGGTGAACCAGCCAGGACTCAACGAGATGATTCAGGAGTGGCAGAAGAGCGCCTCCGGCGACTAGACTGATCACATGGTCGTCGCTTGGCGGCAATTCAAAGCGCTTTTTTCGATCTACATTCAAGACGGGCTCGCCTACAAGGCGAGTGCCGTCATTTGGGTCATGACCGATGTGGCCACGGCTGCCACGATGCCGATGGTCATGATGGCCGCCACCAAGGGCGGCAACATCAAGGGTTTTACCGGGTCGGACTTCGTCCTCTACTACCTGACCATGCTTCTGGTGACCTGCTTTGTTCAGTGCCACTTCATGTGGGATGTCTCCATGGAGATCAAAGAAGGAGCGTTCAGCAGTCAGATCATCCGGCCGGTGAACTACATCTACTACCACGCCGTGCGCAACTTTGCCTGGCGAATCTTTCGCACCGCGATTTTCTCGCCCATTTTTCTCTTGATTCTATGGGCCTATTCCTCTTGGATCGTGAGCCCACAAATCCACTTCACCTGGTACTCAATACTGGCGGTCCTCCTCGGTCATCTCCTGAGCTATTTCTTTGTCATGGCGATGGGGATGCTCGCCCTCTTCCTCCAAGAAACCCAGAGCCTGTTTGAGCTCTATTACGTCCCGATGCTCTTCTTGAGTGGCCAGATGTTTCCCGTGGCGATATTCCCCGATTGGGTGCGCAATTTAGCTATGTTTTTCCCATTTTATTACACAACAGGTGTGCCAACCGAGATGCTCATCGGCCGCATTGGGGCCGCGCAAGCCCCTCATCTACTCCTCCTTCAATGCGGGTGGATTATCGGGAGCTTTGTCGCTTTCAAAATCATGTTCCACTTCGGTACTCGGCACTACACAGGAGTAGGGATGTGATGATTGACCCCGGAGTTTTTGAGGAAAGCGAGCGAACTCGCCCCGATGAAACTGGACGCCTTTATGTTCCGGTAGGGGCATTGAATCTTGAACGCGGAGGACGACTTCCCGACGTCAATTTGGCCTATCAAACGTGGGGCAAGCCCGATCCCAGTAGGGCAATTCTGGTGTGCCACGCCATCAGCGGCGACTCGAACGCCACCGCCTGGTGGCCCCGTCTAGTCGGCCCCGGCAAAGCGATCAACACGGACGATTGGTGGGTGATCTGCTCCAACGTCGTGGGTGGGTGTCAGGGAAGTACCGGACCACAAGACGGGGCCTTTCCCTTCATTACGATTGGCGATATGGTCGAAGCGCAGTCGCGGCTCATGGACCACCTCGGCATCCCGGAATGGCAACTTGTATGCGGCGGCAGCATGGGCGGCATGCAGGCCATCGAATGGGCCCGCCGATTTCCAGGGCGAACGAACCGAGTCTGGGCCACCGCTAGCGCTCTGCGCCATAGTGCCGTGCAAATTGGCTTCAATGAGGTCGCACGGCAAGCGATCATGCGCGATCCGTGCTGGCAAGGCGGAAATTACTCTGACCATGGCCCGACCAATGGCCTCGCCGTCGCCCGAATGCTCGGGCACCTCACCTACCTCAGTGAGCCAGCCTTCGAAACAAAGTTCGGGCGACGGCTCCAAGAGGGCGAAACTGAAGTACCCGATGCCGGCGCGTCCTTTACGAAGAGGGAAATCTTCCAAGTAGAGAACTACCTTGCCCACCAGGGCCATAAGTTCACCGAGCGGTTCGACGCCAGAACCTTCGTCGTTGTCTCAAACGCGATAGACACCTACGACTGCGCCGCACTTCCGCCGTCACAGACGCGCTTCCTCTTCACCTCGTTCACTAGCGACTTTCTGTATCCCAGTTGGCAAAGCCAAGCCGCCCACGAACTTGCCCTGACCACCGGTCACGATTCGACGTGGGTAGATATCGCCTCTCCGCTTGGCCACGATGCCTTTCTCTTGGATGAAGTTCGCCAAGCTACCGCTGTTCAGGCATTCCTTGCGGGATAGCCTGCTGGGGCCGGGGAGTGTCGCTAGTGATCCACATTGCCAAAGTTGGCAATAACCACGTCAATATCGGCTGCATCGGTTTCGCCGCTCACATCAGCGTCTGCTGTTGGGAAGGAACCACCGGGGTATGAGCTGCCAAAATCCGCAATGACCAGATCGATATCAGCGGCGTCCACCTCCCCCGAGTTGTCTACATCGCCATTCTGCAGCGGCACGAAGCCAAGATTCTGGTTTGAACCATTGAGGTTCACATTTGTCGTCGTGCGCAGGAAAGACGAGCCGTCGAACGCCAACGTTGCGGCGCCGCTAGCGAGACCCGAGACCTCGATATTAAACGGCGCGATGGCCCCCGTCGCAACTACCGAACCCGTGATGACCGTCACCGTCCCCTGCTTAACGACGTAGTTGAGAGTCCGGTCGAGGCCGGAGCCAAACGGGCCGACGTCTTGTAACTGGATAGAACCGCTTAGGTATTGGTCGGGGGGAAGCACGTTGCTGATCACGTTCAATCGCACGCCATTGGTGAACGAACCCGTGAACGGCGAGGTAGCGACGAATGCATCGGCAAAGGTGTGGCCAGAGGCGTACGGAGCAACCGAGATCCAATATGTCCCCGCGAGTAGCCCGGCGCCTCCCTTTCCGTTAAATGGGGCTTCTGCGGTGCCTGATACCGGGTAGGGGGTCGTTGCGCCTGGAGCACCGAAGGTCATCATGCTGAACGAATTTTGTCCGCTGTCGTCGTCGATACCAAGCCAGCGACCATTGCCATCGTAAAGATTCATTACGGTGTCAGTCACGGCCCCAACTGTTCCGGATGAGGAGGTCCACATGTGCAGGTAACGTCCTACCGCGCCGTCGATCTGCTGCGGCACATCGAGCTTGAACCACCGGACCTGTCCCGGCGTGTACGCGCCAGAAAGGCGACTGAGGGCATTCGCCGTGGTGGAGTTGGCGAGCGTGATTACGCCCATGTCGACGAAAGAAGTCGGGGCCGGGGCAGGCGCACCAATCCCCGAACCGGAGTTGAATCCAAGCCGCAGGTTCGTCCAGATCGAATCCGCACCCGGCCCTTGGTCGTTGATATCGTAAAGCTCAGCGGTGAAGGTCGAGCCGATTGGCATCGTCAGCCCGCGCAATGTGCTGTGCTGAAGGTTGCTAAAGACTGAGACGGGTAGCGTCGGGGAGACGACGGACATATTCAAAACAGACAGCGTGCCGCCGGAAAATGCCCCAGTCACCGGTTGCAACTCCATGGTCTGCAGCGGATAGGCCGAGTTTCGCACGCGGATGCGCAGATCGCTCGCCGCATTCGTGGAGATGACGTTGTTCCCGACCGCTTCGAAGAGATGGTTCGTGCCCATCACGAAAGGCGTACTGACGTTTCCGAGGTTGATGACCGAGTTCCCGGCATCGAACACGTTGCCCGCCGAGAAGTACGGCCCGGTATGCGTGGTGAACTCGAACGAGGGTGGCGTTGTGCCATCAACCGTCACCTGCATCGCATTTTGCAGCGATGCATCGGCGCCGCTGGGGTTGGTGTCAACGCTGGAGTAAAGCGTCACCGAGACCGTCGCTCCCGCCGGAATCACCATCCCCATGAAACCGCTGTTGGTCGTGAAGGGGCGATTGGTTCCCGCCGGCACCGGCACTGACCCGGGCGGAGCCGTCGCGACAAGCTGAAGGTCGGCAAAGTTGGTCGGGGCGGAGTCGTAGCGGAACCGGAACGTCTCCTCCTCCAGCGGCTCGCCGAGCACATTTCCGATGAGGTTGCTGGCCGTGTGGGAGACCGTGCCTGTCACCAAGAATCCGCTTGGTACCGAGCTCGCATACGAGAAGTTACTGACAGAGGCGGCTGAGCCTAAGAATACAGCGTTGGACGGTACGTTGATCGTCACTTGTCCTTGGGCGATTCCTCCCATTGCCACGGTCCATGTCGCCAGGCCCAACCGCCCCATGCTTAGACGTAATGTCATATAACCTTCTCTCTTTACTCCGGGGTGAATGGCAACCACGCTTCCGTGTGGATTGGGTAGCGCTCGTACACTGCTGAGGCCCAAACTTTCCGGTCGCGCTACTCGTGCGCCGAAATGCTTGCCGCATTCACCTCAATAGCTTACATCAACTTAATTCTACTTTTGGAGCCCACTTGCCTTTGTAATCCAGTTTCCATCATTTGTGCTGGGTTTGACTCCTACGAACTCGTTCCGTCGCCCGCAAACTTAACGAGGCACCGGGGAAGCGGGAGGCGAAGGAATGATGAATTTGGAGGGCTTAGCCCTCGCGGGATAAAAAAGTGGTGCCGCAAGCCGGACTCGAACCGGCGACCCAAGCATTTTCAGTGCTTTGCTCTACCAACTGAGCTACCGCGGCACACTGGCGCGGATGACGGGACTTGAACCCGCGGCCCCCGGCGTG
>JADZDX010000093.1 GCA_020850835.1 Fimbriimonadaceae bacterium
AATGTCTTCCAGGGCAAGCTCAAGGTGGTTGTATCGCCATTCCTGACGGGATCACATGCCGCCAAGTGGTTTGTGCTGGACACCAGCCGCCCGGTTCGCCCGATCATCATGCAGCAACGGAGTGATGTGCCGGTCGAGTTTACGGCATTGGAATCCAGCTCTGGTTCGGAGTCGGCTTTCATGAGGGACCTATACATGTATGGCGTCCGTGGCCGATACAATGTCGGCTATGGGCTTTGGCAACTTGCTTATGGGGGTGGCTTCTGATGAGCGTGGATCTGACCGTCCTTCTGGGCGGAGTTGTCACAGGCATCCTCGCCCTTGCCCGGATTACTCTGACCCAGCATAAGGCCTTGGTGGATCGGTTTGTCCGGTTTGTCGAGGCTACGATTGGACGTCAAGAGACCTCCGCGGAGCAAGTGGCTCATGCCTTGAGGGAACTGTCGGAGGGTACTCGCGAGAATACTGCGACCCTTCGCCGGATGGGTGAACAATTGGGCGTCCATTTTCGGAAGGAGGCTTGATTGGCCCTCTCGGTGTTGGTGGCCGATGTGCAGGCCCGGGCAAATGTTCACGACTCCGCCTATGAAACGGAGATTGATGATGTGATTGCCCGGCTCTTGCCCGTGGTTTCTTATGCGATTCGTCCGGAGGCTCTGGCCTCCAGCGAGAGCGGGTTGGCGGCAACGCTGGACGATGGGGCGGCGGACATCGTCGCGGGGGCGTTTTTGGCCCAGCACTATCGCCGTCCCGAGCTCCTTGTTTCGGTGATGGTGGGCGACCTCCAGCTATTTCCTCGGCGCTTCGATGACCCGGTTGATCCGAGCGGATTGGTGATGCAGGGCTGGGACAAGCTCAAGCCGTGGCTGAGGCCGGATGCCTCATCGCCCGTTCTGGCGGCCTCAGGCAAGGGGATCCCCGCGTGAGTGTCTTGCTTGAGCGCTTGGGGGCTTCGATTCGGGTCTTTGGTGATCCCATTGTCATTGATGGTGTTCCCGGCTTTGCGTTTGTGCGGGTGTATTCCCCGGCGGAGGCTCGCCTGTATCTCTCAGAAGCGGCGGTCAGCGCCGCCCTTCGACCGATTCGCGGATTCTTCGTTGAGGCGGGCCTGTCCGCTGCGGTGGGGGATGTGATTGAGTGGCTGGGAGATGATTATGAGGTGGCGTTTGTACGCCCGTACCGGTTCGGTGACGAGGACTTGGGCTTTGGGTTAATCGCTACTCTCAGCGCCTAGTTCCAAGACCGATCACCCCAGATCGTCTGGAGGTAATCAAGCTGGGCCATGTGATCGTGGGTATGCCGAGAGCCGACATTGAGGATCATGTTGAGAGGGGCTTGACCTAGGTTGAAGGGTAGGACGACTGTAGACGCGAGCTGCTCCTCCGTAAGGGATGTGAGGCCCTGGCGATGTTCGGCCAACTTGGCGTCCCAGAGTGCGAGGGCTTCGGCCCGAGTGGTGAGGGCATTCTCGCGGGCAAGGTGTTCGGCGTCGGCTTGTTCGGTGGTTGGGGCCGGGTAGGGCTTGCCGTGGAACAGTTCGGCGATGAAGCCTAATGAGTAGGCGCAATGAGCCACGAGGCTGATGGCGGTACGGGCGGTGCCGCCAGGTGACCAAAGGAGGCGATCATCAGGGGTCTTTTCGAAGGTCCGCCGGAGGCGGCCATCGGCTTGTTCAAGTTCGGCAAGGGCGGCTTCGACTAAGGGGTTCATGATTGGGTTAGGCCATCGCTTGGGTAAACACGGCGCGGATGACCTCATCCGGCACGGTCCAGCCGTTCAACACTTTGTACTTGCCGTCCTCAAGCATGGAGCGGAAGCCTTGCTTACGGGCGGCCTCATCGATGGCTTGGTAGGAGGCTCCAGAAGCGATCGCGTGCTTGAAGTCAAGGGTTCCCATGAGGAGCTCGAAAACTCCCACTCGGCCTCGGAGGCCGGTGCCTCGGCATTCGGCGCAGCCTTTGCCCTTCATGCACTTGGCGGTTTCAAGCTCGGCGGGGGTGATCTTGAGCATGTCGATCTCATCTTGAGTGAGCTTGTATGGCTCCATGCACTTCTGGCAGTTCAGTCGGATCAGTCGCTGAGCGAGGATCGCAACGGTGACACCAGCAATGAGATAGGGCTCCGCGCCCATGTCCACCATGCGGCCGATGGTCTCCATGGAGTTATTCGTGTGTAAGGTGCTGAGCACGAGATGCCCGGTGAGTGCGGCTTGGATACCGATACCAAGGGATTCGGGGTCGCGCATTTCACCCACCATCATGACGTCGGGGTCTTGGCGCAGGAACGATCGCATCACGCGTGGAAAGGGGAGTTTCTCGGTAACTTGGACTTGACCGACATCCTTGTCGAACTCATATTCGATCGGGTCTTCGACGGTGACGATGTTCCGAGTCTTGCTATCGAGGGTGAGGAGGCTCGCGTAGAGGGTGGAGGTCTTACCGCTACCGGTCGGGCCAGTTACCAGGACTAGGCCATATGGGACGGAGATGGCTTTTTGCCAGTTTTTGAGGACGCCCTCGGGCATACCCAACTTCATGAGGTCCACTTTCATGGCCCCTGGGTCGAGAATACGCATGACGATCTTCTCGCCATTCAGGCAGGGGACGCACGAGGCACGGCAGGAGAGGCGGCGTCCCATGAACTCCATATCAATACGGCCGTCCTGAGTTTCGCGATTCTCGTCAATCCTCATTCCGGAGGCAAGCTTCAGGCGGGCGATGACATTTTGGGCGTGTTCGGGGGGGAGCTGCCCGCCATCAATGAGGATTCCATCTTGGCGGAAGCGAATCTTGAGTTGATCGCGTTCGGGCTGGAGGTGGATGTCGCTCGTGCCCATTTCCAGGGCCTGGATGAAAATGTTGTCCACGATGCCGACGGCGAGGGACATTTCATCGCCTCCCATATCTCGGGCGGAGCCGCCTTCGCGCAGGACGAGGCGAAACTTCTTGCCGGCGCCGTAGTTGAAGCTGTCGTTATAGGTCATGGTTTGACAAACAGGTACGCGGCCACGCACACGAGGAATCCCGCAAAAACGCGGCGCATGAGCAATGGGTCGAGTCCGAGCGCCAGTTTACTACCCGCATAGGCCCCGCCGAACAGGCCGACGGCAACCCAGACGCCCTTGAGGACATCAATCTGCTGATCTTCCCAGTAGTTCTTGACGGCAAGGAGGCCGACGGGGGCGAGTAGGATGAGAAGGCTCGTCCCTTGCGCCTTCTGCTGGTTCATCTGGAAGGCAAGGAGCAAGAGCGGGACAATGATGATGCCGCCGCCGATACCGAACAGGCCGCTGCTGACGCCGGCGGCGAGGCCAATGAGGAGGCACAGGAGGATCTCCATATGCCGAGCGTACCTAAGAGCCCTTATTCGTCTACGGCGCCAAAGTTGGCGATGACGATATCAATGTCGGCGGCGTCTACTTCGGCGCTAAGGTCGAGGTCGGCGAAGGGGTCGCTGTCGCCGGGGAAGACTTGGCCAAACGCCGCGATGACTTCGTCAATATCGGCGGCGTCAATCTCGCCCGAACCATCTACGTCGCCGTTGATGAGGTTGATATCACCGAGATCAATGGATTCGGGGGTCGCGCTGGGCGGCACGGGAGTTTGGGTGCTGAGCGTCTTGTGGAGGAATGGGCGACCGCCAATTCGGACGGAGACCGCACTGGTGGCACCCGAAGGAGGAGTGGCAGGCACCGTGATCCAGACCGCATCGGAAGTGGCGGGGTTCCCGAGGGGAAGGTCCTGAGTGAGGTAGGTGACAGGACCGGACGAGGCGGTAATTTGGATAGTTCGCGGGTTGGCCGCGGTGGGAACGACATCTTGAAGGAAGACCTTGCCGTGAAAGTCTTGACCGGCGATGCCGAGGGACACGCTCAGGTTGCCCAATTCGAAAGCTCCGCCAGGGTTATTTTGGTTGACCAAGTCTGTGGCGGCGGTGCTCCGGAATATATTGGTGTTTGACGAACCGCGGATCGTTTGTCCGGGCATGATGCCGACCCAGTTCAACTCGGAAGGCGTTGCCATCTTGGGGTTATTCTGGTTGTTATCGAGGGTGACGCCCATCCAGAACCGTGCCGATGGGACATTGAAACCGCTCCCGGTCGTGTCGAAGAATATCTCGGCCGTTGAGTTACCGGTAATGAGCACTTCGTCCGTAGTGAAAGCCGGGCCGAGGTAGGTACCGGGGCCGTAACCGGCGCCATTGTCTTGCCAGAAGCGGTATAGCGGACGGAAGGCGACGCCGCCGGCGTTGTAATTGTAGAAAACGGTGGAGATGGCCGTGACGGGTTGGCCGGCGTAGATGGCTAGAGCGGTGACGTCATCGGCGAGGGTCTTGGTGATGGGCGCACCCCCGACGGTTGCGCCACTTGGGTAATGGCAGTTCAGGGCACCGGGCTCGGCGCGGTAGACCACGTAGGGAGACTGGGCCAACGCTAGGCTGGGTAAGGCGCATAGGGAGGCGAGGAGAAGGCGCATGGGGCTAAATAGGTGTGAATCGCAGGTGCTGTGCCAAAAGGCAGAGGCGTCCGTTTTTATGGACGCCTCTGAGTTCAACTAAGTTCAGTTGAGTCCGCTGGACTTAGTCATCCATCGCGCCGAAGTTAGCGATCACGATGTCAATGTCGGCCGCGTCAACTTCGCCGCTGTCATCCACATCGGACGACGCTAGGCCTGTGCCGCCTGGCCACATTTGCCCAAAGTCGGTGATCACCTGATCAATGTCAGCAGCATCCACTTCAGTCGAATTGTCGACGTCACCATTCTGCAGGGCTACTGCGCCTGCATCTGCGCCAGACCCGGATAGGTTCACCGTAACGTTCTTCTTTAGGTAGGGCGAGCCGTCAAACACAAGCGTAACCGGACCGGTGAGGCTGGCGGGAGCACCAACCGTAAAGTTGGAGGTCGTAGCTGTGTTCGGGTTAACGGTCACAAACAGGGAGTTGAGTTCTGTATTGCCCTGCATAAGCTTGATCGTGACGTTTCGGAACAGGGCCATCGCATCTACCGTGTCGTTCAGCGTAACGGTGCCAGTAATGTTCTGGCCCGGGACGCGGATCGCACAGGATAGGTCAGCTGAGGATCCTGTTGGCATCAATAAGGCGGTGTGGTCAAGATTCGCACCGGCTGGATTGTCTACGCCAAAGAGGGTGTCGGCAGCGGCCGTCGGCGCGAAGACGGTATCCGTGCTTGTGCCAATGGTCGGGCTGTACATGATCGTGGCGAGGTTATCCATCTGCGCAGCATCGGCGGGTGGGAATGCACCCGCAGAGAGGTTTACGGCGTCGTAGAACATACCAACCCATAGCTTCTGCCCCGGGGCAGGAACTGGAAGGAAGTTGGCGGGCAAGGCGTTAGTGTTCCATACATTGGCGGCGTTCGGGTTCAGGTTGAGCGTGAAGCCAAATCCCGTTGGTGCCGGGGTCGAATTGAGTAGATAGGTTCCTGGATTGGGAACTCCGGTTGGGGCGTTGGTGGCGCTGTCTGCCAACCAAAAGAAAAAGTTAGCCCGCACTCGCACGCCTACGGTATTCGCGTTGATCGTGGTGAAGGAGAAGCCTGTGGCATCCATTCCGCCCGTTGTTGGGGCAACATCATCCATTACCATTGCGGAAACGACCCCGGTGGTAGCCGTGTTGTCGGTGCCAAGGAAGATGTAGTTAGTGAACGATCCCGGGGGAAGGGCATTGTAAATGGGGAATTGAGCGTGTGCGATTCCCGCAAGGGTCGTCATTGCGACCATAGAAGCTAGAAAGTTCTTGTTCATGTTGGTAGTGGTCCTCGTGAAACGTCTCGCACCTCGAGCGGAAGCGCGAACTCCCTCTAATATATCCTAAGTTGAACCTAAGTGTTCGCAATTTTTGCAACAACTGTAAAACGTCCTAGGAGCCCCAGAAGAAGTTGTCTCCGCCAAACCTAAGGCCATTCCACATTCTGCCGATAATCTCCCACAGGAAATCACCAGATTTTGCACCGGAGAGCAAAGTGAGTTTACGGATAAACACGAATATCACGGCCTTGAGCGCCCTGCGCAGCCTCAACAACACGACGGAGGCGATGAGCCGGCAGATCGCGCGCTTGAGTTCGGGTCTGCGGATCAATACGGCAGCCGATGACCCGGCAGGGCTCATCATCAGCGAGAACTTGCGGACTCAGATGCTCGGCATTGACCAGGCCACCCGTAATGCCCAGGACGCAGTGAACATGACCAAGACGGCGGAGGCGGCCTTGGAGGAGATTCAGAACCTGATCCGCAACATGCGGGGTATTGCTGTGCACTCGGCGAACACCGGTGTGGTGGATGCCAGCATGCTTCAGGCGAACCAAGCCCAAATCCGCAATGCGATCCAGTCTATTGACCGTATTGCCTCCCAGACCAGCTGGGGAACCCGGAAGCTCCTCGATGGTTCAGCAGGAGCCCAAGCCAATGTTACCAATGGTACGGCCGTCGGTTCGATCTTCGTGGGTGGCACTTTCAATGGTGAGACGGTGACGTCGGGTGCGATCACGATGGATCGCGTTACGGCTGCCGAGCGGGCCAGCGTGACGCTGGGCAATAACTTTGGCTCGACCGCTTCCATCGTCACGACGCCCGGCGCTTTCGTAATCAATGGGTTCAGCTTCAGTACGGATGGTAGCGAATCGGTTCAATCGGTGCTCACCAAGATCAATGCGATGTCGGGTACGACCGGAGTGACGGCTCAGTTCGCGGGAGGTTCGATCTCCCTGACCGCCAATGAGTATGGATCCGCGCACGCGGTGAACTTCTTTGACCCATCCAATGTTCTTCACACCGCCAATAGCGCGACTGATACGGGGGTGGACGCGGTGTTCAATGTTTCGATGAACACGACCAATGGGGTTCAGACCGTCCCGGTTACGGGGCAAGGACTCCGCCTCATGGACGGCTTTGGCAATATCATTTTGTTGACGGAGCAGGGGAATGCGACAGCCGGGGTTCAGTCCATTGGAATGATGACGGCAGGCGCGGTGAACTTCCACATTGGCGCGGGAGCGAATCAGTCGGTAGCCTTTTCGATGCCGAATGTCTACGCAAATCGTATGGGGACGGGGGTGATCGCCGGGAAAGATCTCTCAACGATTGACGTGACTACCCAAGTCGGTGCGCAGCAGGCGATTCAGATCGTGGACGCGGCGGTTTCCCAGCTGGCGCAGTGGCGGGGCGACATTGGGTCGTTCCAGGTCAACTTTTTGGATTCGACGATCCGATCTCTAGGCGTGGAGAAGGAGAACCTGGCGGCTTCTGAGAGTCAGATTCGCGACGCGGACATCGCGCAGGAGATGACGAGCTACACGAAGTACCAAATATTGCAACAGAGCGGCATGGCAATGTTGGCACAAGCCAATCATGCCCCTACAAATGTTCTGCAATTGCTCCAACAATAAAATATGGCGCAGACGAGAGCGCCAGGAAGCACTGATAAGTTCAAAGTTGTAGGCGCGGTCAAGTTGGCCGCGCCATTTTTTTCAATCGCAGAGGGAATACCAAGTGCCGGTCCAGGCATTCGGATCATTACTGGCCTCGCCAGACTTTCGGCCCTCGGGGTTCACGCGTTGCTCGTCAAACTTGCCCGCGTTGGTTGTGGAGCGGGCGCTCCCATCGGCGAATATGACGGTACCGCCGACGGGACTCCAGCGTCGGAAGTAGTCGCCGGGAGGCGGGCAATCGTAGCCGTAGCGGTCGCAGGCGGTTGATAGGATAGACCGCGAGAAGAAGGGCATCATTTCGGTGCGCATCATCCGGGTGTTGCTGGGGTCCTCCATGCTCCCTAGGGTCGTCGGGCGGTTGAAGTTCAGAACGGTCGCATTCTGGATGGAGTAATTCTGCACGACGCTGAACACGCAACTGGTGAACCGGTAGCTCGTGCCATAGGCGGCGAAGTAGGTGGGTTTGCCTCGGAGCCAGGCGGGAAGGCTGGAGCGGTTTAGATAGGGGCCGCCGGTGTCGGTGGGGCTACTGAAAATCTCCTTGTTCTTGGCATAGGGGAGGACCCAGACCTCAACGCCTCGATGCAGGGGGCCGGGTGGGTTGATCTCATCGTAAGCCGAGAAGATGGGCATGCCATCGTCATGATCGCTGGTGTACATCATGGTGGCCATGCCGATTTGGCGACCATTGCTGATGCAAGCGGTGCGTTTGGCCGCCTCGCGGGCTTGGGCAAACACGGGAAAGAGGATGGCGGCGAGGATCGCGATGATCGCGATCACGACGAGTAGCTCAATGAGGGTGAAGGCTCGTTTCATGGTTCTTCTGGAAAGCCACCCACGCTTTGTTGGCGGAGGTGGCCGGAACCACGACCGCAGTGCCTACGCCGGTATGAGCCGGATCAGGTCCAAGGGTCCGCAGAACGATCTCTGCATCTCAGCCGCCTTCGCGACACCCCTTGCGGATTGCTTTCTATCGTCAGCATACCGCGAGAGGCGAGGTTAGCTACCGCGCTTAAAGAGCTTGAAGAAGGATTGCTCGATTTTGCGACTGGACTTGTAGAGCTTTGGCTGGAGCTTGTCGAGGGTACTAACCGGCCATCGGGGTTTGGGGATGGCGGCGTCGGAATAGTTCACTTGAGCCTTGTTCAGAGGCATTCGCATCGGGCGATGATGGGTGCGGAATAGATAATCCCAGACGGCCCATCCCCAGAAGCCGACGACCGCCTGATTGGTAATGGGGCGCCAGTGGTGCATCAGATGGAAGCCATAGATATGGCGGACGATTCCTCCCCAATGCCGATGTTCCATCGCGGGCTTCCAGTAGCGTTCGTAGGGAAGGTGCAATAGAGCGTGCCAAATCTCATACGCAGCGTAGGCGAAAGTTGAGCAGATGAGCATGGAGATGATCACGGGCTGGGACGGGAAGGCCCACTTAATGGGCACCGCGATTAGGCCGACAAAGATCAGGAAGAACACGCTGATCGCGAAGGGCGGGAACTGCATAGATTCCTCCTGGTGCTCATGCTCGATGGGATAGTCACTCTGCACTTCGACCATCTTCTCAGGCTCCTTCTTCGAGACAGGGGCCTTGACATTGGTCAGTCCGTGATGGTCATCGTGGCACTGGTGCATGATGCCTAAGAAGGGAAGCACCGACGAGTGCAGGAGGTAGCGGTGGTAGAGGAACTCGAACAGACTAAGGGGGATGCCGAATGCAAAGGTCCACGCCAGTAGCAGCCCCGGTTGGGCGAGTTCGCTTCTGAACTGGTCGGGTCGGAGCCAGTAGAACAAGCCAACGGCGGCGGCCAGTTGGGCCCCCGTGATCAGAAAGAATGGTAGGAAATTGAATCGACCGGCGGCAAGTTCATGGTCATGGTCGTGCTGATGTTCTTCCAGCAGTTCCTCGAACGTGAGGATGTCGGCCTTGTCTTCCTTAGGGCCTTTTTCGAGGAGATCTTCCGTGAGCACGAGTGCACCAACAATACCAGCTTGGATTGCCGGATTACCCAGATTGGGCGAAATAGTGATCTAAGGCGCGAGAAAGAGGTGGCATCGGGCCAAGACAGGCAGAGAGCTTGGTTGAATCAAGGGCGGAGTACACCGGGCGCCGGGCGGGGGTTGGGTATTCGGCGGTGGTGATGGGACGGCGCGAACCCTTGGCGCTGGGCATACGCTCATGAATCTGGCGGGCCAGCTCGTACCAGGTCATCACCTCAGGTCCAGCGGCGTGAAAGAGATCGGGTGGTGGATTTCTCTCGATCAGGTCTAGGGCCTTCTCGGCGAGGAAAGGGGCGTAGGTCGGGGTTCCCGTCTGATCATTGACGATGCCGAGATCGTCATCCCTTCGGTTCGCCATGGTCCGAAGAAAATTCTTGCCGTGGGGGCCGATGACCCAACTGGTGCGGAGAATCCATGCTTGGGCACCGGAGTCATGGATGGCCTCCTCACCTTGCAGTTTTGAGTTCCCATAGACTCCGATTGGACAAACCGGATCATCTTCCGTGTAGGGGGTTCTGGCATCGCCATCAAAGACGTAGTCGGTGCTGAAGTGGAGGAGCTTGGCTCCCGCCATGGCGCAGGCCCGGGCCAGATAACCCACGCCCAAGCCATTGGCGGCATAGGCGAGGTCGGGTTCCTCCTCGGCCTTATCAACTGCGGTGTAAGCCGCGCAATTGATGACGATGTCTAGGTCGCCAAATTCGCCGGCGACGATCCGCCCACTGCAGACCGGATCTGAGAGGTCAAAGTCCGACCGCGGCAAGGCGGTGACTTCGTGGTTCCGATGATGAGCGAGACTCGTGATCTCGGTCCCCAGCATTCCGCTCGCGCCAGTGATCAGTACCTTCATTGGCTGTCAATCAGATCGAAATGCAGTTCTCCGCTCCGGCTGGGAAGTCGCGTGGCGGCTTTGGGGCGCCCGAGGTCATCGAAAAGTACTGCGTTCGCGAGGCCAAACTTTGGATTCAATCTAACGTTGCCAAACATGACGACGCATCGCTGATTGTCGGGCAGCTCTACCACTCCGGCGAAACCCCCAGCGTTCATGTCCACCGACTGGCCGCGCCACACGATCCGAGAGCCCTGTACGACGGGCGGGTTGGGTATCTGGTGCACGAGGGCGGCAAACTCAGGGCTCTTGCGGGGGTCGGCGATTAAGACCTGGCGGTTCAAGCTCGTTGGGAGCGTGGGGCCAGTCGTGCGTACCGGTCGTCCGAGGAGAGAAGTTGCCATGGCTTCGTCTCCTTCTCGCACCCAAGTCCTCGCCTGCATTGACCGACTTAGGCTGGGCGGAAAGGAGGCGGAGTCAATGCTTCGCATGATGCGGTGCCATGGATCAAAGGTGATGGCGCTTGGCTTGAAGGGAACCTGGATGCGCAGGGTTTCACTGGACTTTCCGCTGGAGAGGGGGAGCTTGACGAATTGCCATTCGCCCTTCGCGCCTTCGACAAGGGCCTCCATCCGTAGCCGATAGGGCGCGCTTGTAAAGCGGAGTGTGCCGCTACATTCCCAGTCGGCTTTACCTTCACTCACGCCGACATCCGTGACTTCAAACTCGGCAAAGCCCGGCCGACGGAGCCACTGATCGAAGAACCAGCGCAAATCCCGTTTGGCGATGCGAAGGATGATACGTTCGAAATCTTCCCATTCTCCCGTTGATCCTCGTGGTTGTTCGCGGAGCCAGTGCTGGATTGCAGTTCGCATGACGTCCTCGCCCAGTTCTTGTTCGAGGAGATCGAGGACGAGTCCGCCCCGACCGTATCCAATCGCCGAGGCTGAGCTACCAGTATCGGCACCCGCGCTGATGGCAGGCTGGGCCTTGAAAGCAGGAATCCCAATGGGTATATCGGAATAGGCTAGGCGAAGGTCGGTCCGATTGCCGGATACGCCTTCGCGGTAGTAGTAGTTTTCGCAGAAGCTGGCGAAGCTTTCGTTCCAGAGGGAACGGAGGTAGGTGTTCGGGATGACGCCGCCAAAGAAAGTGTGCCCGGTTTCGTGGGGGTCAATATCGGGAAGCCAGCCCTTTGGGTAAGTCGCATAGGAGTAGGCCTCTAGAGCGCCACCGACCATTCGAGCGGAGACCAAGGAACCCCAACTAGGATAGGGCCAGGGCAGAAGCTTGTTGTAAAAGCCAATGATGCCGGCATTGAGCTCATTTTGCAGGCTCAACTCCTCCGGTTTGAGGTCAATGCCGCCTGACCAGTAGGTGATCTGGCCCACCTTTTGTGAACGGATTGTGTACTTGCCGCTGGCGGCGGATAACACCGAGATCGGAAGCGGATTGTGCCATACCGTCACGCGCTTGCCGGACTCGATGGCCTCCTTCTGCTTCATGCCATGGCTAATGCTGCGCCAGTCGGGGGGGCTGATGATTGTTGTGTCGGTGGTTGAGGCTTGGCGGGCGAGGGATGGCCACCAGCAAGCTCCCGCGAGCATCATTTCATCGCTTCGCATTTTTCCGTCCAGTTCGGGGTCTTCGAGGGTCGCTTCGTAGGTGAACTTCAGCTTGAACTCATTGCCCTCGGGTCGAGCAATGCTGATCGTACCGGCGGCTTGATCATATTTGACACTGCGAGCGTTCGGTCCCGTGATGTTCTTTATTGACCATTCGGGGCCAATTCGTACCTGAAAGTAGGGCTCTTTGGGGCCGGTTGCCCGAAAGGTCGCGGTGTCTTCGATCATGACCCTGGAAGAGAGGGGCTCCATGCGAATCGTAAAGGCATGGTGGTCGAGGTGGAGTCCGAAATCATTGGCTTCCTCAATTTTCTTGCCGAGGCCCTGATTGTCCCACTCGAAGACCTGCTCGCCGATGTCCTCGCAAGTTAGGGGAGTCGAAAATACAGCAAACCGGCGATTGGAGTTCGGCTGGGCGAGTTCATGGACGGTCCAGCCTCGGCTCCCGCCGCCATAGACGCCGCCATGGCGAAGGAAGTCAAATGCGGTCGGTCTCAGATCGCCAGGCTTGGCCAGAGCTAAGAGGGCACTAATGTCCCGCTTGTTGGCGAGTTCATTGAGTTTTTCTAAGGTTGCGGCTTGAGGGAGGAGAATGGCGAGGAGGTCCATGGCAAAGTGCGGCTAGCTTGCATCATAATACTGACTCACACGGCGAGGTAGCTCAGGTGGTTAGAGCGAAGGACTCATAACCCTTAGGTCGCGGGTTCGACTCC
>JADZDX010000094.1 GCA_020850835.1 Fimbriimonadaceae bacterium
GGGAGTCCACTGCATATTCTCTTGGGGCATGCAGTATGCGCAACGGAAATTGCACCGATCCGTTACGGAGATTCTTAGATAGTTATGCCGCCGCCCAAAGCGATCAGTTAACGGCGGGCGACTTTGCAACATCGTCATTTTCGGAATCGGTCAACTATCCTTCTTGCGGCGGTTAACCAATTCAGCTCGCCGAGGGTGATTGCCGTCACCTTGTCTACGAAGTTCCATGGCCTCAGATTCCGCCTCGATATCCGAGATACGAGCATTACGCTCAATTTCCGGAAACATGACGCGCTCTTCCCAACGGATGTGGTTGTGAATTAGGGTGCCGAGTTGGACCATTTCGGCATCTTGCATGTCGCCAGTCCTTGCCTTATTGATCCATGAGCGAATTTCCTCGTGGTCTTCGAGCATCCTGTGCGCCATGTCGGCGGGAGCAAGGGGGGCCAACAGTCTTTCTTCCTCCAGGAAGTGGTCCTGCATTTCGTCTTCCCAGAGGCGAATCAACGCAGAGATCATATCATGGCCGGGGTGCTCCTTCAAGTGGGTTGCCGCGACAAGACCACTGTAGTGATCTCGGGAAAATGGTTGTAGGACGGGGTGTCGCTTCACTGTGTTTGACCTACCGGTGCGACTTCATTGAGAAGAAAGTCTATCACGTCGCCTGCTGAGTAACTTGTGGCCCCGGGGCGTAGAAACTGAGAAATGTTTGCTACATCGTCCCCTGACGTGACGATTGCTGGCTCGGTACCTCCATGCCTGACTTGCCCCAGCCCCACCGTGGCCATTAGGGCATTGCACAGGCACTTTCTGCACGCCGTATTCGTGAGCTCCCCACCCTTCTTCAGATAGTCCTCAATCGGTTCCGCACCGCAACGATAGCCTAAGCTACCGTCCTCGCGCCGGTAGAGTTCGCGGAGGTAGCCGAGGTCACATTTTCTTTGGCGGTTCCTATAGATTTCCTCGTCAGAAAGTGTGTCAGGTGTGTCTACGACCTTGAACGGAAAGCCGGTGGGCGAGGCGTACGGGTCGGTAAAAACCCGACAATCATTGTTTAGGCTCTGCTGGATCACCTGTTGCTTGATTACGGGGTCCATGCCTGATTCATTGCAGTAGGCGAATGCGGTGCCTACCTGAATTCCCTGAGCACCTTCCGCACGAGCGTCCATAAGTTTTGCAGGGTTCCCATACGAGCCCGCCAACCAGAACGGGAGCCCAAGGCTCCGAACTTGTTCCAAGTCAACGACGTCACGCGGCCCATACACCGGCTCGCCTGACTCGCTCATCGTCATTTGCCCCCTTGGCGGTGCATTGTGGCCACCGGCTGTCCAGCCTTCCACAACAAACCCATTTACCTTTCCGGTGCACTTCCGAGCGAGTGTTGTGGCAAGGGCAGATGAAGAAACAATCGCGATGAATTGAGGACGAGGCAAGCGCTGAGCGTTGGGTGGGTAATAGTCTCGTGGGTCAAAGTGGCTGACAAACTGCTCGCCAGGCTGCGCCCCCGAAACATCCAGGTTAAGCTCCACCGGATTTAGAGCCGCCAGTTCGTCAAGAATGGCCGGAATCGCACGAGGAATACCTGCTCCCATGAGGACAAAATCTACTTTGGCCAACATTGCGCCAAAGAGCGTTGGCAAGGTTGCTATTTGGATTTTCTCAAGAAGATTGATCCCAACGAGGCCGCCGTGGCCACGCTTGGCGAGGTAGACCTCCGCGAAGTTGGCGACAATGATAAGCTCAAGTAGAGCCTTTGTTGGGCGTATGGATGGCAGTGGTTTCGACTTGAAGGCCGCATCAGGTCTCTTTCCACCATCAATAAAATAGCGGGCTGCTACACGCTCTGCGATTTCGCGAATGGGGAACGCATCTAACGCCTCACGGAGATAGCCTCCAATGTCGCCAAGTTGGAGCCGACGAGCAAAGACCGCATCCATGGCGGTACCCGAGACGACCCCCAGTTGCTTCCGTCGAGAAACAGCGGAGGCAAGGTTCCATGATGAGACCGCCACTCCCATCCCGCCCTGAATGATTCTTGGATACTCCACGATTTGTTCACCGTTCAATCATTGAACGGTGCCTACTATTCTGCAAGCTCGGCGGCTTGCATAGTATGATGAACATCATAGGGCTCATGCAGATTCCGCTTAATGACTCCAAGCAAGCCAAGCAGGCAGGACTGGCGTGAGCGAACGGCAGTTCTACATCGATCCGAGTCGATGTATTGGTTGCAATGCTTGCGTGGCCGCATGCGCGGAGTGCGACACGCATGCGGGGATCTCAATGATCCACCTTGAGACCATTGAACGCGGGGATACCGTACAAACAACTCCGATCATCTGCATGCACTGTGAAGAGCCTGCTTGCGCAGCCGTGTGCCCGGCGGATGCTATCAAGAGGACGCCAGATGGCGTTGTTCAGAGCTCCCTGAAACCGCGTTGCATCGGGTGCTCCAATTGTGTCTTTGCCTGCCCGTTTGGCGTTCCAAAATACTTGCCTCAGATTGACCAGATGATGAAATGCGATATGTGTTACGATCGCCTTTCAGTCGGGAAGAAGCCCATGTGCGCAACCGTTTGCCCGTCGCAAGCCTTGATGTTTGGAACCCCCGAAGAGATCGCCGCTAACCGGAGCGGAACTCCTATCAACGAGTTTGTATTCGGTGGTCGTACGATCAAGACAAAGGTCAATCTGATGATGCCTCATGGCACCAAACGCATGGAGGTGAAGTCCGATGTCACCATTCGTAAATCTGACCTCATGCAGAAGTCAAGGACAAGCTAATGGACTCTGAAATTAACAATGAATTTCCGGTTGATTGGGAAGAAGACCACTACTTTAGCCGTCGAGAGTTCTTTAAGTTCATAACGCTGGCGAGTGGGGGTCTGGCCATGGGCTCCGTCGCTTTGGCTGCTTGGACAAAGCTACCCAAAGGAACGATTGAGTTTGAGCCGGCACCAATCGCAAAGCTCAGTGACCTAGCACCAGGGAAGGCCCTCGCCTTCAGTTATCCCCGTCCGAGCGACCTCTGCATCTTGGTACAGAAGCCCGACGGAGAGTTCGTCGCTTACACTCGGCGGTGTACCCACCTATCTTGCCCCGTAGATTATCAGGTCGAGCATAACCGGCTCTACTGCCCTTGCCACAATGGAGCATTCTCAATTGATGATGGGCATGTCTTGCAGGGTCCGCCCCCCCATCCCCTTCCCAAAGTCATCGTTGAAGTGCGTGGCGACGAGATCTGGGCGACCGGCGTGAAGCACACAGAGGAGGGCTCAGGTGAAGCGCACTAATCTCCTCCGCCAGCGCCAACAGTCAACGGTCTTTGTTGCTCTGCTGCTGTTCAACATGCTCCTGATCCTGATTCAGTTGTGGCTATTTGTTTCGGTTTTGGAGAACCTCATCGCGGGAGAATCCCAGATGGCAGTCCCGGGCGCAATAACCAGCTTGGTGATCATGGGTGTCAATATCTGGATGCTGAGGGGCATCCTAAACATCGATAAAGGTAGCTAGGGGCTAGCGGCCGGCTTTGCCGGGTTAAGGAGGTTGGCTTGTTGGGGTATCCGTGTGGCTGGGTCGGTTGGCATGAGCCGCTTCCGCCGTTTGTGAACGCTGACGTAAGCAAGCCCTCCCGATCCGCTTGCGATTGACCGGGTCGCCCCCTTGGGGATCAGGGTGGCGAAACCAGGAGCGAGAGCAAACTGGCATCCGTCAATGGCAAGTGCCCCATCGCCCTGAAGGACGATGATCAAAACATCTACCTCCGAATTAACGTGATCAACGACGCCCTCGCCAGAGTTCCAATTGACTAAGCTGCAGTCTAAATCGTCGGTTTCAAATGCCCAAAGCGCTCCACTAGCGGTGCTGGAGTCAAGGACCTCCAATAAGGCGGCATGCTCAACCTGGTCAGCCAACATAGGGCGTACCCTCAATGGCGGCTGCCTGATTCAGGGAGATCAGCTTCCGTTTTTCTAGGGGGGAGATATCCTGATAGGGCCCAAAGTCCATATCAACTTGTTTCATCACCGCGACAAGATCATCGTGGTGCATTTGTGACTCATAGGGAAGGCCCGATCGGAGGCAATTCACCTGAGGCCCGCTAGCCGCTTCTTCTTTGTAATAGGCGACGCCAAGATGAGCAGTTCGCTGGATGACGTGGAAAAGCTTTCCAAACGGCATATACAAGAGGAGAATAACGACCGTAAAAGCATGCAGTAGCGAAAGGAAGGCAAAGTTGGAGCCCTCCATCATGCGATAGCTCGCCGTAAGCATGAGGCCCGTTACCGAGACGGCAAAAAGCAAGAACAGTGGAATGAGGTCATTCGCAAGTGACTGCACCGCCTGGGCTCCTGCCTGGAAAAGCCGCCGATGCATAGCGATCCCAACACCGATCAGTACAAAAACTGCACTGAAGTTCAACCCGTTGAAGAAAAGGAAGGCAAGAATACTATCAGGAGGAAAGCTGAACTGCTTCATCCCCATAAATTCAACGACATAGTCTGACCCATTGGGAGCAATTCCAAACTGCACCCAGCCCCAACTTAAGGGGAAGGTAATCGCAAAAGCGATTAAACAGCCCCAGGCCAGGCAAAGGTGGGCAAGCCATCGGCTTCGACTTCGCCGCTCAATGAATTTTTGCGCTACGATGGTGTTCCAAAGGAGGATTGCAAACTTGCCCAGGTTGCGGACGAGGCTCCGTGGACGAGCGAATAACCTCCAGCCCGACCTAAAGTAGAGCCACGTTTGTGGTCGCTGAATCCACATAAGGTAACGATAGAAAATCGCAAAAGCCGCAAAGATCGTGGCCGCAGCATAGGCGGCGAGGGGCCGATCAAACCGGTCCAGCTTTCCTGAACCAAAATAGATCCCTAAAGCGACTATGAGTGCCGCAACGGTTCCGCCAGCGAAGGCAATGTGCGTGTGTTTTCGGTTCACTGTTCTCTTGCCTCCTTCTGGTTTGTCCAGACTTCTGCGCAGGAGATCCTGAACCCATTGCACCACTGCGGAAGTTGTTTCTGCATCTCAGTCACGGCATCTCAATTATAGTTCAGCTTCGACTTGGGGTTGTGCAGCGATGATAATATGATCTCATGATTGAGGGTGTCGTCCTGACGGGTGGGGCGAGTCGGCGAATGGGAGCGGAAAAGGCGCACCTAATGATCGGGGGGGAGACTGTTGCCGAGCGTACTGCAGGGCTCCTTGCCAGGCGCTGCACTCAGGTTACTATCTTGGGGCGAGAACCAATCGGTCAATACCTCTTTCAACCCGATATCGAAGAGTTTTCGGGGCCACTGATTGCCTTATCATCTTTTAGTCCGACCGTGGATTGGGTCTTTGTTGCGGCTTGTGACATGCCGAACTTCGACGATAACCTCATCCCGTTCCTTGGGTCACTTCGAAGGGGTTACCAAGCGGTAGTGCCCGAGATAAATGGTCATGCTCAGCCCCTTTGTGCGCTCTATGCCTCTGAGGCTTGGGTCTGCCTCAAGGAGGTTATCGCTGAGGGTAAGCGAAGTCTCATGGGATGGCTGGATGCCCTTCAATGCCGTTTTGTGGGTGAAGAAATCATGCTGGAATCAGGGATCAATCCTCGGGCCCTGGTCGGGGCGAATTCGCCGGAGGAATGGGCGAAGTTGACCAATCAGGCGCCAGAGCACTAGGTCAGCAACAACTCACTGAGCGAGGCAGGATCCAAGACGGTGATCATCTGGCGGTCTGTCTTGACGATTCCTTCCTTCTGCATCTTGCTCATGATGCGGATAGCCGTTTCCACCGTTGTTCCCGCCATTTCCGCGAGGTCCTGCCTCGTTAAGGGGACAACGATCCGGGTCCCAAGTTTCTGCGGCTGACCATATGAGTCCATCAGGATGAGGAGTACCGCGGCCAATCGTTGCTCCATACGACCCATTGACATTCGGGCCATCATATCTTGGGCTCGTCGTAACCGGGGGCCCAGGGTGCGGAGAATGTGGTCTCTTAAGTTGCTTGATGAATTGTAGATCTCAAGAAACGAGCGTGTCGGAATCTTCAGGTACCAAGTCTTAGTCACGGCCACGGCAGATAAAGGATATTCTCGACCCTCAATCGCCACCAGAAGGCCGAAACACTGCCCTGGGCCTAATAGTTCAAGGGCCACCTCCGTGCCATGTGGGGTATGCCTCGTCATCTTGACAAAGCCGGTGCCGACAACGGCTAAGTTCTGCGAAGGGGCGCCCGCCAGCCAGATCACTTCTCCTCGATCGGCATAGGCCATGAAGCCCTGCTCAAGGATCGTGTTCCGCTCTTCAGGAGTCAGTGCGTTGAGAACTGAACATGACTCTAGTACAGCCTTGATTGATGGCTTCTGCTGGGGGACATCCAAGTCAAGCGGAAGGTTACTCGACATTGGCGGCTACTAGCTGGCGCCGAGCCAACATTAGACGGGTCAGATGCACTCCCCAGATGCCAAGTCCTACTAGCTCAACGAATCCCGTTACCCCCATCGGGGCGAATGCGCTGGGCGAATAATCGGTCGCGATCTCGAGAACGACGCGGCAGATATTCCCAACATTTACCAGGAAGAATACGCTCCATAGGCAGGGGAGAACGCGCTCGTTGAGGTCATTCATTCGTGCCACGACATGAGCGCCAAAACCAAGAATCATTTGGGAGATAAACCCGACAGTGACCGCATGCCTTATGGCGCCAGTGTAGGCGTGCGAGAATGGAGCCCCCGTGATCCTTACGTGGAGGGGCTCAAGGATCAACAACAGGCCCGAAACCAAGAGCCAAGCAAACGCTCCTCGAATGAACTTATGAGATCGGAACTGCTCGGACAGGGGTTCGAAAATGCGCGTTGAGGAGACAAGAAGGACAGCCGCAATGGCGAGGAGTACGCCGCCTGAGAAGTATATGATCTGCGAGCCAGGGGCAAATCCTTGATCGTAGGCGCTTATCCAACCCACGGTTCGCATGAGAAGGCCCAAGGTCCACAGGATGAATCCGGTTTGCCCCAGCGTGGCATTACCTTGCTTTGCACCGAAGCATGAGTGAAGTTTGACTAAAGACACTCCAAAGATCATCATTGCGACAAACCCAAAGAACTGCGCCTCTCGGAGAACGGGATACCACTTGGCGACAAAAGCGATGGATTGGAGGTGGTTGGCTTGATGCGAGTAGAAGAAGACAAATGGTTCGGCAAAGGAGACAACAACGAGCCAAAGGAGTGAGGCGAAGACGAACGGAATCTGCCATGTCAGCCCGGTGCTAGACCGGTGGCGAGTATAGACAACATTGAACAGGAAGATGGAAACTGCCAAGGCCTGCAGGGTGCAGGCAAGGACCCCGACAGGAACCCACAAGTCACGGTTGGACATCACCATGGGCTCAGCGACGAATCGAA
>JADZDX010000095.1 GCA_020850835.1 Fimbriimonadaceae bacterium
ACGGCACTCTCTACTTCACGATTCAGAATCTTGGTTTAGGGGTCCTCCATAGCCTTGGGCTTGGAGTGCCTCCGTCGGGTGCAGGGACGACCGCGGGCCTTGCGCAAGAGATTCTAACCGGGCGGTTGCTTTCTTGCTTGGCGGGTGCGGGCATCGTTTGGGTGGTCTGGACGTTTCTTTTTCGCCGAGTGCATTGGGCAGGAGCCCTAGCGGGCTCTCTGGCCGTGATGTTTGCCCCAGGCATGATGGTTCATTCTCGGTTCATGACCGTGGATGTCATTGCCACGCTCTTTATCAGTTTGAGCCTATATTGGGGCTGCGAAGCGATCAGGGAACCCGGTTTGCGCCCCTATCTTTGGGCCGGGGTCTTTGCTGGATTGGCAGCGGCCTGCAAATACAATGGGTTCTTGGCTCTCGTTGCCATAGCTCCCGCCCTTTGGGCCTCCAAAAATTGGCTGAAGCAAGGTCTAGTTGCTTTGGGAGCGACCACCCTGACGTTCCTGATCGGAGTCCCAGGAGCGATCCTTGAGCGGGAAGCCTTTTTTCGCGATTTTCGCTACGAAATGTGGCATACCGGGGCCGGCCATGGCCTTGTGTTTGCTGGTACGTCCCCAGGATTTGTATTTCACTGGGGCAACCTAATTGTGGCTTTCGGAGTCTTGCTGACCCTGGTGGGTCTGGTGGGCCTAGGTCGTTTACTTTATCATCGGTCACCGTGGGCCCTCGCGTTGGTTGGTTTCTTCCTAGTCTACTTCTTGCTAATTGGGAAAGCCGAGGTCAAGTTCATGCGCTATGTGTTCCCGCTGATCCCGGTCCTAGCCATCGGTTTCGGATGGCTAATTGGTCGAATGCACGAAAAGAAACTGCCGTGGGGCGTTGCCTTGGGAATCCTGTCCCTTGGCTTGAGCCTAGACAGCGCAATGCGATGGACAATCTATATGCAAGGCGAGGATCCTCGGGACGCCGCCGCTACCTTGATTCGACGTCTAACGGCTGGACAGGAGTGGGCAACCGTTGGGCTCGTCTCGGATCCATGGTTTTACACTCCTAGCTTCTATCCCGAGACCGTCGCGCCCCGCCCTGTTCCGTTTGACGTTCGAGAAGGGTTTCGCCTTGCTGCTAAGAACCCGTCCGTCGTGCGATATATTCCAGCGAATCCAGATGAGCGGTTAGATTGGGATGTTCGACTGATTACGGTTCTAGAGCCTGAGACGATTGCCATCAGCTCGTTTGAAGAGGAAGGATACCGAAGTCTTTCATCCCGGCGTGAAGGAGAGCGAGGGGAGTTTGCAGCGGCGGTGGGCCGGTATGTCAAGTTCCAAGATGCCCTGCATAAAGGGTACATAAAGGTGGCCATTCTTGGCGTACCGGGACTCCCTAACGTCCATGACCTAATGTATATTCGTCCTACAATCACCATATGGAAGAAGAAATCGACGAGTTCCTCGACCACCTCTCCGGGGTCCGGGGTGCCAGCGACCACACGGTAGCTGCTTATCGCACGGATCTTCTGCAGGCTCTGTTGTTTGCCGAGTCCCATGGCCTTAGTCAGTGGAGCGATTTCTCCGATGAAGTCGCCTTGCGCTACCAAGCGTCTTTGGGGCCGCCCCTTGCCCCAAGCACCGCTCAGCGGAAACTATCTGCGCTGAGAGCGCTTCTCAAGTTCTTGAGGAAGCGGGGAACGGTTGGGGCCGAGTTACCAAGTACCGGAGGTTTTAGCCGCCGCCGTGCCCTCCCTAAAGCTCTGAGTGAGGTCCAAATGAACCTCCTGTTAGGGGCGATGGACGTGAGAACCCCATCTGGCTTGCGAGACAGGGCATTGTTTGAAATCATCTATGGCGCTGGCTTACGAGTCTCGGAGGCGCTCGGCCTTCGGCTTGAGCAGATTGACCTCGATGAGCTTTCGTTGACGGTCACGGGCAAGCGCGAGAAAACCCGTTGGGTTCCTATTCCGTCAGAGACGGCCCGCTGGCTGGGCCGCTATCTGGATGAAGCGCGTCCGAAGCTTCTCAAGAGGCCGTCGGCCTTGGTTATCCTAAGCAACCGAGGTAACGCCATGAACCGCGCCGTTGCATACGCCAACTTAGCCAAGTACGAGCGAATTGCTGGCGTAGAAGCTCACACCAGTCCGCACATCCTGCGCCACTCATACGCTGTTCATCTCCTGAAAGGTGGTGCAGACCTGCGTTCGGTACAGGAGCTATTAGGGCACTCCAGTATCGAAACAACGCAGGTTTACACTCACCTTGACATGACCGAGGTGACCAAGAAATACCGAAGCGCCCACCCTAGGGATTAGGTCAATGCCATCGGCATGATTACGCAGAAGCGATCGTCGCCCTCAATGGGTTTGAACATGGCCGGGCGGGATGGCTCGGTCATCTGAGCAACGACAGAATCACTCTTCATGGCCTTTAACGCATCCATCACGTATTTGCCATTAAAAGCAATCTCGATCTCACCGTTTTCCATAACAGCGGGGATCTCTTCTTTGGCTTCGCCCTTCTCTTCACTTCGGGACGACATGACTAATTGAATGCCGGTGCCTCCGAAGCGAACACGGTGCGCACTATCGCGGGCAAGAATCAATGTTCGATCCAGATTCTCTATCATCTCTTGCCGATCTAGCTTCCAACTACGGGTGAACTCGGCGGGAACGACCCGCTCCCAGGCCGGGTACGTGCCGGCAAGGAGTTGAGAAACAACCTTTGCTGAACCGGCGTCCACACTTAATCTGGTCTCGTCAAACTCAAGCATGACCTCTTCCTCATCGGCAATTGGAAGGTTGCGGATGGCCCGCAGCGCCTTTTCTGGGACAACTGCATTTACGGTAGAACCGATGCCCTCCTTACCCAAGCGTAAAACAGCTAACCGGTGTGTGTCAGTGGCAACCAGTGTCAGCTTCTCCCCATCATAGTTGAAGAGGACCCCAGTCAGAACAGCGCGGGCATTATCGCTCGCCACGGCATAGATGACGCCCTCAATGGCCTCCCTCAGCTCATTCATCGGCAATCGAAGTTCGCTAGCCGCGGCGATCGTCGGTGGGAGTGGGAAGTCTTCAGTGTTCAGGGCCATGAGCCTCCAGTCAGAGGCACCCGCCCTGACAAAGATTTGGCCACCCGGTGAGCGCTCCATACTAATGGGTCCGTCAGGTAGGCGCGCCACCAGTTCTTGCAAAATCTTCGCCTGCACGCAGGCAGTTCCGGGTTCATCAATCGTGGCGAGGATGGTGCGATCACCCCAGATTTCCCCATCGCATGCAGTCATACGCAGCCCATTATCGTTGGCTTCCATTCGGATGGTCTGGAAAAGCTGCTGGGGTGAGCGCTGACTGGCGATTGGGGCGACTAGGTTGATCGCATCAACAAGATCTTTACGGGAGCATTCGAACTTCACTGGTGGTTTCTCTCTTACCCCGACATTGGCAGTTGATACTGCGAGGTCGCCAACGCATGGTG
>JADZDX010000096.1 GCA_020850835.1 Fimbriimonadaceae bacterium
AGCCCGAACGGCCTGAGGCTAGCGGCTCTTGCGCTTTCGCCACAGGGCGGCTAGACCAAGACCGAAGGCGGCGATCGTGCCGGGTTCCGGGGCCAAAACGACGGTCAGGGCAGTTGGATTCGGAACCCTATCCGTCGTCCAAGTCGTCGCGGAAAATCCCGCATCGTTAAAATTGCGCACCTGGGAAATGCCCGCGCTGATCAAGCCCAGATGATATTGACCGAAATGTCCCCGGGCGATGCCGTTACGGGTAGTTGTGCTGAGGCCAAACGTGCCCTCCACCCAAAAGTTGTACGACGAATTGAACGCGAAATACCGCGAGGATGTCGTGTCGTGGGTGATGATCATGTGTTCAAAGTTGGGGGCTCCGGGCGTAGGAGCCGCCACCGCGTTCTGAGCTGTCGGCGAGATGGCCGCGGCGAGGCCAGTGGCCACCACCGACCATGACGAGGCCAGCGTGGTCGTCGTTGAGCGCAAGATGCGCCCTCCATTGGCCGAGTCGCCCACATACCATTTGCCATCGGTATTACGGGAAATCCACCGTGCTGCGGTGCCCGTTGGGAGGGTGTACGTACTATCAGCCCCTGTAAGCGCGTAGCGAGTGACGATGTTCGAGCCCTGTACGCTGATAAAGTCACCATTGGTATCGTTGGTGGCGTAGCCCGTCGACGCTGCATAATTCATGTATCCCAGATAGTCGCCGGTCGAGTAGTCAAAGGCCTGAATTCCGCTCCAACTCATCGCATAGAACCGACTCGTGCTTTGATTGGCCCAGGTGGCCAGAACGCCATTGGATCGCCCTGCTCCAAAAACGCCGAGGTAAATACCCGTTTCGGCGTCAAAGCGGTGAAACCCCGTATTGGCATCGGTCAGGATGGCGAGTTCGAAACTGGCAAAGGCCGAACTGACCAATAAGCATAGCGCACTCGTGAATAGGCCCTTCATGATAAGTAAGTATAACGGAAACTCGGGCAAATACCAAATCGAGGGGCCGGGGCCGAGTCGCTGGGTGCCAATGGCTAAGAATGGAAACCAAATCCCTGGCCGAATCGAACGACTTGCTGTAAGATAATGGATATGCGTCGCCTCGCTATCATCGCTCTTGCTGCCACCGCCGTCACGGCCCATGGCTCATTCGACTTGATGCTCCTGCCGGGCAATGATGACCGCATCTACCGCTACGATCCCGTAAACCGAGTGTCGCTTGGCGCATATGGCGCAAACGAAAGCGACATGATCGCAGCCGACAACCGAGGCGTGAGCTACGCGGCGAACGAGCTCTCGAGCCACGTTCAATCCATGGACTACAGTAATGGATCACACATTGCCACGTACTCTGGTATCTCGACGTTCAATGCATTAGAACTCAAGGACAACTATTTCTTTGGGATTACCGGCACGTCCTTGCGACGGACCAATATCTCGACCGGAACCACAAACGCCTTAACTCTCGCTGCGAATGTTGCTTGGCAGAGCCTCGCCGTTTACGGTAGCCACGCGATTGCAATCGGCCTGTCGAGCACCGATACATTAGCCTTCCAATCGTTGAACTTGAACACGTTTATCGCAGATGCCGTGCAAGTGAGTACGGTGACCTTGACCTCCGGCACCAATATCGGTAAGGCCGCCGTCATCTATAACTCCATCACGGCCACTCTACGGAAGGGGCATTTCTGTTTGCGATTTCGCCCTGCATGCCCTATACTAGGGGCATGCGCACGCTTGCCGTTTCGCTCGCTCTGGTTCTGGGGTCGGTCGCCTTTGCCTCATTCGACCTCATGCTGTTGGGCGACAACACAACCGCGGGGGCGCAGAGGGTGATGCGCTACGATCCTGTGAATCGGGTCGTGCTGGGTTCGTTTGGATCGGGGTTTATCGGAGGCGACATTACGAGCATCGCCGTGGATCAAGTTGGGGGGCGCGCGTTTGTCGCGACCGGCGGCCTCGTGAAGGTATTCAACTACAATACGGGCGCCTTCCTGGACGCTTTCAGCTCTTCCTACGGCGATATTGAATACGATGCTGGGTTAAACCGGCTCACCGTCGCAAACGGCACAGGGTCCGGCTCGGACCCAGTCCGGGTATATGACGGATCCACTTACACGGAATTGGCGACCCTCACCGATCGCTATTATTCAACAGCGGCGATTCGTCGCCCAGGTACGAGTTGGTATGCCAGTTTCGGGCTCCCCGCAAATGCAGCAACCGTCAACGCGATTCGAAATTCGTTGGCCGGGGGCTCGCCGTTACCCTTCGACGCCATTGGCCCTTCCTGGTCATCGACTAATGCGCCGCGGGCGGCGATCTTTACCAACACGAACCAGTTCATGGGTATCTCAGCCGACAATTCGACCAACACGACAAAGCTTTGGACTGTCGACACCGACACGAGCGGCTTTGTTGGGGGGCTGGGCGTTTGGGGCTCGATGGGCGCGTACGCTGCAAACGCAAATATCGCCAATGGTCACGGTAGCTTGGCATACCTGTTGATGGGCACAAATCTAGTCACCTACCACACTGGGCTCCAGACAGTTCTGGGGACGCAATCGCTGGGATTCTCATCGAACATTCGGGGCATGGCGGTCGTGATCGCACCCGAGCCGGGAACCATGATTGCGCTGGCGGCAGGCGTTGGCGCCTTACTCCGGCGCCGCCGACGGTCTTAACAAGCGAGCCCCTCCGGTTTTGCACTTGTTTTGAGGCGGGTAACTTAGAGCGTGCCGCGGAGTTCTTGCTCGCGCTCAATGCTCTCGAATAGGGCCTTGAAATTGCCCTTGCCGAAGCTCTTAGCGCCCTTTCGGTGGATGATTTCGTAGAAGATCGTCGGCCGATCGGTGACGGGTTTGCTAAAGATCTGTAGCAGATAGCCTTCGTCATCGCGGTCCACCAATATCCCCAGTTCGGCGAGTTCATCAATATTCTCGTCAATCTTGCCCACGCGCTCTTCGAGCACTTCGTAATAGGTGCGCGGCACCTTGAGGAAGCTCAATCCGCGAGCTTGGAGGCGTGAGACGGTATGAATAATGTCGTCCGTGAGCATGGCAACATGCTGAACGCCGGCGCCGCCAAAGAACTCTAGATACTCGTCAATCTGACTCTTCTTCTTGCCCTCGGCAGGCTCATTGATGGGGAACTTGACGCGCCCATTTCCGCTCGCCATGACCTTGGACATGAGGCTCGTGAACTCCGTGCTGATGTCCTTATCATCAAAGCTGATCAGGTTAGAAAATCCGAGCACGTCCTCGTACCACTTGACCCACTCGTTCATCTTGCCGAGCTCGACATTGCCGACGCAGTGGTCCACCTCGATGAGGCCAATTGGATCACCGGGGATATTCTCCTTGCGATAGCCGGGGAGGAAGGGACCGCTGTACTTGTCGCGGTTGATTAGGCCATGCACGACATGCCCATAGGTCTTGATCGCCGCGTAGCGAACCTGGCCATGATCGTCTTGCCACGTGACGGGCTCTGCGCCGGATTCCGCGCCGCGAGATAGGGCGGTCTTGTAGGCCCAATCCACATCGTCCACCTCAAAGCAGATGTCTTGGACGAAGTCGCCATGTTCGGCGATGAGCGGAGCTTTGGGATGTCCCGGGCGAATCGGCGCGCTGAAGACCAGTCGAAGGTCGTTCTGCTCGAGAACGTAGTCCACTTGGTTGTGCGAACCGGTCTCCAGGCCATTGTAGGCCGTTATATCAAACCCAAAGACGTTTTGGTAGAAATAGGATGCCTGTCGGGCATTGTTCACGTAGTGGCGAACGTGGTCGATACGGCGAATAGGGAATGAGTCTGCCATGTTGTTGGTTCCTCTTTGAACTTACAAAGATTATATCAGTTCTTTGGAGTGCGGCATCTCCTGATGCCGCTTTAGCGAGGGATCTCCTGATCCCGTGGGTAATTGCAGAAAGAGGCGCTTTCCGCCTATAATTCTTGGGCGCGCCGATGTAGCTCAGCGGTAGAGCAGCTGTTTCGTAAACAGCAGGTCACCGGTTCAAGTCCGGTCATCGGCTCCAGGTTTTTCGGCTAAGATAGGCCCATGAAGATCTTGCCCTTCATTGCGCTTCTTATCCTTGCTGGTTGCAATTCGCCCCAAGGCGAACCGACGGAGGCGACTAGCGGCCGCGAATCACCCGGGCAAACGGCATCCAACCCAGCATCGAACCAGGCAAGCCCTGGGACGTCAGCTCGGCGAGCTGGTGGGGTTGCCCCAATCGGCAGTGGCGCCGCCGGAGGACTTTCCCCAGTTCAGAACACTGAAAGCGTCACGGGCGCCGGCGGTGGTGGAGTTAACCAAGCCGCAAAAGAGCAGGCAACGCGAGCTGCAAGTAATTCCAGCTCGGTGGAGACCGCCCCGGCCGAAGAGTCAGGCGATTAGCCCCGGTAAAGTTACGCGGTTTCTGGCCGTCATAACCACTCTATAGGAAAGTGCTTTATAATGGGGCTCAGGATTCTGACCAAACATTTGGTCAAATCCGGAGGATCAATGACGACTCATCTTTTATTGAAATCATCTCTCGTGTTGGCACTTTCGGTTTCGGCCGCGATGAGCTTCGGCTTAGCGCTTGATAGTGCGAGCGACGCTGTCTACACAACTGGCGCGACCTACCTTGGCCTTAATGGCGGTTCTGGCATGAACGCTTGGTACGAGGGCCCATGGGGATCCGGCGGCATGACCATCACAACCGCGGGTTCGGCTATCGGCACTAGGCAGTTCAGTATTAATGGCGACGGTGTAGATGCACGTCGAAAGCTCGACGACCCTCTCCTAGTTGGGCAATCCCTGATGTTCGAAATGATGACGAGTTCCGGTGCGACCGCTGGGCGCATGGGTGTGGAGATTCGATCAACTTCACCTAGTCCAAATCGTGACATGCTCAACATCAATGGAAATCTTGCCAGCAGTTCCTTTTGGCGAATTGAGGGTGGCGAGGGTTGGGGGACGTTTATCGTAACCTCAATTCCAGTCGCGAGTGCGGTTGCAGTGACGATCACTGTTACGGGTGCCGACACTGCCGATGTCACGCTTGCCGAAATGGGCGTCGGAAGTCGCGGCGCATCGGAAACTCACAGCGTCAACTTTGTTTCTTCTGGTGTTTCGCCTCAGATCATGAACTTCTTCACCTACGACGGAATGAACGGAGACTATTACTTCAACAACATTCAGACCGTGCCGGAGCCGGCTTCGCTCCTTGCCTTGGGTGGACTCACCGCCCTGATGGCTCGACGTCGCCGCAAGAACTGAGCATAGTCAGTCGTAAAGGATCTACAGGGGCGGTTTGGCGAGGCGAACAAAGTCTCAACATTCGCCCCTGTCTTGCAAATCCTTGACACTTCCCCCTGCAGCCATTCGTAATGATGGTGTACCATAATAGACCAAACCTTTGGTCAGTCAAAGAAGATGGATCGTAAGAGCGCGCTTGTCGGAAGACCTTGTAAGAACGTGACTTTGAAGCACGTAGCGATTGAGGCGGGAACCAGCCCGTTTACTGCATCGGTCGTGTTGAATGGATCACGGTCGAACACCCGCGTTTCTCAAGCCACGCGAGAGCGAATCTTGGAGGCGGCCCAGACCCTTGGCTACCAACCCAATGGATTGGCACGAGCCTTAAGAGCGCAGACAACAAATATCCTCGGTTTGTATTTTGGATACGGGCAGCTTGAGCCTCACGATCCCTTTCACGCGGAGATCCTTACGGGCCTGCAAAGGGGCTGCGAAGCCACCCAGAAGGATCTCATGATCCATTACTCATTTCATCAGTACAGCGTAGAGCAGGTGTTTTCCGAACTTGCTGGCGGAAAGATTGATGGATTGGTTCTCATTGCTTCGCCCAGCGACCCGCTAGTGGAAAGGGTGCGGGGCTCGAACCTTGCTGTCGTTGCGATGACCGATCCCATTGAGGGCATCCCAAGCGTTGTAGCGGATGATCGTGCCGGATCCATCGCGATCGCTGACCATTTGTATGAGAAGGGGCACCGTGCCGTTTTCTATCGCCGATGCCCGGGAGAATCAGCTTCGGCTCTTCGGCGCTTCCGGGCGTTTGAGACGCGGGCTTTCGAGTTGGGGATGGAAGTGCATGAAGGCCGTACTTCCAATTGGAAGGGCTCGTTGGAGGCTGAGGAGGCCGGGATTCTCGCCCGGCGAAAGGAACTCGGAATCAAGGCTGCCGTTTGCTGGGGAGACCCCAGTGCCAACGCGCTGATCTCGTATTGCAAATCGCACGGCATTCGAGTTCCCGATGACCTGGCGGTGGTTGGCTTCAATGGGATCGAACCGCCAGTCGAGCCCGTTCATGTTCTGACCACGGTAAAGGCGAGTTGGTCAACCGTGGCTGAGCGCGCTGTCTACCAGCTTGTAGCCGTACTAGAGGGCCGCGAAGTTGAACCTTTAACGACGCTCCCAGTTTCTCTTCTGGTCGGTAACACGACCTAGTCTCATCATGCTCTCTCATTCAAGAACAGCACTCTCATGAACATGCGAAAAAAACGAGCCTTTACGCTCATTGAACTTCTGGTGGTGATCGCCATCATTGCCATCCTCGCGGCGATTCTTTTCCCCGTTTTTGCGCAGGCACGGGCTGCGGCCAAGACAACGGTCACACTCAGCAACCTGAAGCAGGTCATTACGGCCGGAATCATGTACGCCGGGGACGCTGATGATTACAACCATCCCTACCAATACTGCCCCAACGGCAATTCATCGACGGCCAACCCTGATCCTGGAAGCTGTGGCTCCCCAACCCAAGGCTACTATTACTTTATCAAGAGTTATGTAAAGAGCCCAGAACTCATTTGGGACGGTGCCCGAGGCGTCCGCACCACCTTGGATCCGGCCGGCCAATGGTCACTCCTCGTTTCGATCTCCGTGAACAGGAATGGTTGGTCAGCTTGGGAAAACAAGGATGCGACCGCTCCGCTCAGCTACCCACGCTACTACCGGACCCAGTCGAGCCAAGAGGACATCGCGGAGCGGGCAGCGTACATCGTGACCGCGCAGACAGCCAATCGGCAAGTCGGCTACAACTTCACCAGCGATGAAGCTTACTGCCCGGTCGTTGTGAACCCGCTCACCGTGACCAACTCGCGATTCCAACGGGCCTATCTTGCCGCCCAAATGCACCGTGAACGCCTACCGACGGCCTTCGGTGACGGCCATGCAAAGGCACCGGCCGCTCGAAAGGTCATGAAGTTCAATAACACGGTATCAGAAGCCGAGACCTGTGCTGGCTATAACAACCCACAGTACGTTTCGACCATGATTGATACCAAGTTCTGGGGAACCTGGTACGACCCGAACAGGTAAGGCTATGGGAAAGAAGGAACTTCATCCAGCCGCTGTGTGGGGCGCAATTGGATTGCTCATCGTGCTCATTGGGGGCTGGTTCTATATGAGCACGAAGGGATCCAGTGAAATGGTGGACAAGACTAAGGTTGATATGAAGGACGAGGATCCACCACGCCCCGGCCAGCCCGGCTATCGCCAGCGCACAACCGACGCGCCACTGTAGGTCGTCCTTGGACCATGCGAAGAAGACCATAGAGGAATCACTCCCGGAGGCTCAGCTGAGCCTTCGGGAAATGGTGGTCATCATTCGCCGCTTTTGGGTCTTCGTCCGGCCCTACCGCAGTAAATTCCTGCTGGGAATATTGCTACTCCTAATTGCGGTTCCTTTGGCGCAACTTGCCCTGTTCCTTACTCGGGACGTAACGAACCAAGCCCTCCTAGCAACCCACCTTACGAGTGAACAACGATGGGCAATCGTAGTTCGTATTGTTGGCTTACAAGCCATCTTTTACTTCTCCAGTGCCTTCCTAAGCATGGGGCGAGAGTTCCTGGAATGGTACTGCGGCATGCGGGCCACCTTTGACCTACGCCTTGCCTTCTACAAGCACCTCAACCGGATGCCGCTGGCTTATCTTTCGAAGCGCATTCCGGGTGAGCATCTCTTTCGGTCCACTGCCGATATGGTGTCGGTCTTCCGGATTGCCGCGCGTCCTGCCGCGGCAACTATGTCAGGCCAGTCACCGCCGGATAGTAAGGAGGTTGCGATGGCGATCTATTCGAACGATGTTGATCCTTATGATCCTGGCGTCATGGGAATGATTGTCCGGACAGTCCCGCTCCTGATTGAGACTCTCTATGCGTTGGGTTGGGGAATTGGGCTGCTGTTCCTCATTGATGGAGCGCTGAGCTGGATGCTCATCGCGTACATGATCCCTTTCGCGTGTGTTTCCCACCTGCTGTTTAATCGGATACGGGGTAGCGCATTTAAGTTTAAGGAAGCAGCCGAACATGAACTGGGTTCTTTGCGCGACAGCATTGCGGGGCTCCGTACCCTCAAGGCGCTCGGACGACTGAAGTCCCAAAGGCGAAGGTACATGCAGGCCGTCGCCGATACGCGTGTAGCCGGCATTAGGCAGATTGCGCAAACAGCTTGGGCGCAGAATGGCGCCCAGATGGGAATGAAGTGGGTGTTCTCCGTCTGCATTTATCTCTACCTCACCTCTCGCGTCATGGAAGGATCGGCGTCGCTGGGTGATTGGATTGCTGCATTCCTATTGATTGAAGCCGCTCAAGGACCCCTGGAGAACTTTGTTCAGATCTTGCAACTTGTCAAGGTGCAAACAGTACCAGCGCAACGGATCCTCGAAACCCTCGACGCCGAACCCGCCATTGTGGACAAGCCAAATGCCCCAGCAATCGGGACAATCAAGGGGGGTATTGAGTTCAAAGAGGTTAGCTTTTCCTACACCGACGATCGCCCAGCATTGCGCGAGATCAGCTTTGCCGTTAGACCGGGTGAATATGTAGGCATCGTTGGCCCCAGCGGTGCCGGCAAGAGTTCCGTTATCTCACTCCTTCTGCGACTGTACGATCCCGATTCTGGAGAGGTGATGGTGGATGGACACGCCGTTTCTGACATTCAGATTGAGAGCCTGATCGAGCAGGTTGGCACTGTCCCTCAGACGACGGCAATTTTTACCGGGTCCATTGCGGACAACATCCGTTTTGGTAACCCAAAAGCCACCGATGCACAGGTGAACGAGATCGCCCGCAGAGCCGGTATCTTGGATTACGCTCTCCGCTTTGAGGACGGGCTCGATACTCTCATTGGCGAAAACTCAACGCTTAGCGGGGGAGAGCGGCAGCGTATTGGCATCGCACGCGCTCTCATAAGAAACCCTCGAATCCTTGTCTTGGATGAAGCGACGGCAAATCTGGACCCTCAAACGGAAGCGGCGATTCTCAGCGAACTGGAGGTCATGCGTTCAAACATGACGATTATTTCAGTAGCCCATCGGTTGAAGGCTGTTCAATTCTGTGATCGAATCCTTGTGCTCGAAGCAGGGAAGATTGCTCAAAATGGTGAGCATCGAACGTTGGTTGCGCAAGCAGGGCTCTACCAGCGCCTTTGGCGTTTGCAAGCAGCTGAGGAGGTTCTGTCGTGAGCCTCACCGAAAGGGAAGCCCTAACGCTTGGCACTGACCACCGAGTGAATTCGTGGCGCGCCTTTGTCTTCGTCCTTCAGTTCCTGCGACCGCAATTGCGCCGGCTACTTCTTGTATGCTTGATTGACATCGCAATTGTTCTCTTGAACCTCAGCATTCCATGGATGGGCAAGCGGGTGGTGGATCAGGTTCTGCCTCAACGGGATTGGGAGGGCTTTTGGACGGTCGCCTTCGCGGTGGCTGGCCTCCTCATGTTGGTCCACGCTCTCACAGGCGTTCGCACGTTTCTGTACAACATGACCGAGCAACTACTGCAACATGTCATCCGCCGCAAAATGTACACGCATCTTCAGCGGCTAAGCATGGAGACGATTGATAGTCTGCCGATTGGGCAACACCAGTTTAGAATTAGCACCGACGCTGATCGAATTGCCCACATGTTGGTTCGAATTCTCCCAACTCTAACGATGCTTGTAGAGTTTGCAATCATTCTGACGACAGCCATTTACGTGGATCCATTCCTTACGGGCATCGTGGCTCTTTTCCTTATTCCGTGGACGATCCTCTTTGTCTGGGTGACGCATTACGGGCGGATCCTGGATCGCCGCCGATTGCACCTGTGCGAGCAACGAGATGCTGGCATTTTGCAGGCGGCAAACTCCTTCTTTACGATCAAGAGCCTTGGCCGCTCAAGGGACGAAGTGTGGCGCAATGGGAGGGTGAGCGCGGCTCTCCAGCGAGTTGCCAATCAGGGTTACCTCATCCTCGTTTTCTTCGAATTTGCCACGCAAAAGGTCATCCCGTGGACGAAGAATACGACCATCTACCTCTACTTGGCGCGCCAAGTAGTCATGGGTCAAATGACTCTCGGCATGACGGTCCCGATGATTGCTTACCTTAGTCGCCTGAGCTTCCCGATTGAACGAATCGTAAACTTCGGGTGCTGGATCTGGCAAACGATGGTCTCCGCAGAACGCATGATGTTCGTGATGGAAACGCGGCCTGCGATCACGGACCAAGACGACCCGATTGAGTGTCCAACACTGCAAGGGCAAGTGGAGTTGAGGAACATTTGTTTTGATCGGCCCCGCATTGGGCGGGTTCTTGAAGGAATCAATCTAACACTAAGGCCGAAGTCGGTTACCGCGTTAGTTGGACCGAGCGGGTCGGGGAAGAGCACTGTCGTTGAGCTTGCCCTTCGGATCCTTGATCCTGGAGAGGGCCAGGTGCTCATAGACGGAATAGACCTCAAGACGCTCCGGCTTGATTCCTACCTGCACCAAGTGGGCACGGTGATGCAGGAGACCTACCTCTTTGCCGGCTCGCTCGCTGACAATCTGCGGCTAGCAAATCCAGATGCTAGCGACGACGACGTTCGGGCTGCGATCGGGAAAGCAGAACTGACGGAGTTTGTCAATACGCTCCCAGCGGGAATCCATGAGGACTTGGATGGAGGTTCTGCGCTCTCGGCGGGCCAAAGGCAACGCATTGGAATAGCGCGGGCCATGATCACAAATCCCAAGTTACTCATTCTCGACGAAGCGACCTCGGCTCTAGATGCTGAGACTGAACGGGACGTAATGGCGACGCTGGCCAAGGTGGCTCATGAGGTAACGACGCTCCTCGTGACCCACCGCTTAGACACTGCCTTGATTGCTGACCACATCGTCGTATTTACCGCAGGCAAGATTGTGGAAGAGGGAACTCACGAAGGCCTGATGGAACGAGGTGGGGTCTACTTCAAGATGCGTCGCATATACAAGCAAGGGCACATGGCAGAGGCATCAGCATGAAAAAGTACTTGAGACCAGAATGGCGGACGCAAAGCCGCACCAAACGAAAGTTTTATGCGAAGTATCTACGCTGGGTAGAACAACTCGGCTACCTCGTCGTGACTGCTGTTTTCGCAGCATTTATCTATGCGTTCAACACGAAGGCTGATGACGTGATCAAGGCCGAGGGGGTAAGGATTGAGGCCGCATCAACCCCTATTACCGCTAGCGAAGAGAGCGTTATCGTTCGACGACTCGTGCCGAATTTCGCTAAGGTCACCAAAGGTACTCCCGTCCTAGAAATAAAGGGTGAAGGATCGTCGGATGTGCTTCAACCTTCGGTTAAAATAACCGCTCCTGCTGATGGGGTCTTTGTCGTCACTGAGTCTGAAAAGCCGTACGCCAAAGGCGATACCATTGCCAAGATCCTTAACTACAGCAAGCTCATCGCCCAAGCTGAACTGGAAGGTGCGACTGTCGGCAAGGCGAAAGAGGGCCAACCCGTACGGCTCTCTGCCATAACCTACAGCGACACTGGGATCGTCTTTCGTGGCTCGTCCCAACACGGTGGTGTTGTCTCCGGTCAGTTCTTTAATCAAGCGACTAAAGATCAAGTAGAGGCCCTCTTGCGGGGTCAAAAGGTCAAGGCAAGGGATGACATTGCCCTAACAATAGAAGGAGTGAAGTCCATCCAGGTTGACAGCGCGATTGATCTTAATTGGGGAGTTGAGTCGGCTGATCCAATCCTCTTAGATCCTCCCCCTTCCTACGTTGTATCTGGTGTCGTGGTGTCCGGCAGTCACGTTGGAACGTTGCAGACCGCTTCTCTTCCTGCAACGGTGAAAGAAGCGATCCGGGCCGAGGCAGAACGCCGAGCCAGGGAGGTTGCCCTCAGTACCAAGGAGACCTCAACCATCAAAGGATTCCGAAGCTTTAACACGGTCGTACAAGTGACGGTCAAGGGTCAAGCTCCAGACGCTGGCGCATGGCCAGCCACGATTATTAACCGCCAATTCTTGGCCCAAGTATCAATACCAAATCCTCCGGCGGGACTGGTCAAGGCGGTCATGAAGGCCGACCGGAATGGCACATCCGTTACCGCTCGAATAGAAGTGGTCACGGGCTCTCGGCCGCTCGCCCTCACCTTGCTAAAGAAATGAACGAACCACCTAAATTCGCTATTGCCGGTGCTCCCTATTATTCAGGGGCCGCAGAGGCTGGCTACCCGGAGCAAGTCTACGCGGGCGTTCTTGGCAAACTTATTGGCGTGTATCTAGGAAGGCCGGTAGAAAACTGGAGCTACGAACGCATTGCGGAAGAGATTGGTGATGTGACGTATTACATCCATGAGCAGCGCGGTCGGCGACTGATCATCACCGATGATGACATTTCTGGCACTTTCACCTTCCTTCGGGCTTTGGAAGACTATGGGTACAGCAAAGATCTGACTTCGGCCCAAGTTGGGCAAACCTGGCTCAACTATCTGATCGAACGGACCACAATCTTATGGTGGGGTGGGATGGGTAACTCCACCGAACATACGGCGTACCTTCGAATGAAGCATGGCATTCCGGCTCCGGCTAGTGGCTCGGCAGAACTGAACGGAAAGGTGCTTTCAGAGCAAATCGGCGCTCAAATCTTCATTGACGGCTGGGGCCTTGTATGCCCCGGCGACCCTGCCTCCGCCGCGCGGTTTGCCGCCACTGCCGCTCAAGTCAGCCATGACGGGGAGGCCGTATACGGAGCACAGATTCTTGCAGCAATGGTGGCCCAAGCATTCGTTGAGAAAGACCTAGATGATCTTTTGGATACGGCTTTGGAGTTGATCCCCCCCGATAGCGTTGTGAGCCAGTTGATTAGTGATATCAGAACATGGCATGTTCGTGAGTCGGATTGGCGCGAGAATAGGCTCCGACTTCAAGGCGAGTATGGCTACGATAAGTACGCAGGCCAATGTCATTTGATCCCCAATCATGGCCTCATTCATCTCGCCCTCCTTCACGGTGAGGGGGACTTTGATCGCTCAATGCATATTGTAAACACCGCCGGGTGGGATACCGACTGCAACTCGGGCAATGTTGGTGCGATTCTGGGGGTTAGGAACGGGCTTTCCGCATTCAATCAGCAGGATTGGCGTGGTCCAGTCGCGGATCGGCTCTTCCTCCCGAGCGCGGACGGCGGCCGTTCGATCAGCGACGCAGTTCAAGAGACTCTGTTCGTCGTGAATTGTGGTCGGGGTCTGGCTGGCCTAGAGCCGATTGCCCCAAAGGAAGGCGCACGCTTCAGTTTCGCGTTACCAGGCAGCGTTCAGGGCTGGCGGCCCAATATTGGAGAGGAGGGATGGGTGACCAATATTGGTAACGCGATTCGCTTGCAGGGAAGGGCCCACTTCGGCACCGACACCTTCGTCCCGCCTGAGACTAAGGACCTGAAGTCTGGCTATGTCCTTGTCGCAAGTCCCACACTCTACTCGGGGCAGCGGCTGGTAGCTGACGTTCACGGTACAGGCTTAGCTCGCTTGTTCATCGGTCATTACAATGCCGAAGATGGGACGGATTTCCTCTATGGCCCCGTTATTGACGGCCCAGCGATTGAATGGGTGATCCCGGATACTCAGGGGTACCCCATTCACCAAGTCGGAATTGAGGTGCAAGAAGGTGAGATCGTCTTGGAAAGGATGCACTGGGCTGGCATCCCGACGTCGCAGTTCCCAATCTTGCCCGGGACCATGGCCGCGCGCGCTTGGGCAAAATCACTAGACCGATTCGAACACGAACGTGACCGCTATGACTACCTTTGCCATAACGAAGGGGTCGGCCTGCTAACGCAGGGAACAATGCAATGGCAAGACTACCGAGTTGAGTGTCGCTTGACACCCAAGATGGCCGTCTCGGCTGGCGTGGCTATTCGGGTTCAAGGGACCCGACGCTATTATGCTGTTCTCTTTACCGAACCCGGGCAAATCAGGATAGAAAAGGCTCTTGACGGGCGCCGAACCCTTGCCCAAACCAGTTTTCCGTGGGAGGCCTTTCAAGACTACGAAGTTGAAGTGGAAGTCAAGGAAAACACAATCCGGGTGTGGATTGATGGACGCTTGACTCTGTCGGCGGTTGATCCCAGCCAACCCCTGGTTGGGGGGGCCTTTGGTTTTGTTGTCGAGTCTGGTTGTTTGGGAGCCGGCACGCCGAAGGTGGTGCCCGCATGACACCCATCGAGGCCGCGGTGGAGGCTTCATATCGGGAAAGGGTCATGAAGTTCATCACCGGGCCGGACAGCGAACCGGTCCAGATGTTCGCTCGGCCACTTCGGGGCACGACGGGTGACTGGTATGGTGAGCACGTAGGAAAGTGGCTATGTACGGCAGCACTGGCATGGCATCGTACTGGAGACGAGGTCCTGAAGGGGCGAGTGGAAGCGGTTGTCGACTTCCTAAGCCAACAGCAGGAACCAAGTGGCTACCTAGGGACCTTTGCCGAGCATGCAGAATGCCGATTTAACCATCCCCGGGCTCATGAGGGAAGGACGTGGGATATTTGGAATCACGCATGGACAATCATGGGGTTAACCCACGTCGCGGAATTCATGACGAATGATCAAGCCCTTGAGACCGCCAAACGGGCAGCGCACGCGATCATGAGTGTGGCTCCTGCCCAAGTCGTTCGACAAGGTAACCACAAAGGGACAAGTAGCGCCATCATTATTGAGCCGCTTGCCGTTTTGGCACGCTTGAGTAAGCAAGATGAGATTTCTACTTATGCGTTAGAGGTGGTTCGGGCCCTCGAAGCTAGCATTGGGCAGTTGAGCGAGCACCAGGACGTAGCCGAACTCGGCACGGGGAAGTCCTATCAGATTTGTTGGCTGTTGAACGGGCTTCTTGCTTTGAACTTGCAAGAGCCAGCGGTTGAATATCTCTGGGGCGATATTGCTACCCATCATCTCAGTGCATTAGGCGGTCCTTGGGGAGGCATTGCAACGCACAAAGAAGTCTTTAACAAGCGAGGGTTCTTCTCTCCAGATGGCCTCACGGAGACGTGCTCGACCCAAATGTGGATCCGTCTTTGTGAGCAAATGGCAAGATTGCATCTCAGTCCGAAGTATGAGGAGGCATGGAATCTGGCACTCCACAATGCTTTGCTAGGTGCGATTGACATCAATGGGTCGGAGTGGTGCTACTTTACATTCCCAAATGGTCGTCGCAACAACACCTACCATTGGGCCTGTTGCAAGGCAAGTGGGGCCCTAGCGTTGGAACAAGCCGTGCACAGTGGGCTCCTAAAACCCCAGTCACCTCCCAAGTTGACGATTCATCACGCGAAGGACACCCTGGATCACCACGGACAAGAGATCGTACGGCGAGAGTATGTTGCGGTTCAATACGGGCCGTACGTGTACTCCGCGGAGCCTTTAGATGGATACAAACGATCCGAAACCATTTGTGTCCCGCAGCTTTTTCCCGAGAATTGCTTTGAAATCACGGATGAAGGCATGGAGGATGATATCCCCTCCATCCGCTGTAAGCCCGTTGGTCGAACTCCGTTCCTGATGAGACCCTACTATCAAGCCGGCGGACGGTCGGATGGCGCTTGGCGAACAACATGGTTGGAGGTCGCTTGGCAATAACCAGGGTTGGGTTCGCTGGACCGAGCGTCCGGTCGGACGTGTTGGTGACGGTTGAAGACGCTCCTGCCTTGAATGTTCAGGTGGAGAGTACGGTGTATGCCATGTACGGTGACGAGATTCGGGCCCAGGCCTTGGCGATATTGAATGCCATTGGAAACCCTCCGCTGCAGGTCTTGCTGGAAGACTCGGGCGCCCTGCCGTTCATGATTCAAGCACGACTGGAGGCGGCACTTGTAAAGCATCTAGGTGGGGACCTACCCGCCCTGGCTGGCCCGCAGCGAGAACCAAAACGAGACCGGCTCCGCCGGAGCCGGCTATACATTCCCGGGAACCAGCCGAAATTCATGCCGAATGCCGGCATTTATGGGGCTGACTGTTTGATTCTTGACCTAGAGGATTCCGTCCCAATATCCGAGAAGCATGCGGCAAGATCCATGGTGCGCCATGCCCTCGCAACCCTAGACTTCGGTGTTTCAGAGGTCATGGTGAGGATCAATTCTGGTGACTTGGGCGATCAGGATTTAGCGGCGATAGCCGCCTGTAGCCCAGAGGTTATCGTCGTTCCGAAGGTTGAGTCTCCCGATGACCTAAGAGCGGTAGCTGCTCGGTTGGATGAACTGGAATCACCAGCCAATATTGTTGCCATTCTCGAAACCAGCCTAGGTGTTCAGCGGGCCTACGAAATTGCCACCGCGACGCCCCGGCTGATTGCTATATCACCTGGTGTGGAGGATTACCTAGCCGATCTTCGCGCGACCGACCGAGAAGCCACCGTTTGGGCGCATGGAGCAATCTTGAATGCTTGCCGTGCCGCTAGGATCAGCCCTCTTGCCTCGGTCACGGCAGAAATTCATGAGCCAGAACGAATTGAGGGCTATGCATACAAGATGGCCTGTTACGGCTTTGATGGGGTTGGCTGCCTCCACCCCGGTCAAATTGCTCCCGTGCACCGAGGGTTCGCCCCAACAGAAGAGGTGCTAGAAGAGGCTCGTGATGTAGTCATCGAATTCGAGCGTGCAATAGGCTCTGGTCAGGGCGCGATCAGGGTTCACGGACGCATGGTGGATGAGCCGGTCTATCAGCGTGCTCTGCAAACTTTGCAGCGAGGGAGTACGCGTTGAACAAGAATCTTGCTGGGCGTGCGGTGCCTTCTGAAGCCAATGGAAGGATCCTTTCTCCTTATCAGGGCGTTGGTGGATTCAAGCCATCGGGTAGGCATGCGGGACCGCCCATTAAGAGGGGGGCGGACTTTCCTGGGAATGGGGATAAGAGAACGCTAAATTTGAAGGAAGCTCTCGTTAGAGCTGGCCTGAAAGATGGAATGACTGTTTCGACCCATCATCATTTTCGAAACGGTGACTTTCTTGCCGAGCAGTTGTTTTCTGCCGCGCATGAACTTGGCATCAAGAATTTGACATGGTTTCCATCGGCAGTCTTTCCCTGTCATGAGCCGTTAATTAGGTTCATTGAGGCGGGGACGATTCACCACATCGAGGGAAGTCTTAATGGACCGCTGGGCGCTTATGCTTCGCAGGGCAAAATGCCGGGGCTGGGCGTCCTGCGGTCCCATGGGTCTCGGTACCGCGCCCTTCAGGACGGTGACCTCCGTGTGGATATCGCCGTAATTGCCGCTCCCAGTTGCGACCCTTTTGGGAATATGACAGGTGCGACTGGGCCTTCGGCGTGTGGGGTATTGGGCTTTGCGGTCGCCGATGCCCAGTATGCCGACCACGTAATTGCCGTTACCGATAACCTTGTACCGTTCCCCTGTGCTCCATGGCAAATCTCTGGCAATCTGGTGGACCAAGTTGTGGTAGCAGAGCGCATCGGTGACCCCACGCAAATTGTTAGCGGTACCACCCAGATTACGCGCTCGCCCGAAAGGCTTCGTATCGCCGAATTGGCTACCCAATTCGTGAAGGCGGCCGGAGTCCTTCGCGATGGATGGTCCTTCCAGGCTGGAGCAGGCGGAACCTCGCTAGCGTTTACGGTGTTTGTCGCCGATGAAATGCGGCGCGGTGGGATTAGAGCTGGCTTTGTCCGGGGCGGGAGCACCGCGGTCGTAGTGAAGATGTTAGAAGACGGCTTGACACCCGTGATTTTGGATGGGCAGACGTTTGATCTTGATGGAGTCAGTTCCGTGCGCGAAAATCCTGGTCACGTCATGACATCTCCGTTCAACAGTTACAACTACCACGGGAAGGGAAATATCGCAACGATGCTCGACGTAGCCATCCTAGGTGCCACAGAGGTTGACCTGAACTTCAATGCCAATGTTGTGAGCCATAGCGATGGCCAGCTACTTCATGGCATCGGAGGATGGCAGGACGCCCTCTTTAGTAAGTGCACGATCTTGGCTGTGCCGACCTTCAGAAACCGGGTCCCCATAATTCGGGACCAACTCACCACAATGTGTGGCCCAGGAGAGCTGGTCGACGTTGTAGTTACGGAGCGTGGCATTGCCATAAATCCTCGACGTCAAGATTTGATGGACGCCGTTCAAGGTTCTGATCTCCCAATTCGTTCCCTTGAAGAGCTAAAGGCTGGTGCAGAGGCCCTCTGCGGAGGGCCCGGGAGGACAGTGTCACCAAATGGTGAGCCAGTCGCAGTCGTTACTTGGGTTGACGGAACGGCCCTCGACACTCTTTACAAAACCTCATGATCTCCACCCTGCTTCTGCTGTCAATCAAGGCCGACTCTGTAGGCTTTGATCGTGCCCGCCTCGCTCAGGTCTCAGCCAGAATGGCTCAATTCGTGCGCGAAAACGAACTTGCGGGGGTGGTAACCCTGGTTCGTCGCAAGGGTAAGGATGTACTTTTTGAGGCTCAGGGTAACGCGACTATGGACCCTCTCAGAAAGATGGAGAAGGACACCGTTTTTCAAGTCATGTCCATGACCAAGCCGATCACGGCAACGGCCGTCATGATTTGTGCAGAGCGGGGCCTTTTGAATCTGGATGATCGGGTGGAGCAGTACATTCCTGCTCTCGCCAACTTGCAATTGCGGCAACCGGACGGAGGTATGAAACGACCGGCAAGCGGGATCACGATCAGGAATCTGCTCACACATACAAGCGGCCTGTCAAGTAGTGATCCAGGTGGACTTGATGACGATTCGAAAAGGAAGCTGGACCTAGCCGAGTATGTGAGCCGATTTGGCTCAGACCCACTCGGCTTTGAACCGGGATCTCAGATCAGCTATAGCGGGCCAGGGATTACTATTGCGGGGCGCATCGTTGAGATTGTGACGAAGCGGCGGTTTGAGGAGTTTTTGCAACAAGAAGTCTTCGACAAACTCTCGATGCGGGATACCACCTTCTTTGCTCCAAACTCGTTTGTGAAACGCTTGGCCCGAATGTACTGGTTTGAAGACGGTCGGTGGAAGACCTCATCAGAGGACCCCATGCGTCCAGGAGCTAGGTTTGCCAATCCTGCTGGTGGTCTCTATTCAACGGCCAGCGACATGGCCACTTTCATTCAGAGCTTCGTTGATGGCAAGGGCAGGCTCCTTTCTCCACGATCAATCCACGCTATGACAACTTTGCAGACAGGAAATCTCCTGAGCGATGGGGCTGATTTGCAGGGCTATGGTCTTGGGTTTTCGGTGATTCGTCATCCTGCCGGGAGTCCAACTCTTCGACCGGCGGGGTCATTTGGTCATACCGGGGCGTTCGGAACGGAGTACTGGGCAGACCCAGCAACCAAATGTGTGGTGGTCTATATGAGCCAGAGTTTCAACAGTCGCCCGAGAAAGACGTTTAATACGATGGTCAACGCGGCCTTTGTCGGGCCCTAGGCGGCTCAGAGAAGGTCGCCGGCAAGGCCACGGAGCTCATCCAGTGAGGGCATTGACTCCACGGCACCGTGCCTCGTCGTACTGAGTGCGGCTACCGCATTTGCAAGAGGAATGGCATTGGCTAGCTCGCGACCCGATGCGAGGAAGTGAGCCAACGCACCGTTGAATGAATCTCCCGCTGCTACCGTATCTACCGTCGGAACTTCAAAAGCGGGGAAGTGCTGACTACCCGCATCCGACACCCAAACACACCCCTTTGCCCCCAGAGTCACAATAATGTTCTTGACGCCGACGTCAAGAAGCGCACGGGATGCAGTGACGCAGGCTTGTTGATCCGTAGGGGCAATGCCCGTTAGGCCTTGCAGTTCGGTCTCGTTCGGGGTCAGGGCAAAGCAACGCGGAAAGATCTCAGGTGGTAAGGCTTGAGCGGGCGCCGGGTTGAGGATGAAGCAATCTGATTGGGCTGCAGCTAAGACGGTCGCCATTGGCACCTCCAACTGGCAAAGGGTCACCTTGGGCCGGAAATGTCCAACAGCCGATGTCACTTGGGCGGGAGTAACACCCGAGTTCGCGCCCGGTGCTACGACGATCATGTTGGCCCCATCATCGGCAACGATAACGCATGCGGTGCCCGACCTTTGCCCCTGGAGAACCTGCAAACGCTCAGTTCCAACTCTGGATTGCTGCAGGGCTTCCGCCAGCACGACGCCCTCAGCATCATCACCGATGCAGCCGACGAACTCAACCTGTCCACCTAATGCCCCCACTGCGGAAGCTTGATTGGCTCCCTTACCACCGGGGTGGGTTGAAAACTCCCCGCCTAAGAGAGTTTGACCAAGGACGGGGAGCTGTTTTGTCCGAAAGACCAAGTCAAGGTTAATACTGCCGACGACAAGAACCGGAATCACTCCCCGATGTTACACCGGAATTGTCCCCGCATAACTACTAGAATCAACCATCAAACCTTGGTCGGCGAAAGCCCTGTGTTATACTAAAATCAGAACTTGACCAAATGTTTGGTCAAGTCGTTGAGCGAAGTCGCTCCAACAGTTTCGTTGGTGAACAAGAATGAACAAGAGTCTTACACTCGTTATGGCGCTGTGCGCCTGCGCGCTGGTACGCGCCCAAGTCATCGCTACCGATAATGCAGAGCATTCAGCCTACACGGTCAACGCGACCTACAATGCGATCAATGGGGGAACAGGAGCCTGGGATCCCGCCGGTTGGGTTGCGGAGGGCTGGGAAGCCGGCGACCGTCCGCTGGTAAAGGCGGTGAGCCCCTCTCTGAATATGGGTACCCAAGTCTTCACCACTAATGCGGCAGTCGGCGGCGGAGCCGACTCGAAGCGAAAGCTTCAGAGTGGTATCCCCATAGGGAGCACCGTTACATGGCGAATGATGATTGACCCTGCTTGCTCAGCTGGCGAATTCTATCTTGATGTCCGTTCGGGACAGCCAGGCTCATCAGGGCAACGCGATATGCTGCTGCTAATTGGCGAGGTGGGGGCTAACTGGCGAGTCTATGCAAAGTATGGCGGCATCGAAATGTCAACCTTGTTTTCGACTCCCTTTACCCTTGGCGAGCGGGTTGATGGTTCAATGACGATCACGGGACTCAACACTTGGCAGATGACCTTGACCCCATTTGGCGGGTCTCCTTCGACGATTTCGGGCGAATTTCGTACTACGGATCAACTGGTGCAAGTATTGAACTTCTCAAACTTTGGCCTAAACGGCGACGCCTATTTCAACAATATTAGCGTTAACGGTCCAGCCCCAGCCAATCAGACCCTAACGGGCAACCTGATCTTGGGTGATACCGCCTTCAGTGGTGCGAGCACTCGCAACATCGCCTACACGGTGATGCAGGGCACGACGACCTTGGCCAGCGGTTCGGTTACGGCTTCGGCTAGTAGCAGTGCCCTGAGCATTGATGTCCCGGCTTCGGCTACGGGGGCAGCTGAACTCGTCCTAGATGGTTCCTCGTTCCTGAAGCGGGTTGTATCTATCAACCTGACGGGTTCGAACCAAGCGATTGGTAATGCAACAATGCAGAACGGTGACGTTGACGGTACCGGCGAAGTTGACGCGGCTGATATTGATCAAGTCATTGCGGCCTTCGGCAATATGGGCGACAACGTTGAAGACGTTGATGTCTCCGACGAGGTTGATGCAGCTGACATTGACATTGTCATCGCCAACTTCGGCGGCATGGACGACTAAGTCTAGCCCCTCCAGTGATCAACAAGTAGGGCCCCAGGAGTAATCCTGGGGCTTTCAACTCAATTAAGCCTTTGGACCGCTTCGATGACATTCGCCTCATTGGGAATGCACTCAAGTTCGAGCACTCTGCTATAGGGCATCGGGACGTTTAGGCCGCCCACCCGCGCAACTGGGGCATCGAGCTCATCGAAGCACTGTTCACCGATACGAGCGGCGATCTCTGCCCCAAAGCTTCCGGACTTCCAGTCTTCGTACACGACGACCGCACGATGGGTCTTCGCCACGCTCGCAAAGATCGTCTCCGTATCAAGGGGAAGCAATGACCGGACATCAATCACCTCACAATGGATGCCCCGCGCTTCTAACTCCTCGGCCGCTTTTTCGCAGACGCTCACCATTCGGCTGTAGGCGATGAGAGACACATCCGTGCCCTGGCGGGCAATTCGCGCCTTACCGAAAGGAACGGAGAAGCCACTATTTAACTCGATATCTCCCTTGACGCCATATAGGCCGGGGTTTTCGGTGAAGATGACGGGATTGTCGTCATGAATAGCGGTTCGCAGCATGCCGTACGCATCTTCTGCTGTAGCGGGGGCAACGACCTTCAGGCCTGGAGTATGGGCATACCACCCCTCCATGCTGTGGCTGTGCTGCGCGCTGAGCTGATTCGCCGCTCCACCGGGGCCACGGACAACGAGCGGCACCTTTGCTTGACCACCCGTCATGTAATGAATTTTCGCGGCATGGTTGATGATTTGATCCAGCGCTAGGATGGAGAAGCTCATCGTCATCATCTCGACGATGGGCCGCAGTCCAGTCATCGCGGCTCCGATCGCAATGCCCGTGAAACCGGGTTCTACGATAGGTGTGTCAATGATCCGCTTGGGGCCGAACTTATCAAAGAGCCCCTGAGTGACCCGGAAGGTACCTTGATACCGGCCAATGTCTTCACCCATGACGAAGACATTTTGATCTGCCTCCATCTCTTCAATGATGCAGGCCCGCAGGGCTTCGCGGTAAGTAAGATTAACGGTCGGCATTAGTGACCTTTCTCCGGTTCCATGTCGGTGTAGACGTGGTCATAAACTTCGCTTGGGTCTGGATGGGGCGATGCGTCGGCCTTCTCCATCACATCGTCCGCCCACGTCTCATACTCTTCGCGAATTGCTTCCATCTTTTCTTCGCTCATCACGTTGTTCTTGAGAAGATAGTGCTCCAAGCGTTCAATAGGATCGCGGTGCAGAGCCTTGTCCTCCTCCTCCTTCGTTCGGTAGAGCTGGCGGTCGTTATCTGCGGCGCCGTGGCCAGCGAAACGATAATTCATCACCTCAACAAGGTAAGGCTTCTGATTCTTCCGAACCCAATCAACAATCCGCTTCGCGTCCTGGCGGACTTGGAGGACGTCCATTCCGTCTAGCCGCTCGTGCTTCATACCAAACGGATATCCGCGCTTTGCCAGTTCGGTGTCTGCTGCGTGATACTCTAGTCGCGTTCCCATCGCGAATTCGTTGTTCTCAATGATGAAAATGCAAGGGAGGTCCCAAAGCGCTGCCATATTGAGGGTCTCGAAAAACACTCCGGCATTCGCGGCACCGTCACCAAGGAAGTTCAAGGTGACTCGGTCTTCGCCTTTATACTTGCTTCCAAAGGCGAGGCCAGCTCCGAGCGGCGTATGGCCGCCAACAATGCCCCATCCGCCAAAGAATCCCTTTTCGATGTCGTACAGGTGCATGGAGCCCCCCTTGCCATGGCTGTAGCCGTCCTTACGCCCCATGATCTCCGCCATGAGCTTGACCGGGTCGGAACCCATGAGCATCGGATGAGCATGGTCGCGATAGGCTGTGATTACGTAGTCCCAGCCAATCTTCAAACTATTGATCCAGCCTACAGCGGTTGCCTCCATCCCGATGTATACATGCAGATAGCCTCCTGCTTTTCCGGCGCGATAGGCCGCGTTGCAACGGTTCTCGAAGGCACGGATTTGCACCATCTGACGGTAGTAGAGTTCGAGATCGGCAGGGGATTCCTGATTGGGCTTCATTTTGGCGGGACTGGCCACGCGGTGTTCTCCTTGGTGCGTGGGTCTGCGTCATTGAAGACCACGGGTACCTATTGTTATACCTGTTGAGGCTAGATTAAATCAAAAGTTTGAGACCGATTGTTAGGCTCTAATGTAGAATGAAATCGGTGGTATGAAAGACTTTTGCCAGCTGAGCGGGCCATGGGCTGGGCTTTCAACTCAAGAAGGCCGGCGAATTCCGGAGTGTATTCAATTGAGGATCAACCGGAGTCACATCGTGGGCACAGGTAGCGATGCCGATGGACTCTTCGAACTGGACGGAAACTTTGATCCCGAAACGAAGCGCGTCACGATGACGCGTCGGTACACGGTAACGAGCCAGCCCGCGCAAGAAGGGGTAGGTATTCCTTTTCACTACGATGGGGTTTGGGACGGCGAGATGGTCGCAGGGCGGTGGCATTGTCGCCCATCGCCAATGGATCAAGGTGACTTTGAAATGTGGCCAGATCGCGAAGAAGACCGACAAGAATTGATGATTGAGCTTCATGAGCTTAGCCACGCTGGCAACTGAGCGGTATACTCAACCTCCGCCGCCATCAGGGCGTCTAGGAGTTTCTCAGCTTTGCATTCGCAGTCTTCCAAGGGTCTATCCAATCAATCCAAAGGCCTCCTCTTTCTACTTCTCGTTGTTGGACTTGCCGTTTTGTCTGGCTTTTTGTACAAGGCAAAGCCGTATCAATTCGGGCTTGACGTTCAGGGTGGAATTCGCTTCACCTATGAAATGGAGTTTGACAAGGATCCAAAGGTAGCGGCTGAGCAAAAGAAGAACGTTCTTTCGATCCAGAACAACCTTGTCGGCATCCTGCAGAACCGGGCAAGCCAAAGCCTAGGCGTCGTTGAAGGGAATGTCCAACCGCACGGGGATACTGGATTCATCGTCGAGGTTCCCGGCTTCACGGACATTGCCAAGGCGCGCGAGACGATGAAGACAACGGCGAAGATCATCGCCTACCACGCAACTACCGTCAACACCGCTCAACGAGACTTCCGCCAATTCAAGAGCGAGGGATCAAAGAACGATAAGGACGGCAATCCTTATGTGCCCTTTATCCGGCAGAGTGACCAGAAGGAGATTGAGCCTGGAGATCCCGAGTATCGGGCGATGATTGATGGGTGGACCAAGATCCTCGAGGGCCACGACTTGCAAAAGGCCGAGATTCAGGTTGTTGGAGAGAATCCGCAACCGAGATTCTTCTTTAGCCCCGATGGGGCGGCCAAGATGGAGAAGTGGTCTCGCGGAGTAGCCGGCCAAGAAGAGAACCTTGCTTTTGTTCTTGACGGACGAGTGATCTCCATTGCTGCGATCAAAAAGGATGTCCCCTACCTAAGTGGGGAAGCCTTTATTGATGGCACCTTCAGTCCCGACTATGTCAAGCGTCTTGTCACCCTCCTGAACTCTGGCGCCTTGCCGGTTGACCTAAAGGAGACAAGTTCAATGACCGTGGATCCCACCATTGGCAAGCAGGCACTTGAGCAGATGGTGAAGGCTGGTGCAGTAGCCTTCGGTATCACGGCATTGTTCCTGTTGGTCTACTACGTCTTCCCGGGGTTTGTCGCTTTGATAGCCTTGTGCTTGTACGTCTTGTTCACCTTGACGGCTCTCAAGCTAATGAATGCCACGTTCTCGCTTGCATCCATCGCTGGATTTATCTTGTCGGTAGGAATGGCCGTTGACGCCAATATCCTAGTGTTCGAACGCGTGAAGGAGGAAATGCGCGAAGGACGTACGCTTCTAACTTCGGTTGAGCTTGGATTTAAGCGCGCATTCCCAGCGATTCTGGACTCGAACATGTGTACGATCCTGACTTCGCTGGTCCTGTCAATTATGGGCACGGGTCCGGTAAAGGGATTTGCAACAACGCTGATTGTGGGTGTGGCAATTTCGCTCTTCACGGCCGTTGTCGTGGTCCGTTCGCTCCTCGTCTTCTTGGTCACCAGCGGAATTGGCAACAACCCCAAGCTCTATGGCCTAGGCCGCAGTTGGTTCGGCGAGAAAATGGAGGCCACCGCGGATACCGACCCCAAGCGAATCATCAAGAGCCGAAAGCTTTGGTTCATGATTTCGTTGGTCACGGTTCTAATCGGCGTACCGTTCTTCTTCATGGGAGGCCTCAAGACCAATGTGGAATTCAACGGTGGTACTGAAGCAGTCTTCGCCCTGCCGGCTACTGCAGTGGCCGATTCTGCGACGATCACCCGCAAGCTTGAGGCGGGTGGCTTCCCCGGTAGTGTTGTAAAGGTTGGTACAACAGCGGACGGGGCCAAGCAAGTCTACGCAACGATTCCAGGTGCCATGAATGTTGATAGCAAGCTCGGCGATCAACTGGCCTCGGTTACAGGTCTGGGGGTCAAGCCATCCGTGACGAGCATTGGACCATCCGTGGCCCAAGAGACCAAGAACACGGCCCGGAACGGCGTTATTTATAGCTCGATCCTAATCGTGCTCTACCTCGCAATGCGGTTTGGTGTTTCCGTTGGCGGCTTTAAGAATGGGATCAAGTTTGGCATGTCGGCTATTCTGGCTCTCCTTCATGACGTTCTCGTCGTGGTAGGACTTGCTGCGGTGGTGGGATATTTCTTCAAATGGGAAGTATCAGCCTTGTCAATCACGGCGATGCTGACCGTGATCGGATTCTCCGTGCATGACACTATTGTGATCTTTGACCGTATCCGAGAGAACTTAAGGAAGCCATTTCAGGGTGAGACGTTTGAGCACCTATGCGACCGATCAATCACTCGTTCGGTAGCTCGGTCTCTCAACACATCCATTACGGTGATCGTGACCCTCATCATCCTGATGATTTGGGGGACGCCGACGCCAGACCTGAAGTTCTTCTGCGTTGCGATGCTGTTCGGAATCATCTCAGGTACCTACAGCTCGATCTTCAATGCAACGCCGATCCTGTGGATGTGGGACAACTTTGTTACAAAGAAGCGGGGCCCGCAACATTCGCTCATCGCGGAGGCGATGGCGGAGAGCGCCCGTGTTCGGGCAACCCAAGGCCAAGCCGCGACCGCAGCCAATCCAAGCGGCCCAGCGGGTAGCTATGGAACGGTGAAGCGTCGGAATCGCACCAAGGACATCGGACGCCAAGAACTGGACGACTAGAGCGTTCGTGTGATCTTGGTCAGGAAGCGGGGGTCGTCTGGGTCTAGCCCCCGAGCCCGCGAGGCCAAAAGGGCAAGCCATTGTCCAAAGATAATCTCGGCGATCGAGCTTGAGGCCATTTTTCCGAAGCTAGGCGCGACTTCTACTAGACAACCCTGGTCCTCAATGCCGTCGGGCTTTGCACCGTAGACCAGTGCTGCCGACCCGTGACCCGCTAACGCCTTGGGGCCGTGTTCAAAGTCAGCGGTGGAGTAGCTCTTGCATGGCAATAGAGCGCACTCCATAAGCTTGAGAGCCGTTTCTTGCGCCGTGCAGAAGGAGTAGCCGCGCGCGAGCGCGAAGAGAATGGAGGAGCGAAGTACAGCGCCGAGAGACGCGGCGGCGGCGGAATGACAGTCCTCGACCCATTCATCGCTGGGCAAGACCGGTTCGGGCAGCTTTCCGCTAAGCGCCCTAACCAATTGGTAAACGGCGAGAAGGCTGGCCGTGTATGTTTTCGTGGCCGCGACCGCTTGCTCCTTGCCCATTCCAAGGTCAAGAGAGTACTCAGACGAACGGGTTAAGCGTGAACCGGGCGAATTGGTGATTGCAAGGGTGACATGGCCCTGACCTCGCAGATGCTCAAGGACCTCCGCAACATCGGGTGCCTCGCCAGATTGCGAAATGCCGACAGCAAGGCAATTTCGGTACCGAATGTCGGACCCGAATCGGGTGATAACGGACGGTGCCGATAGTGATACAGGGATGCCAAGATGGACTTCAATTAGATAGCGGGCAAAGAGGGCTGCATTGTCGGAAGATCCGCGACCGGCTAGCAGAACCATGTCGAATTGCCGACCACCAATGGCTCGTTCCAACTCGGTCAAGTAGCGCGAACTGTTCTCCGCCAATAGCCGAGGCTGGCTCCGAATCTCCGACTCCATTACTTCGCCCAACATCACTTCAGAAATAGAGGGTACCGTCTTTCCAGTGATGCGGGGCGGGATGCTCAAGCGTCCACTTTATACCTATGACAACTCTTGCCCTCGTTGCATTGCTCGCGTCGCCTCAGGAATCACCAACCAAGACCTTTGTGACGACCGATCGGTTGTTGGAGATGCAGATTCCCAAGAGCTGGATCGTAAAGAAGGAGAGAAGTCGGCAGATCGTTAGCTTCCCAACTCAGGACGGAACCGTACGTATCGAAGTTTATGCGACCCAGTATTTGCAAGGAACTGAAGGTTGGCAAACAATGCAGCGGACGGTGAACGAGCAGATGAAGCGCACGATCATTCGTCAGTGGGATGAAGACATCATGGCCGTACCGATGCTCTTGACGAGCCTGAAGTACAACGAACCGAAAGAGGGTGACCTGGGGGTCCTAATTGGACTGCTTTATACCAATACCGCCGAGAAGTTCCATTTCCGGCTCGTTGCTCCACTGGCATCGCTGGAGGCCGCGGAGAGCCAATGGCGTGAGGCTTGGTTAACCCTGCGAACTAGCTCAGGGAAAGCTCCTTCAGTGGAAGACGGGAATGCAGAATCAGTGTCTGAGTCCAAACCCATCGCTGACGGTGTGACTTTGAATCTAGCTTCGGTGGGACCCAAGCCCAAGCCACTGGGCCCGGTGAAGTTTGGGTTTGTCACGAGTGGACGCTCCGGCTTCCTCCGCTTGCCCAAGGGAGCAGACGTTACCGATGGTAAGCCTGCACTAATCAAATGGGCAGGGCTGGATGGAATCCAACTTACGATCTATAGCAATGACGACAGCCCAGCCAGCGCGCTGTTTCTAATGCAAGAAGTCAACAAGGACCTAGATCGCTTCAAAACGGTCTCGCTACGGGAGAACTTTGGGCCGAAGAAGAATAGTGTTGGCCTCGATGTCCTCAGTATCGTTCGAACCGGCGTAACAGAAGCGGGCGACCTGCAATCGTTCGCCGCCGCAGGTGACAATGGAAAGTTCTACTGGGTTCTAAAGAGCGAAACAGCGAAGGCAAAGGAATTCAAACACCATCAAGAAAGCTTGCTGAAACTGGTGGGGCAGTTGGGCTTTGAACCGACTCCGTGATCATTGCGTTTAGTACATCTAGCCCTCTTGCAAGCGTGGCTGTCATGAGCGAGGGCACCTTGCTAGAGTCTTGGCAGGGCGAAGGTTCGCGCAACGCTAGTGCTAAATGCCTTGAGCAACTCATTAGGTGGGACGTGAATTTGAACGCCGTCACCGGTTTCATTGCTGATGTGGGGCCAGGAAGCTTCACTGGCGTTCGAGTCGGGGTCATGCTAGCCAAAACCCTTGGGTGGGCGAATGAGTGCCCCGTCGCTGGGATCAGTAGCTTTGACTTGATTTCGATACGCGAAGTCGTATCTTTGCCCGGGCGTCGGGGTGAATGGCTTGTCCGTGAGCCGGGCGGACCCGTTTCAGTAGCGAGCGAATTTCGTGGCCTGGGCTACGGTACGGGAACGGAACGGCGAGACTATCCCAACGCTGACGCTGCCGTTAACTTGATTCCCTTGATGAAGTGGATACCCGCCATTGAATTACTGCCCGAATACCATCTCGCCCCAAGTATTAGTACACCAAAGACTCCCTATCGGGCGGAGGCACCACCATAGAATTGCGAGACAAGGTCAGTCTCGCACCTTTCACGACCTTGAGGGCGGGGGGATGTGCGGAACGCTTCATTTATGCTCGCACGGGCGATGAGCTTGCTGAAGCGGCCATCCTTGCCCAAGTGAAGGGTTGGCCCCTCCTTGTTTTGGGGGCTGGCAGCAATGTACTGCCTTCGGACCATGGCATCCACGGGTTGACGATCATCAATGGGGCGAGGACAATTTCTTGGTCAGAGTCGGGTTTCGCAGAATGTGACTCAGGGGTTCCACTGCAGGAGTTGTTCCTCAAGTGTGCGCAACGGGGTCTCGGTGGACTTGAGCATGCCGTTGGCATTCCCGGTACGGTAGGTGGCGCGCTAGTAAGTAATGCAGGGGCCTATCGTAGCAATGTCAGCGCATACCTGACGGAATTGGAAATAGCGATAGATGGGCAGCGGCAATGGGTGAGCCCTGAATGGATGGAGTTTTCTTATCGCGATTCAAAATTGCGCCGACCAGATGCCCCGGTATGCGCGATTCTTCGGCTAAGGATGCGATTCCCGAAGCGGGCCATGAGGGAAATCTATAACGAGGCTCGGGAGTATCAGCAACAGCGGATCAGCAAGCAACCGGCCCCCGCCAGTGCCGGGAGCTTTTTCAAGAATGTCGTCGATCATCAATTGGCGCAAGAGGTAGATGGGCTCACCGATGGTATGCGCGCCAATGGCGTGATCCCGTCTGGATTCCTGATTGAGGCGGTCGGTCTGAAAGGGGCCCGCCATGGAGGCGCGATGCTGTCCAAACGTCATGCGAACTTTATGTTGAATGCCGGAGCGGCGACGGCCACAGAGATCTATGAGCTTGCTCAGATCGCGAAGCAGGCGGTATTTCATAAGTTCGGCGTGACCCTCGAAGAAGAAGTTCTTTATCTGGGCGACTGGAGCGGCAAATAGGTTCGCCAGAACGTCTTTTTTGTGCTTGAAGCTCAAGAGCGTCCGGATATTTGGGTTTAAGACCTTCGCCGAGAGGGTTGAGTTTGATTTGAACGCCGACATCATTGCGATTGTCGGCCCGAACGGGTGCGGTAAATCAAACATTGTTGACGCGATTCTCTGGGGCCTTGGCGAACCTAATGCTCGGAATTTGCGTGCAAGTAGTGGCGTTGATGTAATCTTTAATGGCTCTGCCAAGCGCAAGCCCCTTGGCTTTGCTGAAGTTACCCTGCTCTTTGACAACGAGGATGGCTCTCTCCCCCTTGATGCGGCTGAAGTTGCCATTACCCGGAAGGTGAACCGTGCTGGCGAGTCCCATTTCTCGATCAATCGACGGGCTTGTCGCCTGAAAGATATTTACGATCTGCTTGCTGATTCCGGATTGGGCCGTGCGGGTTATGCAATTGTTGGTCAATCTGAGATTGATCAAGCATTGAGCGCGAGTGCAGAGGAGCGCCGGGCATGGATTGATGAGGCAGCTGGTGTCCAACGCTTTCGATCGAAGCGAGTGGAGTCGTTGCGGCGCCTTGAAGCGGCGCGGGATCACCTTTCTAGAATTGACCAAATCCTTGCTGATATTGAGTTCCAACGCGAGCCCTTGAGAGAGGAAGCGGAAGTCGCCAAGCGATATCAAGAGATCCGTTGCGCCCTTGAAGAACTCGAAACTAATCTGCTCGTCAACGAGATTCAGGGTGCACAACAGGAGTTTGAACGCATTGGACAGCAACGTGGTGAAGCTCAGGCGCAACATGAGCGGGCAATAAAGGAGCTACAGACTCACCATCAAGCGATAGAAGTAAATGGCGCTGAGCTTGCCGAACTTGAACGGAGACTGGACGCGCTTCGAGAGCTTCGCCAAAGCCAGCTGAGCGGGGTGGAGCGTGCTGAATCAGCTATTGCCTTGGCTCGGCAACGCCTTGAGAGCCTTGAGGAACTTGAGAAGGACCTAAAGGGGGCTCAGGATGAGAGCGTAATCTTGCACCGAGATGCGGAACATGAATTGGCAATTGTCGCAGGTGAGATCGAGGGCATCCAAAGGGAACTTTCAAATTGTCAAGCTTCAGCGACACAGGATGTTGAGGCCCTCCAACTTGAACTCAACAACATAGAGGCGTCTCTAGAATCCGCAAAAGCACTTGAGGCGCAGCGAGTTCGTCATGAGGCAGAAGCTTCGCAGGCAATTAAGCGGCTTACCGTAATATCCGAGGAAGCACAAGGTGTTAGGGCTGCGATAGCTGATCTTCGTCAGGCCATTGGGTCCGCGCAAGAAAGGGTTGATGAACTCAACCGCGTGTTCGAGATCAGCGAGGCTGCCTTGGCTGAGGCCAAGGATGAGGCCCTGAGGATCACCGAAAGCCAAGCAGAGACTAGTAGCTCAGTCCAAAGGCTGGGCGGTGAACTTTCCATGCTGGAAGGCCGCCGGGCTGGACTGGAAGCAACGCTGGAGACTCTGGAGGGATTGGGGCAGGGAGCGCGCGCGGTCATGGACCTAGTGCGATCTGGCGAGTTGGAAGATGACTACATTCCTATCTCGACAGCTATTGAAGTCAGTGAGGCACATGCTGTCGCTATTGAGACCGCCTTGGGAGGAGCAGCCCATGACCTCATTACTCCGCACGTCAGAGATGCGAAGATTGCCATTGAGCTTCTTAAACGAAAGGCTCTTGGTCGTGCGACTTTCCAACCTTTGAACCTTGTCCGGCCTGCACCCAGTCACGCGCGTGCGCTAAGGGGACCGGGCATTATCGGGGTTGCCGCCGATCTTGTAAGCTGCGTCGAAGAGCATCGTCCGGTCGTGGAGGCATTGCTCGGACGTATCGTTGTCGTTGAGTCGCTTGATGACAGCATTCGACTCGCCAACACGAAAGGTTGGTCTCGGCTCGTGACGTTAGACGGTGAGGTCGTTCATAGCGGCGGCGCGGTCACTGGGGGAAGGAGTGGGCGGCAGGGAACAGGAATCGTTCAGCGAAGATCTGAGCTGGCGGCATTAGTTTGCAAGATGGAGTCCCAAAGAGTTGCGCTCGATCAGGCATTGAAGGCATTGGCAGAAGCCGATTCCAAGTTAAGGACAGCGACAGAGGTAAAGACAGACGCTGCTCATGCGCAGGAAGCGGCCCAAGCAGAAGTACAAGAGGCAAGTAATTGGCTTACCCAACTACAACGCGAGTTGGCTTCGACCGAACGGGAAGGAGACCGCTTAGATCGAGAGAAGCGTGAGCTTAAGGCCTTTCGCGTCCCAGAAGGTACAGAGATTGTCGATCTCGAAAAGATGGGCAAGGATCGGGATAAGTTGCTGGGCAAGCTTGCGGCCATGACTGCGGAAGCGGAAGCCGCCTCGGATCGCAAACGCGAACTCAATTCCCAGCTAACCCAGGCTGAACTGCGCCGGCAGGCGGCTCTAGGGCGAGTAGAAAAGGTAGGTTGTGGTACGGCCACGCGAGCTGAGCGCTTGTCCGGCCTAGCAGGCGAACGGGCTGACTGGGAGGAAAGGATCAAGAACTCGACGACCGAGAAGGATGAAGCTCAGGGTCAAGCTGATCAGCTTAGAACTGATCTTGAGACGACACAAGCTCTGAGAAAGGAACTGCTAAGTCAAGGTTATCGCCTCTCGGAGGAGGCCAAAGATACCGAAGAGAGCATGCATCGGCTTGACGTAATCATGAACAAGCTGGAGCTTGAGCGTGCTCGCTGTGATTCTCGCCGAACTGCGGCGGCGCAGCGACTTCTGGAAGACTATGCAATTTCTGAAGACGATGCGATGCGGCTGCCGACAAGGGAGTTGCCGGACGATGCGCAACCCATGGTGAGCCGCCTTCGGCGCGACTTGAAGAATCTAGGTGATGTAAACCTAGGGGCTATTGAGGCCTTTAGCAGACTGTCTTCGCGGTTTATCGAATTGGATGCTCAGCGAGAGGATGTTAGAGCCGGCATGGAGGAACTGCAGGGCGCGGTTAAAGAGCTCGATCGCCTGACCCGAGACCGGTTCTTAAGCACTTTCGAGCAAGTGAAGACGGCCTTTGCTCATGCTTTTGCGGAGCTGTTTGGTGGTGGAGAAGCCGAGCTCGTCCTGACGAACACGGAAGAGGTCATATCTGCTGGGGTCGCGGTTAATGTCACCATCCCTGGCAAGAAGCGCCAGCGCTTGGAGCTACTGAGCGGGGGCGAACGATCAATGAGCGCGGTAGCCTTTCTCTTTGCCTTGCTTCGGGTTAAACCAAGCCCGCTCGTGGTGCTTGATGAGGTAGATGCACCCCTCGACGGCCGAAATGTGGAGCGGTTCGCCGAGATCCTGCGGAGCTTTGCTGGCATCACCCAATTCTTGGTGATCACTCACAATCCGGTCACGATTGAAGCGGCGCCGCTCTGGTTTGGCGTGACTATGCAAGAACCTGGGTGCACGGCGATCCTGCCCTATACAGTGCCTGAAGAAGTCGTAGCGGCTAGCTTGCTACAAGTCTAGGCTTAGACTCGTTCGACCTGGGTGAAGTCAAGTTCAACCGGGGTTTCTCGACCGAAGATATTGATCATCACCTTGATCTTTTCCCGCTCGGCGTTGACTTCTTCGATCTTGCCCGTGTAGTCGCCGAAAGGCCCTTCAACAACGCGGATAATATCGTTCTTGGCGTACGCAATCTTCGGCTGCTCCTGACTGGCCTCCAGGTTGTTGAGAATCCGCTGAACTTCACGGTCCTCCAACGGTATTGGCCGGGACCCACTCTGCAAGAACCCAGTCACTCCTGACGTACTCTTGATGAGCTTGAAAATATCGTCGGTTAGGTTCATTTGGATGAGGATATAGCCGGGAAATAGCTTCTTATCCACGACCACCCTCTTGCCCGAGCGAGTGCTTTGCTCCTTCTCCGTTGGAATCAGGATTTCGTACATATCGTAATCCCAATATCCTTCAACCTGCGCACGCCGGGTTAAGACTTCCTTAACCTTGTTTTCGTGCCCCGAAATCGTATGTACTGCGTACCAAGCCTTTGCCATAAATCTTAGCCTCGCGCCCGGAACACGGACTCAAGAATCCAACCAAATCCCATTGAGAGCCC
>JADZDX010000097.1 GCA_020850835.1 Fimbriimonadaceae bacterium
CAACAGTCAGAATTATGCCGTATACTCGCGCCATGGCAGGTTCAATTCGGGTTGTCGTTGTTGACGATGAGCCCGCGTATCGAGGGGCTTTGCAAAAAACGTTGACACTCATGCCTGAGTGCACCCTTTTGGCGGTCTGTGAGAATGGCGAAGAAGCGCTGGAGTTTTGTCTTGAAACGCCTCCCGACGTCCTGTTGACCGATATCAACATGCCGCGAATGGATGGCATTGAGCTGATTCGGCGTCTTCTCAAGCAGGAAAAGGACGTCCGAGTCGTGGTGCTTACGGTGAACGAAGATGACGAGACGATCTTTGATGCAATCCGGGCCGGTGCTCTTGGCTACCTTCTAAAGACGAGTACTCCTCAGAACGTTGTTGATGCCATCCGATTGGCGAGCAAAGGTGAGGCGATGCTGACACCCAAAATTGCGACACGTGTCCTTAATGATTTTCGTCGTGTACGGGACGACAGTGATACGGATGACACCGAGCTATTTGTCTTGAGCGATCGTGAGAGCGAGATCCTTGACCTCATCGCCAAAGGCATGCGCAACAAAGAGATTGCCCGCGATCTTTGCATCGCCGAAAAGACGGTCAAAAATCATGTGAGCAATATTCTCAAGGCATTGCAGGTCAACAGCCGGACAGAAGCGGCAATGAAGGCCATTAAGTCTCGAATCGTGGATCCCGCATGAACGCTCTTGTCGCGCTATTGGCCTTGGCTCCCGTGCAGTTCGAGGGCGAAGCTACCTTTGAGGCCTTGCGCAAAGCGGCCCAAGAATCAAGAATCGTTGATGCAGATATGCCTCAGCGAATGGAGTTCTTTGCCCGGCGACTACTGAGCCGACCCTATGTTGGTTGGACCCTAGAGCGGTCCGAGACCGACGAGTTCTGCTACGTTTCGCTCGATCGACTTGACTGCGTGACCTTCATGGAAACGGTGCTCGGGCTGGCGAGACTACGGTGGAATTCAAGGGCCGTCGTTGATGCTAATCGGCTGGTTGATGGCATTGAGTTCACTCGCTACCGGGGAGGAGAAGTAGCCGGATACCTGAGTCGGCTCCACTATACGAGCGACTGGATCTACGATAATGCTCGAAAGGGCGTGGTAAAAGATATCTCGAAGTCGTTACCGGGCGCCGAGCGGTTTTCGAAGAAGATTAATTTTATGAGCGAGAACAGTGGTCTATACCGCCAGCTCAAAGCAAATCCAGAGCTCGTACCTATGCTGAAACGGCAGGAGGAGGCACTAACGGCGCGAGAGAAGTGGTTCATCCCCCAATCCGCCGTAGCTAAGTCGGAAAAGTACCTCCAGACCGGCGACATTGTCGCCTTGACCGACGTTCGCGAAGGCATGGACTGCGCCCATGTTGGGTTGATCATCGTCGAGAAGGGCGTCCCGCATTTTGTTCACGCTAGCTCTATCCAGAGGAAGACCGTGTTTGATGTGCGGCTAAGTGACTTCTTGGGGAAGAGCCATACGGGGATCATGGTCGCCCGCCCACATTAAGACCCCTCCCGCCTATTGACGGAAGGGGCTGATTCTTGCTTTTCTTAGACTCTTGAGGGTCTTATGACTTCTTGCGTCGGCGGATGAGAGCAGCTACGCCCAAGCCGAGAGCGGCCATCGTAGCTGGCTCGGGTACGGCTTCGAATTGCACGTAGGCTGTGCTACCGGCGGAGAATACGCCATCGCGGGCCGCTCCACCGTCATTGAAGGTTTCGTAGAGGAGCACATTGATCGTGTCATCAGGGAGGACGGAATAGGCCGTACCGGCTCCTGCCGTACTACCTACCGGTAAGCCAAAGGCTCCAGCTGTATCAAGGGTAGCAACGCCTGAGGTGGTTTGCCCCGGGAACAACTGATTGTCATAGTAAGCCATCCCATCGGAAGTCTCAGTGGAAAAGACAACTTCCGATAGCCAAGAACCGCCTTCGGTAGTGAACTCCACATTGTGGTAGCCGTAGCCCGTCAACGTGTAGTTGGAATAGTCTTGACCAAAGTAGGTATCAAGATTGATGGTCTGCGAGAAGTTCAGGGGATCGCCATAGTTGCCGTAGGAGCCGGCGCCTGAGAGGTCAACCGTAAGGACGAGTGTTACGGCCTGCGATGCAGCGGTAACTCCAGCCAATGCTCCAATAAGAATTAGTTTCTTCATTTTATCTCCGTCCGCCAAAAAACCTTGACGGAACAACTAGAACATATCACAGGTTCGCTTCTGAACCAAGGCCAGATGCGAAAACCTGTTAAGTTAGCGAGGGTGTCGTGCCCGGGCCTTGGAATCATCTTTGCCTTCGCATCATCGGATTCCGGCGCTTTTCGACTCCGATTCTTCCGCCAGCCGTCCCCATCAGTTCGCGAAGTCTTTGAATTTCGTCTCTCACCTCGGCGGCTTTCTCAAACTCCATAATTTTGGCGTGGTCTTTCATTTCCTTTTCGAGAGCGGCAATCAGTAGAGGAATTTCATCAACGCGAATGGGAGATCCGTCCTGCCCGAGGGACTCGATTGTGGCATCGTCATATTGGGCCACTACCTCGGCTACCGCATCGTAGGAGCGAACAGTTTCGCGGACTTCCTTTGCTACTGTAGTAGGAGAAGTCCCATGAGTAGTATTGTATTCCTGCTGGACTGCACGGCGTCGGTTCGTTTCATCAATTGTGAACTGCATTGAGTCGGTGATCCGATCGGCGTACATTAAAACCTGCCCGAACTCGTTTCGGGCTGCTCGGCCAACGGTCTGAATGAGGCTGGTAGCACTACGCAAAAAACCTTCTTTGTCGGCGTCAAGGATGGCTACCAGGGTTACTTCGGGGAGATCAAGTCCCTCACGCAGGAGGTTTACGCCAACGATCACGTCATACACACCCAGCCTCAAGTCGCGGAGAATCTCTGGGCGATCGAGCGAGTGCACATCGCTATGAATATAGGCAACCTTCACATTGATATCCTTTAGATAGTCTGTAAGGTCCTCACTCATTTTCTTCGTCAGTGTGGTAACTAAGGTGCGCTGGCCCTGTTGGACCCTGGTTTGGATTTCGTTGATGAGGTCATCAATCTGTCCTTGGGTGGGTCGGATTTCGATCTCCGGATCAAGGACGTAGGTGGGTCGGATGACTTGCTGGACTCGATTACCCTCGTTTTCAGCCTCAAAAGAGCCGGGCGTTGCGCTGACAAAAATGACTTGCGGCGTGCGCTCCAAGAATTCGTCGAACTTGAGTGGACGATTGTCCAGTGCGCTCGGGAGCCGAAAGCCAAAGTCCACCAAGACGGACTTGCGCTGCTGGTCACCATTGAACATGGCCCGGATTTGAGGCAACGTCTGGTGGCTTTCATCAACGAAAACAAGCGCATCTTTGGGTAGGAAGTCAAGGAGAGTATATGGAGCAGTTCCCGGCGAGCGACCATCAAAGTAACGTGAGTAGTTTTCGATACCACTGCAGTAACCAACTTCTCTCATCATCTCCATATCGAAGTCAGTGCGCTGACGTAGTCGTTGCTCTTCAATCAACTTGTTCTGAGCCTTGAAGTATTCACACTGCTTATCACGTTCATGCTCAATTTGAGCTAAGACTGAGTCCAGCCGCTCGTAGGGTGTGACATAGTGCGTAGCTGGAAAGACTGAGCACTTTGATGGCTCATCAAATACCTCTTGGGTGAGTGGGTCAATCAGTCGGATTCGCTCTACGGTATCGCCAAAGAACTCAACGCGGGTCACGATCTCTTCGTCCTTTGGTTGAATCTCCAGGGTGTCTCCCCTGACCCGGAAGGTCCCGCGGTCCAACACCATCTCATTGCGAACAAACTGCATTCGCACGAGACGTTGGAGTACATCGTCCAAATCAAACTGAGTCCCTGTTTCAAAGGTCACGACGCTCTCTGCGTACGTATCGGGCGAACCGAGGCCATAAATACACGAGACGGAGGCGATCACGATCACGTCCCGCCGGGAAAGCAGTGACTGGGTTGCCGAGTGCCGCAAACGCTCAATCTCCTCATTGACCGAAGAGTCTTTTTCAATGTACAGATCGCTACCGGGTACATAGGCCTCCGGTTGATAGTAGTCATAGTAACTAATAAAGTACTCAACCGCGTTATCGGGGAAGAACGCTCTGAATTCTTGGCACAGTTGAGCCGCCAGCGTCTTGTTGTGCGCGATGATGAGGGCGGGGCGCTGAGTCTCGGCGATGATGCTCGCCATCGTATAGGTCTTGCCCGTACCCGTAGCGCCGAGGAGGGTTTGAAATCGTGTTCCTTCGGAGAGCCCTTCGACGAGCCCAGCGATTGCCTCCGGCTGATCTCCCTTGGGGGAGAAACCGCCCGCTAGTTCGAGCGGGCGCTCATATTGGACAATCGCATTGTGCATGGGCACAAGATTCTACGCGATCGGTGGGGCAGTAATGGCGTCGGGGTCGGGAAGAGTCTTGAGTTCTTCAAGGGCGTTCACTTGATCCACCACAGCGTAGTCTTCGACCAGGCGACCATCCCTGAACCGCAACACTCTCTTGCAGTGCCGGGCGACTTCTTCTTCATGAGTGACGATGATTATCGTTTTGCCTTCTTGGTTTAGGGCCTGAAATAGGGCGAGGATTTCTTCGGTGGTGCGGCTGTCAAGGTTTCCGGTCGGCTCGTCGGCGAGGATCATCACGGGGTTGTTCACGATTGCCCTTGCGATCGCGACTCGTTGTTGCTGTCCACCGCTGAGTTCATTGGGGCGGTGCTCCATACGTTGACCAAGGCCGACGCGGGTCAGGGCATCGGCGGCTAGATCATGGCGATGGCGCACCCCGGCGTATTGTAGGGGAAGCTCGACGTTACGCAGCGCGCTTTGCCGAGGCAATAGGTTGAACTGTTGGAATACAAAGCCTATGTAGCGGTTGCGGACCTCCGCGAGCTGATTGTCGTCAAGGGTAGCAACATTCTTGCCGTCTAAGAAGTATTCCCCTCGACTTGGTTTGTCGAGGCAACCAATCGTGTTCATGAAGGTCGTTTTGCCAGATCCAGACGGCCCCATGATGGCAACAAACTCGCCCTCCGTGATCGTCAACGAGACGTCCCGTAGAGCGTGCACCATAATGTCGCCCTTGCCGTAATCTTTGCATAGGTTTTTGACTTCGATAACGGTTTTGGGCATGCCAAAGATAATACGCCCGCCTGCCCTTGATTGGTTGCCCGGGAACTGACGCATGGGGCTTTTCTCGGTTCGCAATGAATCATTTTGCGTCTTCCTCCAGAAATCTGCGTAAAATATCGTCTATGCCGGGGCCGGTACACCCTCCGGGCCAAATGCCGCCGCCTTTGCCTCCCCTCAAAGGCAAGTTCAGCGCAAAGTGGATTTGCGTTTCTCTTCTCCTGCCGCTCTTTTTTGGGCTTGTTGTGCCATACGGCATCTATCACATGCAAAAAATGGACGCCGAGCAGACCAAGCTAATGGAGCAAAAAAAGGTTGAGGAAGACCGGAAGCGCATAGAGGCCGGAGAGGCCGAATCGGACCGTGATCTTGATGTGAGGATCTCGCTCCTCGGGGCAGCCTGGTCAATTGCGCGCCCATGGAGCGCACAGTCCCTCATTAGGGCCGGGTTCAATCGTCAGGAAGCCGCGAATGAAACCGGGTCATCCGATCAGGACGATGAGGCTTTCCGCCGAGCGGTTAGAGAATCGGTCGAGTCCGATGTCAGTGGGCTACCCGAAGCCAATTTCGATATCGCCCAGTTTCGCGCCGTGGTGCATCGCCTCGACCTTCCGGTGAATGTGGATGAGATGATCAGCGCGGCTGAGTCGGGCGTATCGTATTGGACGCAGAGCAAGCCGCCCGATGACGTCCTCTTTCTGTATCGGGTTGTGGACTCGGAGTTCGGACCAAGAGGTAGCCGGTGCTTCCTAGCGGGCTATATCTTGCAGGATGTTCGGACGCAACTCGCCGGAGCCTTTGTGGACGCTCGGCTCGGTTATCCAACAGAAAACATCAGCGAGGATAACCCCAAGACCTCTGATTACAAGCGTCAGTTTCAAATCATGTACGATCACTTGAGGCCCCTTTATGATGAGTTTGGTCTTGTGTACCCATTCCCGCAAGACCCATCCTCAATGACCAATCTCGAAGCGGCCAAAATGGTGCACGATGCTAGGCAGCGTTACTACGAGTTCCTTGAGCAGGGGAAGTCCGAGTAACGTTTTAATCTAGGCCGCCCGCGAGAGCCGTACGTCGAAGGTCACGTTTCTCGGTGTCTGGTGTAGCCCTAGGTCTTCCATGCAGCATCGTTGGACATCTACTGATTCAAAGGGCGTGTCGCCAAGCACGGTAACGTGGGCGTTTAGATCGCCCTGAGACCAAAAGACCGAGGCATCAACGACCCCAACAAGATTGAGCAGATAAGTTTCCGTAAGTTTTGGATCTGCCTTGCGAGGGATGACAACTGCGCGGGCCATATTTGCCTATCGGCAGATTTATGCCACGACTAAAGGGTTTTCAGCCAGGCAAAATGTTCAGGGCTATCAATATCGGCCGCGAGTTCAGGATAAGTGGAAATTACGGCCCGGACCTTTGCGCGCAACGCCTTGCCAACGTGGGTTTCCAATTGAGGAATTCCGACGGTGCCCGGAAACACCTTTGCCTTGACTAAGGAGAGTAGAGTTGGAAAGCCCAGAAGCTGGCCAAGTTTGAGGACATTCTTACGGGCCTCGTACGCTCGCTGCATTCGGGGCAGAATCGCTTCCATCGCCTGCCCATCCACAAGGAATAGATTGCCGCCCGTAAATTCCCCCTCGCGAAGCTTGAGGGTAGTTCGGGGCATGTTGCCATAGGCACCTCGCATGGTTCCCATCTCAACGATAGGATATCGAATTGCTGATGATTGGTCGTCTTCACCCACGAAGGACATAACACTTTCGCGGGTTAAGAACGGCAGATCGGCGCTTGCCATCAGGAAACGGTCTTTCCCCCCCGCCTGAACTCCTCGAGCAAAGCTTTCGATAAATCTGTCTCCGCCCTCTCGCCATTCGACATCGTGCCTCGGTGGCCCACCGATGACGGTTACCTCGTCTGGCATGGCATCAAGGACAATATCAAGAAATTGGCGTCCTTTGTAGGGGAGCTCACACCGCCACTGTCGCCCCGTCTCCTGTGCCAACGACTCTGTAAGTAAGCCTCCTGCGAGGATAATGGCCTTCAAGCAACGCGCTCCAGTAATAGCGATTGTTGTCGCGTTAGGGTCTGGCAAAGGTGGACGTCGGTCCCCATTTGTTGGCACCGTTTGAGCGCTTCATGAGCGTCGTCGCCCAGAGAAAACCGCCCCCATACGGCCGAGCCGGAGCCGCTGAGCCCGGCCGAGTTGGCACCAAGCCTCTTCACTTGATCCACAAGGTCTTGACAGATCGGGGGTGCAACTTGCATGAAATCATTGTGGCCCGACCAAGGATTGTCGGGGAAGTCTGCAAATGGTCGCGGAACCTGGTCCAGGGCCGCATAAGCCGGTCCGGATGAGACGCCTTCCGTTGGTTTGGCGATGATGAGCCAGCTCGGATGTTCGTCTTCTAAGGGCTTGAGCTTGTCCCCTAGCCCTTCCGCCCTCGCCCGACCTCCCACCAAGAAGAAGGGGACATCCTTGCCCACTGCAGAAGCAACGTCAAAGAGGTGCTGATCCATGGGCATGCCAACTAGGAAGCTGATGGCCCTGATCAATCCCGCCGCGTCGCTACTACCACCGCCGAGGCCCGCTTCAATCGGAATTCGTTTCTCAAGAGAAATCTTCAAAGGGGGCACTCGAATAAGGTCTCGCAACAAGTCCAGTGTTTTGGTCAGCGTGTTGATCAATGGGAGCTCAATATTGCACTCAATTGATTTCGCCTCAGAACTCTCGACGGTGAGTAGATCATACAGTCCCACCGCTTGCATAACGGAACGTATAGGGTGATAGCCGGAAGGACCCGGAGGCCCGACACTCAGAAACGTGTTGATCTTGGCCGGGCACGGCACGAGAACTTTCATGATTGCTCGGTCAAGGTACTTTCTGAGGGCGGCGGAGGGGGCACTCCCTCAATCTCCAGTTGGGCAACCAAGCGTTCGAAGCTGATTTCTTCCAAGGCTTTGTCAACGGCATCCAACTGGGACTTGGCTTCCCCAACTGTCTCTAGAAAGGCTTGATGCTCAATTTCGGGCGACTTGCCCATCAGGCGGTATCCAAGGAGTCGAACGCGCAGTGAGTCCAAGGTCGTAATGAACACGGTCGTCTGGGCTTCGCACCTCTGGATACCTGCAGTAACCGCATTCAGGCGCTGACGATAGTCGGCTACGTTGCGATCAGCAAGTTGATATAGTTCTTGGACCTTTTTGTCGGACGGGGTTGAGGAAGGACGGAGGGTTGCAGTATCCGACCAATTCATATGCCCCTCACTCTTGCTTACTTCGTGTTTCATCACGTCAGCCCGTTGTAGAGCTTCATAAACGACATCAGCCGTGTACCGGACTCGTTCGCGCAAGACAGGCAGTTCTTCATCCCAAGCGTTTTTCATGCCCGCATAGGCCGTGTCGAATCGCCTCAGCCGATCTTTAGCGCTCTTCCAAAGCGCCAGATAGTGAGGGTTCAAAAACTGGCGCGCTTCGAGATCAACAAAGGTCCTGATGACGGCGATGACTAGCCCAAGCAGGGCAATGCAAAGCCCCCATGGCCAAAGGGGGAGTCCCCTACTCACCACCCAGGCCCCGAAGACCAAGGTCGCACCAACTGTCACAAGCGATTTCGGAGCCCGGAGCCCGGTCAGAAAAAGCATCCTAAGGTGTCGACGTTCGGAGCGCATGACTGGACTATTGGGGTGGCGTAAGCTTGATTCCCAAGGATTGTTCAACTAAAAACGCGAGTTGGAGAAGGTCCTCGTCATGATCAATTCCGCTTAATAATTGTAAGCCAACAGGAAGGCCTTCGCTCAAACCGCACGGCAACGAAATTGCCGGGAACCCGCCCATGTTGGCCGGGATCGTGCAGTAATCAAGGAGTTTAAGGGCCAAGGGATCATCCTTCAGTGAGCCAATCTTGAAGGCAACAACGGGCGATGTCGGCGACAAGATCGCGTCGCAGTCTTTCAGGACATCTTCAAACCCTGCCGTCATCTTTCCCCTTACTTGCTGGGCTCGCAAATAGTATGCGTCGTAGTATCCAGCGCTTAATACGTAGGTGCCAACTACTATTCTGGAGCGAACCTCACTCCCGAAAAGACGACCCCTTGTCTCCGCAACTACATTCACATGCCCATCCCCTTCAAGTCGCGGGCCGAATCGAACGCCATCAAATCGAGCCAAGTTACTGCTTGCTTCAGCAGGTGCAATGATATAGTAAGTAGTAACCCCTACCTTGATTTCTGGGATGCTCACCTGAACTATTTCGACACCTTCACGCTTTAGGGCATCGATGGCGGACGTGACTGCGGCTAAGACGCCAGGCTCGGCCGAGTCGTCAAACAGTTCGACCGGTAATGCAATGCGGCGTCCCTTAAGCGAGCCTGACTTCAGGTTTATTGTTGAAATAGGGTCACGTGGAAGGGACGTTGCATCATGTTTATCGTGACCGCTAATTACGGCGGCAAGGTTGGCGCAATCCTCTACCGACTTACCAAAGGGGCCGATCTGGTCAAGGCTGGAAGCAAAGGCAACGAGTCCAAAACGAGAGACCCGGCCGTAAGTCGGCTTGAACCCAACGATGCCGCAGAGGGCGGCTGGCTGGCGAATTGAACCGCCGGTATCGGAGCCGAGGGCTAGGGGGGATAGACCACCAGATACTGCAGCGGCCGAACCGCCGCTTGAGCCGCCGGGTGATCGCTCGAAGTCCCAAGGGTTGCGAGTCACATGATATGCACTCGTTTCCGTTGAAGCTCCCATCGCAAACTCGTCCAGGTTCGTCTTGCCCAAGCTCACGAGCCCTTGGGCTTCCAGCTTGTCCATGACTGTTGCGTTGTAGGGAGGGATATAGTTGGCAAGGATCTTACTGGCGCATGTTGTCAGTAGGCCGCGGGTGCTGATATTGTCTTTTACGGCTACGGGAACCCCGGTCAGCGGTCCTCCGACACCCTCATCAATCAGGGACTGAGCTCGAAGGCACTGCTCGTCCAACTCTTTCGAGCGAGTAATGAACGCCCCGACCCGATCTTCAGCGGTCGCAAATGATTCTGCGACCTCCTTAACTGAGAGTTCACGTGCTCGGAGTTTTGCCCCGATTTCGGTTGCCGAGAGTTGTGAAAGGGCGGACATCAGTCTTCGATGATGGTGGGCACAAGGAAAAGGCCCGCTTTGGCGGCTGGGGCGTTTTGAAGGGCGCTCTCTCGGGGTAGCCCCACCAATGGCTCGTCGTCCGCCCAGATGTTTTGGAGCGGAACGGCATGGGGCTTACCTGGCAAGCCCGTCACATCAATCGAATTGATATCCTGAAAGTGTCCAAGGAGGGCATTTAGCTCGCTCTGCAGAGCAACTAAGTCGGCCTCCCCCATCTCCAACCGAGCCAATTTCGCGACGTGCCGCACTTCATCCAACGTGATGCCCATTGGCACCAGTATATCTTTTCGCCATACTGTGAACTAGGCATGCCGCAACGACGCACGCGATCTTACTACCCAGCAGCCACGTGGTCGGTCATATTGGTCGGGCTGGTCGCCTTAGCCGGAGCTGCCCTAAGGAAGTACATTCCGCGCCCGCCTCTCAACGCCATGCAAAGAGAGACCGACCCCTACCTCGTGGCTGGGGCGACCCAACCCATTCAGTGGCGCACTCTCAGTCAAGAGACGTTTGCCGAAGCTCGACGGGAGGACAAGCTGATCTTCTTGCTAATTGGTCAAGCTTCGAGCTTAACCGGGCAGTTATTGGATCGTTACGGGCTGACCGACTCAGAAACCGCCGACACCATCCGCCGAAATTTTGTTCCCGTTCGTGTGGATGCGATCGCACACCCATACCTGGCCGCGGCGTATGATCCCGTGCGACGTCCGATGGATGGCTGGGATCCAGCTTGCCAAATCTGGTACCTGGATTCGAATGGGCTATCCTATGGCTCGCTCCTGCCCATAAGCACGAACCCTTCCGTGATGCAAAGTAGCTTATCGAGTTCGATAGCCTATTACATGGACGTTAAGGCTCGTACGAAGGACATACCGGCCGGTAGGTCTCAACGCGGCCAAATCAAGGATCTCGTTGAAGCATCCTTTGAAGAACCTAATTTCAAGGGGCAGTTGCAAGCCTTGCTTCAGTCTCGCGACCCCGGTTCTGGGGCATGGCCAGCCAAGTACGGAACACGCCTCCAAGCAACGCCTCTCCTCTTCCTGTTAGAGCATGCTCCTGTCGAAGCCGCATTCTCCTTGGAGAAGCTTGCGACAAGTGGGATGGTGGACTGGGTGAATGGAGGTTTCTTTTCCTGCGCAAGGCAGCCAGCTTTGATGAATCCCGATTTCGAGAAGAGCGCGGTCACAAATTCAGCCTTGGCCGAAGTTTTTTCGAGGGCTGGTGACAATGAGCTTTACCGAGAGATTGCGAAAGAAGCATGCAAAGAGTTGACCACCGACTTCATGCGCGAGGGTTGGGTTGTTGCGAACCGCTATGGGGATGAGGCTGCCAATCGGAGTCGGCGATCAAGTTTTTCGCCGAGATTCCTTGCCGACCATGTAGACGGGATCACCCGAGACCGAAGTGTTGGTCTCCTTCGCCTTGACCCAAGAAAGAATCCCGCGATGCTCCCCAAGGTCACGAGCAGCGATAGCTTCCGGGACAACAAGGGGCAGTTACTGGCAGTGCTGGACACTCTGAGGCAGACCAAGACGGACGTTGAGCAAAGGTTCACGAACCAAGTGACGGCGAGTATCCATGGCTACGTAACGGCTCGCCTCCTTACTTGCGCTCGCCTCCTTGGTGACCCCGTCTTGGCAAAGAAGGCGAATGAACTGTTCGAAAAATTGCAGAATCTGCGGACGGGCGAGAATGACGTCTTGCGAGACCCGAAAGGCGATGCGGAACCCGCCTGCCTGGCCGATTATCTGACCTACAGCGATGCCGCACTTCAGGCGACACTACTGATGGGAGACGCAGATAGTGCGAAAGATGGGCTCCGAGTGCTCCGGCGAGCCATCGAATTTTTTTCACTAGCCCCCGGAGTATTGAGTTACGCGAGCCCCGAGTGCGCCGATATCCTTCCCCCCAATACGATCGTGCCGCAGGTCGTAGATGGCGAAATGGAAAGTACCAGCGCCATGGCCATTCGCTTAGCCATCCAATATGCATGGCTTTGTGAGTCTCTGCTTGGTGCGAATGCCGATGACTTGCGGGCGTTTGCCCGGACCTCAACCGACCGCTTCGCGAAAACTGCCAACTCGATTCAGATCGGATACACCGGATACTTTCGGGCTGCGTTGATGGCAAAATCTGACCGGTACATCGTGGTGCGGGGTAGGGATGTCAAGTCAGTGTCGCAAGAGGTCTTAAGGCAGCTACCGATGCAGTTCGTATTGGCAATACCCACAAAAGATCAAACCAAACTAACGGTGGTTATCGGGAAGAAGGCCATTGAGTTCCCAAGCGTGGACGCGTTATCTGCGGTGTTCCAAGTTCGTTGATCGGCTATAATTCTTCGGGCTGGAGAGGTCGCATAGTTGGTCTAGTGCGCCGCACTCGAAATGCGGTGTATCGCAAGATACCGTGGGTTCGAATCCCACCCTCTCCGCCACTGAGTCTTCTCGCATTAGGTGCAAAATCTGCCAGAAGTGACCGAAATTCTTCCAGGACGATTCCCTTCTCATATTCTATATTCTGGAACCGGTATCAACTTGAGTTTGGAGTCGACTGCGGTTTGATTGTGGCGGCCGCCGACCGCCCCTTCCTAAACTTGACCTCGACCGCGACTACCTTGCTACGCTGAACTGATTGCGGTGCGAAGTCGCCATCGCGACCAATGGCAGCTCTTCATATTGAGGTCAAGTGGTTGCACCAAGGTAACGTATCGGCACTAGGGAGCGATTGGAGTGAGCATTGAAGGATATTTGAACGAGCGCGGCTGGGAGGAGGTTGCCCAACTAAAAGTGGAGGGTTGCGAGGCGAGGCTGAGTCATCTAAACCCAGACCTCGTGGACCCGCATACGGTCAAGTTCGGTGCCAAGCTGCACCCAGGTGGCCTGTATCTACATCAGGTTGAAGCTATCCATCGTTTTGGGCAGGGCGCCAACGTTTGCCTTGCTACCGGAACCTCTTCAGGCAAGACAACCTTGTTTCACTGCGCAGCAGTTGAAGCTTTCTCGAAGGACCCGTCCGCAAAGATCATCTGCCTCTATCCTCTCAAGGCGCTTGCCAACGAACAGGAGGAACGTTGGGCGGCAGCGATGCCGATGGCTGTGCGTGACTGTCGAATAGGTCGGATATCCGGGGATGTTCCTGTCAAGGCCAGGGCACAAATCCTCAAGCATTCCCACGTAGTGGTCATGACGCCCGACGTCATGCATGCATGGATGCTCCCGAACGCTAACGACCGCTCTGTCCGAGCATTCCTTCAACACTTGCGCTTAGTGGTTGTTGATGAAGCTCATGCCTATACTGGTGTCTTTGGCTCAAACTCCGGCTTCCTTTTCAGGCGTCTGAGACATCTTTGCAGCCTCCTTGGCAGTGACCCCCGCTTTGTGGCTGCGTCCGCCACGATAGCGAGACCTGAGGAGCATCTCAGGTTGTTGACGGGACTCGATTACTCCATCGTCGACGACCAGTTCAACGGGGCGAATCGCCATCCAAACACCATTCACCTCGTGAATCCACCACCTGGTGATGACCTCCTGTCAAATCTGGCGAAGCTCTTTCAGCACATCATCGAGGACCATGACCGACGTCTGATTGCCTTTGTCGACAGCCGAAAGCAGGTCGAACTTCTGACGAGCATCGCGATTCGCGGTCAACACGATGAAGAACCTGATGAACCTGGTGAAACCACCCCCGAGGACGAGCTCGGATATAAGGAGGTCGAAGACAGCCTTTCCTTCTTGAAGCGGCTCTCAATCCTGCCGTACAGGTCTGGCTATGAAGAAGAGGACCGGAGGCTGATTCAGTCGCGCTTGTCTGATGGAAGCCTGAGAGGCGTGATTTCGACAAGCGCCCTTGAACTTGGGATTGACATTCCCTCGCTCGACACTGCGGTGCTCGTTGGGGTTCCCGCTTCTTCCACCAGCTTCAGGCAGCGTATTGGCCGTGTGGGAAGGCATAAGGCGGGCGACGTCTTCGTTGTCAACACGGGCTCTATCTACGATGAAGCCGTCTTCAGCGAGCCAGAGTCTTTGCTGACGCGACCTCCGGCAGAGGGAGCACTGTATCTGCAGAACACGCGCATCCAGTACATACACGCTCTTTGCCTCGCCAGGCTAGGTGGTGAGCATGATAAGGTCGCCAACACTTCAGGCGACGACTTCTCCTTTGATTCGAAGGTCGAGTTTCCTGCTGGATTCATCGAGCTCTGTGAGAAGGAGCGAACGGGCCAAGTTCCAGTAGAGCTTCAAGCGATGAAGCATGAGGCAGGCGACAGCCCAAACTACTCGTTTCCTTTGCGAGACGTTGAGTCCAGCTTCAAGATGATTTTCAAGAATGGGCCCGAGGAATACAATCTGGGTTCCCTCAGCTACTCACAGTGTTTGCGCGAGGCATATCCGGGTGCCGTTTACCGGTACGCCACCCGAGCCTACAGGGTCTATCAAGTCAATCTGCGGAGCAAGGCAATCAAGGTCCGCAAGGAGCGGGGCTACATTACGAAGCCAGCGGTTCTCCCCACTTTGGTATTTCCGAACCTCAGTTCGGGCAATGTCTTTCAACGGGTTCAACTGGGCGACCTAGTCGCAGTCGAATGCAACCTCCAGATTCGCGAGTGGTTGAATGGATTCTCCGAAAGGCGGGGGAACTCAGAGTTTTCAGTGACTTACCCGCACATCAACGCCCGAGTCGCGTTCAGCTACCCTCACTCATCATTCTTCCGAAACTACTTCACCAGCGGACTGGTTTTCGTTCACCCTTGCATGATGGTCGACGGCCTGAACCGCGACCTGCTTGCAAAGCTGATGTTCGAAGCATTCCTTCTGGTCGTACCATTCGAGCGCAACGATATCAGTTCGGCGCCAGACAAACTGCGGACTGCATGGGAGTCGACACCCAAGGACTCACGGTTCGTCAGCATCTTCGATTCGACCTATGGAAGTCTGCACCTGTCAGGTCGACTGCTGGACGAGGACGTGCTGAGGGCCGCGTTGCGGCAACTTGGTGAACTTGCTGAGCAGACGGAGATTGACGCTATCACCTGTTCCGCGGCGAAGTCGCTGTCGGACCTCGCTGATGAGCCTCTACGATTGGTCACAGGGGGTCTCGACTACATGCCAACTGGAGGTGACGACGCGAAGGTTTCGGTTATTCTCCCAGGAAGTGTTGGCCTCCACCTCACCAACAACAACGAAATCTTTACGGTCGAGAGAGTCTATTGGAACCCGAAGGAGAACTGCCTGTTCTATCGCGGCCGACTTGACTCTATGCTAAGTCCTGACGACCATTTGCTGACTCCGGTTGAACGTGTTCAGCCGATTCCGGGCGAGTCCATGATGGGCGTCTACGATGTTGAGACTGGCGAAGTGCAACCCGCATGAGCTCCTAGAATCGGAACCATTCGAAAGATGAGAGAAATCCACGGCGATGCCAAATTCCGTGAGTTGGCTGATGACCTTTTTGACCGGTGCCAGGAGGACTTCCAGCCAACTCTGTGAAGAGGCAAGTCGGGTATAGCTAGAGGCCGCGGTTTCTGGGAGGCATCCAGCTGGTGGCCGATTGTTACCGAATGATCAGCTTCGCCACGGCAGCCAAGAGAACGACACCCAAGAAGCGCCGGAGGGCGAGGTTGGGGATTCGGTTTGCCCCGATCCAGCCGCCTGCGATTGCGCCGATGAAGCCACAAACAAGAAGGGGCCAGTGGTCCGAGACCACGGAGAGGTTCTTCGGCGTGCGGGCCGCGAGGCCAGCGGCCGAATTGGCGAGGATGAAGAGGGCAGCGACGCTTGCCGCCCGCTTGGCGTCGGCCCAGCGAGCCAAGATCATGAGTGGGCTGAGGAAAATGCCGCCTCCTACCCCAACCACGCCGCTCAGCAGGCCGATCCCAGCTCCTGCGCCGACCGCGATGCGCCGGTCGAGTTCTCTCGCTTCCCGGCCAGACTTGGACATTCCGAACATGAGCCAGAAGGAAGCATAAAGTAGCGCCGCAGCGAGAACCCACTGATGGATATGGCCGGGCACCTTGAGCACCCCGCCCAAAAAAGCGAATGGTACGGATCCCAGTAGGAATGGCCAAGCAAGCTGCCAATCGAAGTGCCTGGCTCGATGGAAAGCGAGGAATGAGACCCCGGCGACCACCAAGTTCATTGACAACGCAAGGGTCGCGGAATCCTTAGTACCGACATTGCTAAACGTCATCAGCGCAAGGTAACCCGAGGCTCCACCGTGGCCGACTGCGCTGTAGGCAAACGCGATCAATGTGATCGCGAACCAGAAGAACGGTTCGCTAGCGTTCAGCATGTCAACATTTAGCTGACGGCCCGCATTCGGTCAATGACGTCACGAGAATGGCCGAAAACTTCCTCAACAAGCGGGGACCAGTTGTAGTAAAGCGCAGGGAGTTCGTCTACCGAGACCAACTTGCGCCCCTTTGACTCGTCTGGGCAACCGATTTCACAGAGCGAGTCCACTTCGGCAACAAACACATCAAGCCAGCGCAGCTCCTTACGTTCGGTAACACGGTAGCACCCGATGTATTGAACATCGCGCAGGACGGCGCCGCCCTCTTCTACCGCCTCCCTCCGGACTGCCTCACAAGGCTCTTCAAAGGGCTCCACCCGCCCCGAAGGGATGCACCAGCCTCGATCGGCAATATCCACTAGGAGGACTTCGTCTCCCCGCCAGCAAAACACGAGAGCCGCAAAGGCGCGGAGCGGCGAGCGGAACGGAGCCGCGTGGAATACCAGCTGCTGCCGTCCATATTTGCCGACTGGAAACCTTCTTACAGCCACCGCTTTAACACTACCTTGCCAATTATTCTGTCATATGGGACGGGGCCGAAGCGCCGCGAGTCCTCGCTCACTTCCCGGTTGTCGCCCAAAACATAGAGCGTTTGATCGGGCACAACGTACTCGCCTGAACTGAGATTGTAGTCCTCGGGCACATTCAACCAATCCACTTTGTCGCCTTCCATGCCGTACACGCGCTTAATGATGGCAGTTCCACTATCATCAATCAGCACGACAATATCTCCCTTTTGGATTGGGCCAACCAGCCAATAAGCGCTGGACGTCAGCAGATGCGCCCCATTCTTGAACGTCGGAAGCATTGAATTGCCTTGAACCTGGATGGTCCGAAAGTTCTGCTGAAAAAAAGCAGCAAAGCCAAGGAGCGCTAAGAGGCTTAGGCTCCCCATGGTAGCTATCTGCTGTCGCCTTTCCATCGGTCTTTGCTATACTGGTGTGCACTCGCTTGCGCGTGCAACGTTCGAATGGAACCACTACTGCGCCTCGTTTCGAGCCACAATGCCGCCCTCACTCTAGCATTATTGTTGGCATGTGCCGTACTCGGAGTTAGTGTTGGTTTGCAGACACTCCGCCTGAACCGGACCACCCGTAACTGGCGCGACCTGATGCGGGGGGCCAAAGGGACCAATTTAGAGGTGGTTCTAGAAGAGCACTTGGCCGAACGGCGCGTCTTACGAGAAGCAGTTGCACAGCTTGAGCAACGGGCAGACACGTTAGAAAAGAAGATGACAGGGTCGCTACGCTATGTTGGGATGGTTCGTTACGACGCCTACGAAGATGTTGGCGCGACGCAAAGTTGGTCTATGGCCTTCTACGACGAGCGGGGCAATGGGGCCGTGGTGTCCTGCCTTTACGGGCGAAATGACTGCCGTGTCTACAGTAAATTACTAGATGGAGGAAAGGCCGACCGCAACTTGACCGGAGAAGAACAAGCTGCGATCGAAGCCGCGGCTCGTGGAGCCCGGACCGTCGTTCGAGCATGAGCGC